>NZ_JACLIC010000023.1:0-438817 GCF_019748695.1 Paenibacillus cucumis (ex Kampfer et al. 2016) | reverse complement strand
TTAATTTGTCCTTTACAAGGGGTACATTTTAGATCCCTTTGCTCTTTTTTTATTTTAATTAACATATCGGCTTCGAAACCTTCAAGCCACAGTGTGCGATCACCTTTTTAGTTCACCATTATTCAAAATATTCTGATCATTAAACTGAACTCTTAAACCCGGAATTATGCTCAGAAGCATGATGATGACCGATATCACATACACAAAAATCAAAGAAGTCTGATTCATGATCACACCCGCGAGTGAGGAACCAATCAGCATCGTTCCCATAAATAAGGGCATAATGGTTCCATTCACCCTGCCAATGACGTGTTCATCAATCCGGCTGACCATATAGGAAGAGATAATGATGTTAATAAAAGCAAGACTTATGGAGCTCAGGAACGTCAGACCCATCGTTAACCAGAGCCAACTGGATAGGACCTCACCTAACATGGTAACAGCCACACACAACAGCCCGATTATTAATGTTTTCGTTTGATTCAACTTGTTGCTGACAGCCGCAGCGATCCCCCCGCCAATCAGCAAACCAAGCCCGGATGCTCCCGACAGAAATTGTAGTGCGGTTTGTTCCAATCCCAACCGCTCCGTAACCAGGAAAATGGCTAGTGGATTGATCAGGCCTGCGGATAGGCCAACACAGCCAAAAACCAGACCCAACATGCGAAGTGAACGAGACTGAGTGACATAATTCCATCCTTCTTTAATATCAGCGAAGAGAGAAGTACCGGTTTCCCGCTTGGCTTGATCCTTGGGCAGAAACGTTAGCAAAATAGCAGAAGCGACAAATAAGATGAGCAACACCGTCATGGATGTCTGAATGCCCATAGCAGTATATATAAAAGTACCTACGATTGGCCCCAAAATGAGGAAAAGGGAGTTTGCACTTTGCGTTACGGCGATCGCGGACTGTACATTCTCCTTTTTGACATTCCGTCTAACTATTTTGACAGATGAGGGCTGAGAGAACTGGCTGACGATGGAGGAAACGAGGGTTGCTGCATAAAGAACCTGCCAGTATCCCGAGCTAAGAATACCCATGATGATGACAATCGATATAGCACTTAGAATGTCTCCGATAATCATCGTTCGTTTGGGATTCCACCGATCTGCAAGCGCACCGCCTATGATGGAAAATATAAAGATTGGAGCATATTCCAGAACAGTAATGAGGGAGATTGCCACCGGGTTTCCTTGCGTCTGATCCATAATGTAATAGAGGATTGCCATATTGCGTATCCATATCGCAAGGTTTTGCAACAAATCTGATCCTGTGATGATAAGAAAAGCTCTGTTTCTGAATAACGTATTCATATTCCATCTCCCTTTTTAAACCGACTGTCCGGTTTATTATTGTTTAAAAAGAAAAACTGATATTTCATCAGTTTGTTCTCATTAACGTTGCTGGATGCCTGTCAGTAAACTACTGATCCCGATATGGTACAGGCGCCGGATTTCTTGCACATCTTTTTCGAAATAAAGTGTACTTAATCCACTAAGCAGGCCGTAAATAATATGCATCATGTCCTGCGGGTTACCCTTTTTAAACTCTCCAGCTTCCATACCTTCAGATAAAATACGCTCGTAGGTCGCATACGGAATCCGAATCAGAGCAAGCATCTCATCCATCATCTCTTGGCTAACCACCTGACTAGAGACAAATTCATTAATCGCATGATTCAGCGGATTCGCCATGTCATCCACATAATGATCAGCGAGTCCGTACAACTTCTCTGTAGCGGTCTTATATTGAGGTTCCTTCTCAACCCACTCGTCCATCCAATCTTCGTTGTTCAGCTTGATGAGGTACATAAATAGCTCTTCTTTGCTTTTGAAATGATAATAAATGCTACCTTTGCTTCGATTGTTAATCGTACATATGTCTTCCATCGAAGTGGCTCCATACCCCTTCTGGGCAAAAAGCTCTTTGGTATTACGTACAATATCTTTTTTTATCTGAGCAACGTCTTTTCTCCGTTTGACTTCGATAAATATACCCTCCCTACAAAAAAACCGACTATTCGGTCTAATATTAGCACGCACCCTAATTTCTGTCAATCGATAGAAGTAAGGCATCCCTTCTCACTCATTCGTAAGCACTGTGAAAAAATGATCACATCATACTTACGATCCAGCCAATCCAGTAGGCCAGAGGAATCAACAGTAACTGCGCCACCAGTGTGCCAAAAAGACGAGAGATCAGCATACAGCCATAAATTTGATTCATGCGATTCAGCCGGATTTCACCACGCAAAGATCGGTCACTCAGGAGTGAAATCCGCGGGTCGACCAGAATCGTAAGCAAAATGGTTGCCATACCGTTAATCAATCCTGTCGACTGAGATGCAGCCACAGCCTGATCCGGGTATAGATACGCTGCGTATAAACTGGACAAAACACCTGTAGTATAGATGGCAGTTACGGCTACATTGAGCAACATTAACCGTCTTGGCATGCTGTGTTGTACCAAACGTTTGGCCATTTCCCAAGAAGGTGGAGTAATATAATACGTTGCATTCCGAAGCTTACTCCGCTTCAGAAGTTGCCGGATCATGCCAGGAATGGAACCTGCCACTTCAAAATGTACAACCATTCGCGATGAGAGTTTGACCATTGTCGGGAAACAGAGTATGGCTAATGCTGTTCCTACCGTTGCTGCCCCCATCAACCAATGCAGTTGTGCTGCAAAGTGCGGGTTGGCTCCACGAGTGGCGGAGTCCACCAGACTACCGATCATGGGACCCTGTGCCATATTGGACGTACGAGAGACGAGTAGCAAAATGCCTGCGAGTGATATCGCAAGAGCAATCCGGCGCGTACGCAAACCGCCAAGACGAAGTGCATAAGATAAGCTATCTGTTGCATGGATCAGCATGGTGAATATCATTGGAAGAGCGAGACTTAGACTGAACATATGTACGTTCTCCTTTATATTGGTTCTAATGTTTGATTTTATCCAATTTTTATCACCAACGTATTATACGCCTTATGTCCCCCGAAGTATAGAAAAGGAGCGAGAACCCGTTTGGCGTTTATCTGATATGCCTGGGGGTAATATACTACTAACCCATACTATTTCAGGAGGGATAACATATGCCATGGAATAAAAGCGACTACCCGGTATCCATGAAAAATCTGAAGCCACGCATTCGGCATAAAGCGATCGACATTGCCAACGCTCTGCTTGATGACGGTTATGAAGAAGGACGGGCAATTGCCATCGCAACGGCCAAAGCGGAGGAGTGGGATGAGAATCACCCTGATCATACGGCGTCAGGCTCCGATTCGTCTTCTCGTACAACATCAAAAAAGCCTGACGAGTCTTCTTCTTCAGAATCTTCTTCTCGGAATCGGCGCCACTCCGAACCTGTCTCCTCATCCAAGAGCCATCACAACATTCATGTTGTACCAACCGAATCGGGCTGGGCCATTAAACAAGAAGGCACATCCGATTACCATTCCACCTACGATACCAAAGTGGAGGCTGTTGATGCCGCTAAAGCATGGAGCACCAAACATCATATTCGAGCCATTATTCATAATCAGGATGGACAAATTGCTCGTTCTCTTAAATCCTAATGTGCATCTATCACACTAATGTTCAAGGACATTTATTTAAAAGCATTCCTAACGCATAACAAAAAATCCCTCTTGTTGCAGAGTCTGCAGACAAAAGGGATTCCTCTCTAAATCAGAGCTTACTTCAAACCAGTCAAAGCTTGATAAAGCTCGAACACTTTTTATGCCATATAAGCTATGGGTTATTCTGAAATGCCTGCTCAATTCGTTACGCCTTGTGCCACGGAAGTCCGTGTTGTAGCTGCATTGACCGCTTTGGCGGCAACCGATGGAATCGGTAATTTTACAGCAGATGTTGTAACCACTGTACCGCGAGCCGGAATGCCGACCACATACGTAATCATTTTGCTGGCAATCCATACAGCCAGAATTGTATATAAAGTTTCTTTTACCGGAAGAAAGAAGAGTGACAATCCCAAAACGAACGCATCACTGACAAAGAAAACCGTTCCCAGTTTCCATCCCTTCCAGCGGCTGACGAGCACAGCGAGAATATCGTCTCCACCTGTCGCTCCACCAAAGCGAAGTACAATTCCCGCACCAACCCCGGTCAATACACCGGACAGTACTGCAGGAATCCACAGGTTTCCGTTAAAATTCATCACCAGTGTGGAGTAACGCTCAAAGCCGTCGTAGAATAGGGAAAATGCACCCACACCAAGCAGTGCTTGGATCATGAATTTCCAGCCCTTGATGAACCAGGCCAGGATCATGACAGGAATGTCGAGTAGCAACATGCCGACCGCCGGCGATAAACCCGTTGCATATTTTCCGAGCAGGGCCAGACCGACAAATCCGCCCTCCGATAAATGATTCTGAAAGTTAATGTGATAATAAGCAAATGCCAAAATAAATGTACCAAGTAACATAATTGCAAACTTGATCGCTTCTGTCTTAACGTGTTGTACGGTTAACGATGTTCTCTTCATACAGGTTCCCTCGCAGTTTGTAGTTGGTTTTTTAGACCGACCGTACCCTGCAAAAGGTAAGCCTGGAAGAAATCATCGTGTACGTCCTTCGAATATTCATCCCAATCCCCTCTTTCGCAGAGTCAGCCGTTTTGTTGAACCGGTTGGTTTACTCTACAAGGGGCGCTATGTGTATGAGAGATCGTAACGTTTCCAGATTGTCCTTGGGGAGATTGTCCTTCGGGGACTCATGGTATCCTGATCCTTTCTGTGTTTTGTGGTTAGCTGTGCTTGATTAAATTGAAAAATAAATGATGCAGAAGGTTGAACAGGTCGCTTTACACTTACCACTTCGATTGCAGTACCCTCTTTCGATCGCTGTTATCCCCGGATTTTTTTGATTCCTTTTTTCAAAAGGAAAAATCCTGTGATAAACGCGAGCGCTTCGCTTCTACTGATGGGTTCTGCATTCTTCGTTAACGTGTAAAAGGGAGATTCAACTCACAGCATTTTATTTCATTCAATTTAAACACCAAAGCTAACTTGCTTGTACTTCTATTATATAACACCAATGTGACCGGGTCTAAACAAGCAACCCAGCAAAAACACGCATAAAACAGCCTCTGGGCTGCTCCAGCCGTCATACAGGCACACCCGTATCAGCAAAGCTAACGAATGGTGCTACCTGCTCCTTTATTCTATGACCGAAGCTTTCAAATATAACAGTGCAGTCACCCAACTGTGACAATTACGGGCTTTTTTTTATTTTCTAGTCGTTAGCAAAGGAATCCTTTTCCTTATGCACATACACTATAGCGAACGGTATCGCCAATACAATTCAAACGTTTCCAGACTTACTCTGCTTTTTATGGTATAATATAACAATTGAATCCCATTACCGTTTAAGCGAGGCGGAGTGATGAAAACGTTAAAGCCGAGAGTCTTTATTGGCTGCTCGCTGGAAGCGAAGCCGATTGCAGCCGCTGTACACGAAAACTTGCGCTTTTCAGCCGAAGTCACCCCGTGGTACTCGGGGGTATTTAATCCAAGCAGTTATACCATGGACGATCTGGAAGCTGAGGTACGCACAACGGACTTTGCCATTTTTATCTTCCATCCAGATGACATATCCAAAATTCGCGGGAAGTACTACGCATCGGTTCGGGATAATACAATGCTTGAAATGGGTCTATTTATGGGCCGTCTGGGACGAAAGCGTATTTTTTTCATTCTTCCTGAAGATATTACGGACATCAAGGATGCTGCCAAAGTCGAAGGATTGCGGATGCCCACCGATCTGCTGGGATTGAATCCGCTGGTATATGAGATTCGTTCTGACGGAAAATGGGCTCCCGCCGTATCTGTAGCCTGCTCCAAGATCGCAGACAGCATTGAAGAACAAGGACGCTGGAGTGATCCCGAAGCTGAGCGTATCATCGAGAATCATAAGCGCTCCGAAGATCAGGCAAGACTGCAATTATTCAAACTGCTACGTTTCTTTAGGGAATTGCTGCGTACACGCAAAGCAGATGCCCAGATGCTCGAACGCATGAGTGACGCACTGCGAAGTGCCTTTGTTTCACATCCGCCATTCACTGTACGCGGCACTGCGATCTATCGTACAGATGGTAATGGTTACATTGAGCAATTATGTGGTAATGTTGGAGAACCCGGCAGAAAATACGACTTGTCCGCCAATGATGACAAACCGCCGGACGATCCCAAACGCATTCTTGTTGTCGATTCATATCAAGAAAACAAAATCAAAGTAAATCTGTACGACGATTACCTTGAGAAAGAGTATCTGCTGTGCTATCCTGTAGCCAAGAGGTATGTAATTACCGTTCACATTATAGGTCATATTGAAGCGGATGAGGCGGTGTTTCAGCACATTGACTTGCAAAATCGTCAACTGTTTAACGCCATCAACGATCTGTTAGGAGGCGAACCGGAATGAGACCGGAAATGAAAAAAATAAGCAAGCGCTGGGGCAGCGAGAAGAAAGTTCGCCTTAGTTCTGCGCCTGATTCATCACGACCGGTTCCGGAACCCAAGGAAGAGGATCGTTTCCACAAACCGGCCGTACCGCTCGTTACCATCGGCCCATCACTGAAGGGCAAGGAGCGGCCTTACAAAGTCATTTTAGAAAAAGAAGCATATTACGAGAAACCTCAATATCTTGCTTAAAATTGGGTAACAACCTGCTGCAGACTTTAGTTTTAGTTGTTTATTTACTGTTGAAGATGCTTCTATTTTATTCCATTACACATCTAACATTTAGACTGCCGCTGTATCGGCAGCATATACTCAAGGCCCCGCCGCCCAAGGCAGGGCTTTTTTGATGCTCGTTTTGTCAATTCCTCAATGTGTTCTTTCTTTGTTATATCTAATTACAATATTCGCATATAAGGAACGTTAGCTCTGAATATATGTTTTACCAAGTTGATGTTGCTTTTGACCTTAGGTTTCCTGCAAAACCCATAAATTATACCTAAATTTTGGAGTCAGCTTGTCCGTTCTTAGCAAGTATTCACCCATCTGAAAACCACAAACTTCTCAATTTAACACCATCATATATGTTGTAACGCAAATCATGTGCTCTTACTTGGCAATTAGACTTAATTGAGATGAATGATGCATTCGCTTTACTTCAAACTTAGGTTTCTATATAAACGATTAAAAATGGAGAACAAACTCATTTCCATTATTTCTCGGTTGTATAACGATTATCTTTTGCATATATTGATTATAATATAGGAACACTTGTTCTGTAAACATTAAATTCCAATTATAGACTAAGGAAGTGAATTGCCATGACATCCTCTTCTACTTCCGCCCCCACCCCTTCCGATGAAGATCACCGCCTGATCAAAGGCATGGTCGTACGCACCCTTTTGCTGGATGTACTGGAACGGGATATTCGAACACTGGATACGCTGCTTCTGAAAATGCCTGAGGTCTATATTCTCTCGCTCACCCGTATTCAGAATGAGGTACTTAAGGAGATGCTCGAACTGCGCAAACAGATGAGAACCCGCGGCGTGAAAGTTCTGGAGGAAACGCGGGGAAAGGATGGCATCGAAACCCTTTATTTGTGCAGGGGATACGGACAGCGGTTCTATATGCTCTGGACATTTGCACGTAATGAGGTTAAAAAAGAGCTAAGTCGCCATCTTCAGATGGATCTGACCCAAACTTAAGTATGATTGGTTTCCGAGGTATGGAGGCGCGATTGGTTCCCAAGCCAGCAGATGAAAGAAGCAAGGCTCTGCCGAGACTCCATATCCCAGGCAAGTGACTGCTGAACAGGTTGACCATTGCGTGCTCTGTCATTAAGATGGAGAAGACATATCCAACCATTCCAATATGGGAAACGGATATATCTTAAACGTCTTTTCAATCAAGGAGCTGTATTTATGGATAGAAGTTCAAATTCGCATTCACCTTCATTTTTGAAAAATAATACAAATCCACATCCGCTCGTAGCCGCAGATGTGACAGAACTGATCGGCCAGACCCCTGCGGTTCGACTCATCAGGCTCACAGGCAGTGACTCCGCTGACGTGTTCATCAAGCTAGAGTATTTCAACCCAAGCGGCAGCGTCAAGGATCGTGCCGCCTACAACCTGATTGCTCAGGCTGAACGAGATGGATTGCTGCAGCCTGGGGCAACCATTATCGAACCGACCAGCGGTAATACCGGAATTGGCCTTGCGATGAACGCCGCCGCCAAAGGATACAAAGCGATTCTGATCATGCCGGACAATATGTCCAAGGAGCGGATTAACATTTTGAAGGCATATGGCGCAGAGGTTGTACTTACGCCCGCTGCGGAGCGGATGCCTGGAGCGATTCGCAAAGCGAAGGAACTTCACGCCGATCTGCCGGGCAGCTTCATTCCCCAGCAGTTTGAGAATCAGGCGAATCCGGATATTCACCGAATCACGACGGCGCCCGAAATTATAGAGCAGATGGATGGCAGGCTAGACGCCTTCATCGCTACGGCCGGAACCGGCGGCACAATCACCGGAACGGGCGAAGAGCTGCGCAAGCAGCTTCCCGCCCTCCGCATCTATGCGGTGGAGCCGCAAGGTTCCCCGGTGCTGTCCGGCGGCGAGCCCGGGCCGCACAAGCTCGTCGGTACAAGTCCGGGCTTCATCCCGGACATCTTGAATACCGACGTATGGGATGGCATCATCCAGGTGTCCGATGAGGACGCACTGGATACGATGCGGCAGCTTGCTGCCCGGGAAGGGCTGTTGCTCGGCCCTTCCTCTGGCGCTTCGGTGTGGGCCGCCCTTCGCATCGCGAAGGAACTGGGGCCGGGGCACCGGGTGCTCTGCATTGCGCCGGATACCGGGGAACGGTATCTGAGCATGGGTATTTTTAACAAGGCCGAAGGCAACGAGCCATAACCCGACAATCTATTATTTCTCTGCATCATCCCTTCTCAAGCTCTACGTCCATATTGCATAACAAAATCGAGAACCAAATGAATAACCGAATAGAAAATCAAAACAAATAAGCCCCTGCTCACCTCGGATCATGTATCCCGGTGAACAGGAGCTTATTTTTATTTTCCTATGAAATCTATATGTGATCTACATCGATTAATGTGCCAAGGTTGTCCATTCCACACCTTCCGGGAGCAGAGCCGCAATGCGGTCTTTGGCTTCCTTTTGGGTATAGATCGACTCATCCAGAATCGCCGCCGAACCGGAATCACTGCTTGTGCGAATGAGACGTCCAAGACCCTGCTTCACACGCAGTAGCATATACGGCAGATCGATCTCTTCATATGGCGAAGCCGATGCATTCCGTTTGGCATTGAACACGGGGTCCTGCGGTGGGTACGGAAGTGACCAGATCATCACGTTGGACAGAGATGGCCCCGGCACGTCGAGTCCTTCCCACAGATTAACGGAGCAGAGCACACTCTCCTCATCCTGCTGGAATGCCGCAATCAGATCACTGATCTCTCTATCTCCCTCGTACATAAAGCGTAATCCTTCTGCTTCAGGGACATGGACGATGTCCTGCTTGAACGCGCGCAATTCCTCCATCGTACGGAAAAGGATCAATGCCCGACCGCCGCTCTCTTGGAGCAAAGCCGCCGCATCACGCAAACGGTTTTCGTTCTCTACATGACCTGGTAAGACTTGCTCAGCAATTTTCATCTGCATTTTATCTGCGTAATCATAAGGAGATGCAACCGAGAACGATACGAAATCGTCAATCCCGAGACTATCCGCCACATAGCGGAATGAGTTGTCTACGGACAGCGTAGCGGATGAAAAGACAATCGGAATACCCGTGTTGAACACACGCTCGTTCAGAATTTCTTTTACCGTACGCGGCATGATCGACAACGTGGTCTCTTCCTCGCTCTCTTCCGCCCAACAGATGTAACCATCTTCCTTGCGGAACAGAGACAATGCCGTCTGAATCATATCGAGATGTTCTTCCACGACACGCATCTGATACCCATCCAGTGAGAATAATCCACTCTCAAATACCAGCTCTTCGCCGATTGCATCAAGCACACTGTTCAATCGTTCGATCTCTTGCAGCAGCGGCGCTTCTACGCGCACTTCCTTCCGCTCCGAGCCCGGAATCGCCACCGTATACGTATCCAGCAGGCGGAACAATCGCTCACTGCTCTCGATTGCTTCATCTACACGCTCGGCAAGGGTTTCACGAATCTCCCCTTCGAGCAGACGTGTGACCAGTTCCTCGAAGATGCGGTGTTTCAATTTGTAACTCAAGGCGTTCAATGCGGCTTCTTCCAGCAAATGCCCTTCATCAAATACAACCGAGCTGTGGTCAGGCAATAATGGCAATTGTCCTTCACGTTTGCGCGCTTCATAGGTCCACACATGCTCCATGTAATAATCATGGGAACAGATGATGATGTCTTTGGAACGACGGTAATGATCACGCGACAGCGTCAGGCCGCAGCGTTGTCTTTTGGGACACACGAAACAATCCTGGAACGGGTCCCAGTTGATCTTGTTCCACTGGCGGTCGTTCAGATGCGGATACTGTTTGCGGTCACCATACGGATGGAAAGCCTGAAGTGTTCCCGGCGTGTTCACGAAATCCGGCAGGCTCTCATACACCTCTTCAATCACTGGCGCATCCTCATCGGCGAATCGGACGGCACTCAGCTTGTTCAGACAGACGTACTGATCTGGCGACTTGCCCAGACGTGCATCCACTTGCAAATCCAGATGTTCAGCGAGCTTCGCGATATCTCCGCCCGGCTTCACCAGCTGTTCAATCAAAGACTCGTCGGCACAGGCGATCACCGCCGGTTTGCCCGTATAACGTGCATAACAAACCGCGTAGAGCAGATAAACGAGTGTTTTACCTGTTCCTACGCCGGCCTCGGCCATAATCGTCTTTTTATCTCCATAGGCCCGTTCGAGCTGGTACGCCATAAAAATCTGTTCGTCCCGTACCTCGAAGCCGGACTCTGGCAAAATATCATAAAACACATCGGCAACCCACTCTCCCAGACGGGATACAAAAGGTTCAGCCGGATCATATGCAAAAGGGTAACGTTGTGTAGACAATCCTGGGTCAGCCTCCATTCTTAGACAAAGCGGTCCAATTTCTATTTTCCGTTTCAAAAAAGGCCGTTGGGCAAAAGTTAATTATCCCATAATGTGAATCGCATGACAAGATTTTTTTGTCGAATCATGAAGTAACATTGGCTGGTATAAATAGAGGTTGAACGATGACTCACGCGATTATACCTCACTTCATGGGAACTTGTAGAGATATAAGTCTTTTAGCAAACATAAAGTTCAAGGCTTGGAGGTTCATCCAGGTAGATAATAGATAATTTTGGTGCGAAAAGGGGAAAAACAACCGACCAATTTACGTTCATTTCGGACGATACTTCGTTAAAAAAAGGCGATTAGCCAATGTTCGGATTACATATTGCCTATGAATGGGATGGGATCGGGAGCAGTCATGCCGCTCTGCCAGCCTTAAACGCAACCTGATCAAATGATTATTGATGATAACGTTTACAACATTTACCATGAAGCTGTGTCCGGGTGGATACCCTTTAGCTAGCCGGGCGGTAGGACGAAGCACGTGACGTACCATATTCTGTTCCCATTGAAGGTACGCTCTGTTCTGCTCTGTTCGGCCCATACTCGGTTGCCGCCCGCCGCCAGCTCGATATTTTATTTCAATTAACCAAGGAGGCTTGCATCATGAAATTATTCCCTTCCACATCTACTCATGCATCTGCACGATCCCAGCGTTCCCTGAAATCCAAAATGACTAACATCTGTCTCAGTGCTGCGTTCCCTCTATTACTGCTAAGCGGTGGTTCCGTGGGTGCCGCAGAACTTTTGGAAGGCGGATTGCCTAATACCTCAGAATCAGAGTCAGTGGTGAACAGTTCCAATATCACACTGGCTGCGGGCGATTTGTATGTGTCTCCTAACGGTTCTGCCAGCAATCCAGGAACGATCAATAGTCCAACGTCACTGGCTAATGCTCTGACCCAGATCGCCCCAGGCAAAACAATCTATCTGCGCGGCGGAACCTACAGCTTCTCGCAAACGATTACCATTGAACGTGGTAACAGCGGCACTTCCTCACAACGTAAAAATCTGGTCGCCTACGGATCGGAAAAACCTGTCTTTGATTTCTCGGCTCAAGCCTTTGCTTCCACGAATCGGGGATTACAAATGTTCGGAGACTACTGGTTTGTGAAAGGACTTGAAGTCAAGGGTGCAGGCGATAACGGCATATTCATCGGAGGCAGCTACAACCGTCTGGAGCAGATCGAAGCGCACCATAACCGGGATACCGGCATTCAGATCGGGCGTTATGCTTCCACTGCTGCCAAAAGTGAATGGCCTTCATATAACGAAGTCATTCGTTCCTACTCCCACAACAACTATGACCCGGATGACGGCGAGGATGCAGACGGTTTTGCCGCCAAGCTGACGGTCGGTCCAGGGAACGTCTTTGACGGCTGCATTGCCGCCTATAACGTAGACGATGGCTGGGATCTTTACAGTAAAACAGACACAGGCGCCATCGGTGCGGTCACGATTCGTAACAGCATTGCTTACGGCAACGGCGCCACCGCTGACGGAACCTCCACTTCGAACAGTGATGGTAACGGCTTTAAACTGGGCGGCGAGAAAATTGCCGTGAATCACATTGTCGAGAACAATATTGCATTTAATAATAAAAAGCATGGCTTTACCTATAACAGCAATCCAGGTTCGATCCAGATGACCAACAACACCTCATGGAACAATGGACAAAGCAACTTTGCTTTTGACAAAGGTACCCACATCTTCACCAACAACCTGTCCTTCCAGGGCGGCGCCAGCGATAAAACCAGTGGAACCGATGTCAGCAGCACCAACGTCTGGTGGAAAAACAAAAAAAGCGTCAACGACAAAGGCCTGCTCGCCAGCGCAGCCGACTTTGTCTCCCTCGTGCCTTCGGTAACCCGTGCCGCAGACGGTACGCCTGTATTGGGTAATTTCTTGAAGCTAGCGGGTGGCAGTGATCTGATTGGGTCGGGAACGCCAGCGGGTAAGAATATTGGAGCCCGGTAGGTATAGGCTGGTAAGATAAAAGAATAATTCATAAAGCAAAGTCCCCTCCCCCATGCCAGCCTGATCGGTGGTAATGGAGAAGGGGATTTTTGAATTGCTGTGTATTGTCTGTTGGCTCATAAGGCAGATAGATACTCACGGTTTGGCTAGAACCTCAATCATCAGTCTGCCGCCTGTACGAAAACCCTGCTCAAACGCCGCTTCCACATATATGGATGTGGACTGTCCGATCAAGTCGATCAATTGCTCCAACGCATCGTAGTCTGTATCTGGGAGCTTTGTTTTGTAGTTTTGCATGATGTCCGATATTTGGCGGTTAATTTCGTAATACTCGGCCTGTTCAGGATGAATCGACTCGTCCAATCTTAGGTTTCCATGAAACAAATCTTCGATCAGGTTTGACATATTATCCCCACCTAGTCTTTTTACCAACTATTCTAATTATACTTTAGCGGATTTTCCGCTAAAAATCAATAGCGGATAGCGCGCTAAGATATGATATTAGTGAGGTGATGATCATGTATGCTCGTATACGCAATTTGCGTGAAGACAAAGACTTATCCCAGACACAAATTGCAGCCTATCTCGGCTGTAGTCAACGTGTTTATAGCAACTATGAACGTGGTGAATTGGATATTCCCACAGCTATATTAATAAAGCTGGCTGATTATCATCAGACCAGCACAGACTATCTTTTAAACCGGACGGACATACGGAAACCTTATCCTTAGAACTGACTCACTTCTTGCCTTTCCAAATAACTTTATAAACATTGGTATTTAAATAAATAAAACTAAGCTATTATTCGTATCTAGCTTGCATAATCTTTTTAACCCAATTTGTGAGTCTACCTGATTTATTTTCGGCAGCATACCACTTACCGTTAACGGTAACAACTGCACACTCGTCAGTCAACAAATAAAACTTATTTCTTTCAAAAGTAGTAAGTCTCTTTTCTGAGAGACTCTTAATAACATCTTCTAGTTTCACACCTTTTTTAGACAACCATTGTTGAAATTCTAATTCTTCTGTATTGAGCTCTTGATGTGAGCATAACCAAGTTATTATAAACCATTCTACCTCGTCAAGTTCTGCGGGCTTCCACTCCCAAAATAGCGGTTCATGATTTAATCCATCTTTAGGGATATAGATAGAATTGGTCTCCCAACCTATTTTATTGTTAATTATTTTAGCCTTAGCCCGCAGAAAAGGATGAAAAGCTTCGAAATTAAGATCTTCACCAAAAATATCATTGCTAAGGTTATATCTATAACTTAGCTTTGTCCAAACGAATTCTAGAAGTATTAAAAATGGATTATGTGTTGTTGAACCATAGAAGTTCCAATTACCTTCTCTATCCAAAGGACTTATATAAGGCATAGCATCTAATTTTGCTAAGACACTGTTATTACATATAATAAGATCAGGAAAGATAGTTGGACTAAACCCGCTAATACCTGAGTTTTTTTCTAAATATTTATTAAATGCTTGTCTTAGGGCATATTCTGATGCATATCCATAATAACCAAATACTATTCTAACCGGCATCATTTCCTCCATTAACAAACTATGATAAATCATTTGTTCATGCAGAGGCAGTTTGATCACTTCTTCATAGTCAGGAAGTTCTTTCTGTACTGTATGTCTAAATGCATCTCTAAACGCCTTCATATTTAATAATTCATTGCTTGGCTCAGTAATTGAGTAAATCTGCTTCATTTTATTGTAGGCATCTACTAGATCCTCCTGATACAAGTTTTTTTTCACTTCTAAAACTGCAATTACTTGAGAGAGATTATATATAAACTTTCCTGTATACGGAATGGCTTCGCCTTCTCCCTCTACTATCATACAATCTATTTCATTACTAAAGGATTCTTCTTCATTACGTATCTTACCTGACACAACTCTTATATCTAATCCTTCGAATATAGCTTTATTAAGAAGATTTGTTGTAAGTCCCTCATACATATCCCCTATTGTAGGGCCATGCTTAATTATGCTGTATTTTTTTAACAACTCTTTCTCCTTGATCATAAGAGAATTCAATAGATCAGCTACTGTTGTAATCAGTTTAAATCCACCTTTCAACTTCAGTTTGCCTCCAGTATACTATAAAGAGAGAGTAAAATTCTTATTCATTATAATATTTTTTAGCTCGGCTAAATTTGCGATTAGCTTTTTTGTAGCACTCTCACCATAACAAGTAATATCCATGAAGCTTAGTAATTAGTTGTCACACCTCTGCACATTTTTTGTCTCCCTCCAAAAAACGACTACTTAGAATAATCAGGGCTGTTTGCTCTTTAAGGTATAAAAAAGAGAGCATCCAGTAAAAAAGATACTCTTTTCTTTTTTTCGAAGTGGATACCTAGATTTATTATTCCGTAACTTCGAACCCTATTTCATTAAATTTCTTAGTCAATCGAGAAGTAAAACCTTCAATTTTAGATTTATCAATAAATATTGACAAATTTCTTCGTGCACGAGAACAACCTACATAAAATAAACGATAAGCACTTAAAGACCCATACACTTGGCTTTCCTTAAAACACATTTTCGCTGTCTTTACAAGTGAATTGTCTAAATATGCTTTGTGATCACTCTCACATAAATTTTTGAAGTACTTATTATTTTCAAAATGTTTAAGTAGTTGATTTATTCTTGATGTTAAATACTCTCTATGTTTTTTATGCAGCTCACTATTAATTTCAGATAACTTGAACCCTAAGTATGAAGTTGTATCCTTTATCCACTCAACATATTCATAATAGAACGACTCAAATTCATTAAGTGACACCTCCATGTTACTCCACATGTTAAAGAACTTATACATATGGACTAATGGCTTGCTGTTACTGTCCTCCGCTATAAAAAAAACTGTGTCATGGCTCTCTCCCTTTACGCCATGTTGTGTAGATACATTTGGTGTTTTTAAGTACTCAGCTAGAAGACGAAACTCTGCTATATTAACTTCCAAAACTAAAGAGTATTCTTCGTCATCAATTATGGAGCCTATATACTCCGGTCTAACCAGTGCAGTTTCCAAAAGTGTATTTAACACTGATTTTATACTATATTCCATTTGAGAATTATTATATACATCCGAAACTTTAAGCAATAAATTATCCAATCTATGTTTATCTTCATGTTTTTTCACAGTAAATACAGTATCATTAAATATTTTAGAATTTCGTTTGAACAACTGAACGATATTGCCTAGGCTCTTAGTACCATAGTCCTGAGCAATTTGGTTAACCAAGAACAATAATTTAACTAAACTATCTGGGTTATCCTGTGAATCATTTATAAGCACATCAACAGCACTATATTGTTGTATATGCGAATATCGTTCCATTTTGTTATACTTTCTATAAAGATCTCCTGCTCCAATAGAGTCAAATCGTTTTTGATTAAGCAAGAACAACAATAATGCGTTAGGATAATTTTGTTTTTCTAACTTAAGCTTCTCAGAAACATCATCACATAACAAAATTCTAGGCAAGTGATCAACTGTTACATTTAAATTTTTCTCTGCAGGTTCTTGCTTATACGAATTGTTATTATACAAATTGTTTAAAATATCAATAACAGCAGGAACTGATCTATAATTAGTAGTTAATTTAATTGATTGATTGAGGGTTAAAAGTTTATCCTCAAATGAGCCATCATAGTTCCTATATATTTGTTGCATTTTATCTCCCAGAAAATATAGCTCTGTAGAGGTTGCATGAACTGCTTCATAAAATAATTTTAATACATTTGCCGACGAATCTTGATACTCATCAATAAATATAAGTTGATACTTTTTTGTCAATCTCCTTCTAATGACAGGAAACTTATCAAATACCAATTTAGAAAACGTTATAAGATCATCATGGGACAAGCCTCCATAATATAAAAAGTTAAATTGAGACTCATTGTAATAGATAGACTTAAGGTTTTCCTTAATATAATTAAATGATAACTCACCGTTTTTCTCAATATACCTTTCATTACTTCTGGTTATCTTTTCATCCCCATTTTCATTGGAAATTCTCTTCATTATTTCAGAACCATATGTTTCAAAGTACAAATTTAGTATTTGTTCATGTGAAAAATAAATCTTTAGAAAGTTGTGTAAAAAAGAATGAATTGTTGAAAAATAAACTTTTTTATTATCCATATCCTTCCCTAATTCTTCTGCAGCCCTATTTGTGTATGTTATACAAAGAATATTATTTTTGGGGTATTCAACCAGATGCTTAAAAATCATTGATTTGATTGCCGTTGTCTTACCACTTCCGGCCGGAGCATTAACTAAATAGATATTTTTATCTACTATTTCTTCAGCCATGCCAGCCCCTCCTCAATATAATCTGGCAACATATTTTTAGTTAAATTATTTAGGATTACTGAATACATAAAATCTGTTTTTCCTTTTGAAGTATGCTCAACAATGTCTCTAATTGTATATTGTCCCTCTTCTTGAGGAATAGTAAACTTCAATTTGTCAACATTTCTTAAATTAATCCAATCCTCCCGACTCTTTTGCTCAACTGCTGTTAATTTATAATGCTTAGCAAGCATTGCTTCTTCTAAGGTACGAGCAAAGCTGTCCTTTTCCCCTTGATAATTTAGATATGCACAGCCTTTAAACAATATGTTCCCCTCATTCTTTTTCCACTCATATAAATCTGCTACAGTTGGCTTGGTTTCTGGATGTGTTATTTCATAAAAATTATTAATCGTGGCATTCGTTGTTCCCGAGGCTCTTATGTGACTTTCTGTTTTTGAGGCTTTATTATAATCAAGATCCGTCAGTATAAGCGTTTTTATTCCCATAAACTCAATGAGAGTTCTATAGTTGTGAGCATACGCTCCTCCCACCTGAACAAATGCGATATATAGTTGGTTTAATACTGCAAAATCATCCAAAGAAAAGAGTTTTCTAATAAGCATTCTTTCTGTGTCACCCTCATAAATAATGACTCTATCGGCAAATACTATATCAGAGAATCCTATTTCATAGAACCAATCATAGAAATTATCAAGAACAGGGTCCTTACTTACACTTTCTTTAAAAGATGAGAAATCAAATATATTGCTTATGAACGGAGTTGTCGGTCTTGCCACTCTGAGATTCTTCATCTCAGTTACTCTAACCATCTCACTAGAATGCGTAGTTATTAACCCTTGTATCTTTTTTTCTTGGTAGTATTTTTTCAGAAATTTTCCAAAGACATTTTGCATTTGTGGATGCATGTGTGACTCAGGTTCTTCAATAATAAATATGTTCACCAACAATGGGTCAATATTCCTTTTATATCTTTCAAGTTGCAAGAGAATAAATATCATATTACTGTATCCCAATCCTTGTGATGTTTCATTGAGATAGTGCCCCTGAAGATCATACTTAGCGTGAGTAATTTGGCTGATAAGAGAACTAATCGTTTCCTCCGAGATCTCTAAATCAAGCATAATGCTCCCCGTATTCCCCCCATTAGCTTGTGCAATGGATGAAATTGTCTCGGTAAGTCCATCCACCGAAACCTTCCTTACAATATCTGTTATCCCTAGTTCTTCAATTGGCTGAAGTATCTTATCTGGCAAGGCTCCCAGAAATGCTTTCCATGCATCATCATGATGTGCTAGATCAAGGACATTTTTGCTAATACTTTTTGAGTGACCTACATTCTGGTCTTCTAATGGCCTACCTGCATAAATATTATATAAATTAAACAACTTTCGGAAATGTGAGAGTTCCATTTCATTTTTATTTTGAAACTGCCTATCAGCAAAATAACACTTCTCAATAATACTAGAAACGTATGTACCTAATATTTTTTCTTTAAAGAAACCTATCTTAGTATTTTGTTCTTTTTCTCCAGAAAGCTTTACGTATCTACTTTTTAATTTCTCATAGTCTTTATCTAGTGATTGACTAAAAGTAGTGGAAGTAACCTCAAATGAATATTCAAAATAGATTGAACAATGGCTAGGATCTAAATCCATAATATAGTCTGCGAAATCCCCAATCTCTTCATTTGCCTCATAATCAACTCTTAGTTGAACTACTGTTGGTGAAATAAGGAGTTTCTCTTTCCCTGTAGCTGCATCTATACAAAAAATATCATTTACTATTCCTTGAATCGTCTTATCTCTATCTTCATTTTTATCAAAATAATTAATAAAAATAGAATAAGCTCGATCAATCCATTCTTTTGAGAGAGTCACAGGAATATCTGAAACACAATATTCCGTTTTTTTGGTATTTAGAATATTTTCAAAAAGTTCAATTAAAGATGTTTTTCCACTATTGTTAGCACCCGCTAACAAAGTCACATCATCTGCCAAAGATAATGATGTATTTAAAAATCTTCTGTAATTTTGAATCGAAACAGTTTTTAGCTTCACAAAATCTCCCCCATAGACATAAAATAATATTTTTATAGTAAAATTCTACTACATGTCTATAGTACCATAGATTCCTGAAAATATTGGAATAAATGCATGAAATTTGTCACTACATGAATTAAAGAATTGAATGGTTAAGTGATCATTTGGGCATCAGAACAAAGTTCTAGTACCCTATGGCCTTTTGAGTATTTAGGTCCGTATATTTTCAACTCAAACTTTTGCAGTACAGTTGGACTTAACATAGCGACGAAGATGACTTTTACCTAAATTAATGTAATCAAATCTGCATTCTGTTCAATAAGCTTGATCCAAGGTCAGCCAACAATCAATATGATGAGAATCTACTTCATCTACACCTAACTTTTCACCTTATCCTCAGTAGCTTTGTGTCCAAACTCAATATGAATTTAATTGCTCTAATAGTTTTTGTTTGATAGCCCTTTTAATCGTTCCACCATACCTAATAAAATTAGCATTTCCTACTTCACTAGAATTTTCAATAGGGAACATCAGAAAATTTCAAACTCAACATTAGTCGTTCCTTATAAAATATAAGCAAGGTTAACTCTCTTCTATGATTATTGAATCCCAATCTCACAGATCTCGATATATTTTTTATTGACCCAGTCTATTGCTAATTCTGCTTCTTCTTTTAAAATAACATCTCGCTGGCTTTTATACTGAAAGTTCTCTTTTGCCCATAACAATAGAAACTTTACATATTCTAACGTCTCAATTTCACATCTACTGTCCTGTTCATCATCTTCAGCAAAGATATCTTCAAAATTTGTAAAAAACTTGTCTGATCTTATTAAATTGACGTTCCCTCCACCTTCGTATAGCTTTATTTTTCCTTTCAGTAATTCAATTAGGTTTCCAGCCTCTTCCTGGATCGTGGCGAAATCTCCAAAAATATCTGATCCCAAAGAATTAGTAATTAGATAACCGTTCTTTAAAGATGAATTAATGCCTAAGTCCAGGATGACTTCGTTGAAATCCTCTTTATATTCAATAGTGCACCTATATTTAATCATGTTCGTATCTCCTATAAGTATGAGTTCACTATTTCGTCCAGGATATGACCAATCAAATCATCTTCTTTTTCCAAAGAGTCTCCGTCTATACAATGGCTTTAAAAGGAGCATGACCTGTTTCAGCATTCCTTAATAAAGTCGGTTTTCTAAAACGCAAACTGGTTTCCAGCTTGAAGATAGCGGTATCTCCTTCAATTTCTATAAAAGATACATTAATCCATATAGGAGCTTTCGGAAAAAGCCCTCCTAAAACCCCAACTACATCTTCTAACAATAGTTTTTTACCACCAATATTCTCTTTAGACAACACAAGACGTTTCATCATTTCATCGCCACCATCTAACATTTTCCCCTGTTCCTCAACAGGCTCTATGATAAACTTAATAATATCGCTCGAAATGTTTTTAGCCTTTTTTATCTTATCAACTGCTTTAGATAAATTAGTCGAAAAAATTTCCTCATTCATTTGAGTAGTCAAAATATCTCCTCCTACTATTTCAGCTTAGCTGAATATACTTTCTTTAATTTCCCTATATCAACATAACCACTTCTCGTTACTTCTAGTTGATATATCTCTAACCAAGCGTTTTCTGTCTTTATTCCAGCACTATTGAATATCTGCTCATATTTTTTAGCTTGCTCAGTTGTTGGAGTATAGTGTCCTGATTCATTTGTTATTCTTCTAACATTTCCGTTTGCATCGACTTTTAGTTTTCCAGCAGCTTGAACGTCAGCTCCATTTGCTAAATGAGAGTGTCCTCTTCCAACATTTAAGTTACCATCTGTATCTATGACAAAGTCAACTTCTTTAATTCCATCTCGAATCTTAACTTGGCCATTCTTCAAAACATAGTCAAAACTCTTCCCTTGCTGAATCTCATTTGGATATCTATTTTCAATGATTTGGACAGTTCTAACATCACCCGTCCCCTTAATATTACTCGTTTTTTTTGCTTCAGCCGCTTCCAAGTTCTTTTTAATCTTCGTCACAGCCGGATCAGAAGCAGGCAAGCGAAACGGCCCTTTGCGACCAGGCATACTTCCGCGAACCATCTGAAAAGCCATAAAGATCTGGCTGAACTTCAGGGAAGTCAGCATCATCTGAGCATACTTATCGGATACAGGTTCGCCCGTGAAGGGATGGATTCGATTTTCAAAAGCTTTAATCTGCAATGCATGAATATCTTCCCCTGGCTCTTCCGCATGACCTGCTTGCATCCGGTTGATATCCAAATGCCCCTGATCTTTCTCATAAGCCTTTAGAGATGCCTGATCGGGAACGCCATTCTCGTTTACTGGCATCCACATCAGCCTACCATAGATATTGACTTGAGCCATCCGGTAGCCTTTGTCCTCCGAACCCGCATCACTTGCTGCACTCTTCATCATTGCTACCGCACCCGCAGCACCAATAACACCGCCCAGACTCCCTTTCTCCGCATCCGCATTTTCAAACCGGATCGCGATATCCTTTAACTCTTTCGAAGTATACACCATGCTCTCAAGTGCTTTCTGTAGTACAGGACGCGACCTTGCAAAATCATCATAAAAGCGCTCCTGTGTCACACCCATCCACATGGCTTGAAGGAACATAATCTGCCTGGAGAGATGATCTTGGATATGCTCCAATTGCTGTCTCGCCTGATCCACCTGACTGGATACGTGATGTAACTGCTCAGGTGTTACTTTGATTGTACTCATCCGTTTTCACCGCTTATTTTTATGTAGGATTTACTTATGTTAGCAGAAGTTTGATGGCAATTTCATCCGGCTAATTTCCTGATTTCAATTTATTATTCCCACCTCACAGTGTTGAGTTTCCATACTGAGGTCCTACATCATTCCGCACTCACTTCATTTCTTCTGATAGCCCTTCTACAACGTCAATCCTATATATCTTATGTATGCCTAATTTTTCGGTAGTGGTTAGCTTGTATATTTCAGGTTCTTCTGTAGGTTCTAGAACAGTCCACTGCCAATCTGATCCTGGGTGCGTCGTGATAGCCGCGATCTCTTTCCCATCCAGATCTAGCGGGATCGTTTTCTTAACAGCTTGATTAGAGACCTCTTTTACAATTAAATTTACCTGATTATTTCGCTGGGACATGTTGATTATCTCCAGATTGTACTCGTACTTCTCATCCGATGTGAGGCTGACAGGATCACTTTCCACTTTCTCTGGTTTCACCGTATGTTCTAATGCATTGATAAAAGCTGGAGTACAGAACATTAATATCAAAATGAATATAACCCCATAGATCATGGTACTTATACTTAACGAAGAATTCCATTTTCTTATTAAAACGACTATTGAAATCATGTTAATAATGAGCGATGGTATACCGCAGAGAAGCATGATCGGCATACCGATCAAATCGAGTGATCTTTGAAAATTGGATGTAGCACCAACTAGAAACCAAATAAATACGGCTAAATTAACTAGAACCGCAGCACCCCAAATCCATTTCATCCAACTCGACACACACTCACCTCCAAATTCTGCAAAATTCCATACTTTTCTTTCGCTTCACTCTCATGAAAAATGCTTTCCTGTATGTAAATCTTCTATTTCTACTGAAAGCTTTTTAGTGTGAACCCCCATATATCGATCCGCTTTATATAAAACATCAATATCTCCTCCAAGGTTGTACAATATCGTAGTCGATAATATTTGTACGATATAAAGGTCCGAGTGTAGTGCCATCCATTCAAAAAAACTAAAGAATTTCTCTATTTGTTCAATGTCACTATGTTCCTGAAGCAATCTTTCCACATGAGTAGACACTTCATCTCCGAAGAATACATGTCCTAGAAACTCTTGATTAAACTCCATATGCTCAATATATCGATCATTAAATTCCGGAAACAGTTTTAGAAATTGACTTATGAAGATATCTTTCTCCATCCATCCTTCTCCTTACTTATACATTTTGTCTCATCTGGTAGTATCATTCCTTCCAATAAATAACTCTACTTCATCCGATAATTGTCTGGTTCGTTCACCCATATATTTTTGAGCTTCTTTAAATATAGTGATGTCATCGCCAATTCTTGTTAAAATGGTTGTGGTTAGAACTTGTCTACTATAGAGATCCGCTTCCTTCGCTATATCCTCGAAAAATGCAAAATATTTAACAGCCTTACTGTTGAATGCTTCCAACTTCAATTGATTAATTACTTCACTAGTGACATGATCGCCGAAAAAAACATGGGCTAGCTCCTCATTGTATTCAGAGATATGTTCTTGATAGGCCGCTTCAAACTCGGGGAACACTTCTAAAAACAATCTAGATATTTCACTTTTGTGTATCATCTTGTTTTCTCCTCTGGGTTACTTCTTTAACAAAGCTATCGCTTCATCTAGCAGATCATTTCCACTTACAGCTTTGCACTGCAATATAATATTTTTGCAAACCTGCTTCTGCTGCTCGCTTAATTTCTCCGCCACCTTTTCAAATAATAGAAAGGACTGCAGCCTTACTTCCAAACTCGCATCTCCAATCAATGCCACAATGATCTCGATATAAGGCTCATAATGCATTTCTTCCATTGCGTATAGCAGAGTGCCCCTGCTCCTTCTCAACTGAGCGTTAGATAGAGCCTCAATTAGCGGATAAACCGCTCTATTGTCTCCAATGTCTCTTAGTGCGATTGCCACTTGATTTCTGACAAGAGCATTCTTGGTTTCGGTCAAAATCCCAATTAGAAACTCTACTGAAGATCGATCTCTTTTTTCTCCCACCTCAGCAATCCGAGTCATTGCTTCCTCGAACCTCTCTGCATCTAATAAATCCTTGATGGTAGTGTGTATTGGATACAACCTCCCTTATAAAAATTCTATTACGAATCGAATTCATTTATAGTAGTTCAATGTTATGATTCCAATGGTCTAAATAAAATGTAATATTGGATCTGGTATTTAACTTTTCCCAATTCTTTTTACCAATCGGAAAGGTTTCTTTGCCAAAAGCAGGAGATATAACGTGAATATAAAAGTAACCATCATGTTCAATCATTTTAGCGATCACTCCTGTCAAAGGGTCTTTTGTCAATTCTTTATTAATTGAAACGATGTATAGATATTTCCCCTCGTTAAGATACCTATAGTTTATTTCATCCCCTCCTTTTAGCTTGCTGCATGATGGACTTTCGAATGTTTCTGTCTTCGTTCTGTTGTGCCCTTTTGATGGGTCGCTAACAGTTACCTTACATGATGAATCAGCCTGTAGTTCAACTGAAACAATGTGCGTGGTCGATGATATAGGTGTAAGGTCATTCATTAAATACCATATCCAACCTATTGTTGCAATGATCAAGAAGATGCCGATGAATAATGCTTTTTTCAAAAAAATAACACACCTCTCCTTATTCATGATTAAGATTATAAAAATGGTAGAAAGATACAGAAGGTGTTCTCCAACTCGAATAGAGGTAACTTGGTTCGTAGCGTATTAGCCCGATACTGGTGCTCAAGGCCGATTGAGATTCACCAACGAAGCTTGCGCTCCAAAGAATCGGCGTTTCTTTCGAATCATAGAGCAACTCCCTATCGTTTGATTGCTAAGACACTCTTGTAGGACTTATGCTCTGAAACCTGACAGCTTTACTCGTTACTCTTTGTGTAGATTTGAATACAACTTTTTTAAGTATCCAATCTCGCGTGCAATTATGTCGGCTCTTTTCCCTTACTGGAAAACTTGGTTCTAGGCATCCCTTTTAGATAAAGAAATTTTTTTTTTCAATATCAACATGTATTACTACTTCAGTTATACTCATGTGATTTTCGTTAAGCTAGTGGACTATTTCCAGCTTCAATACAAAGAAGTATTGAGTGCTGACAGCTTAGCTGTCCTATATTGTTCATAAAAAGATCCCCTTCGTTTATATGATTAATTCATCTTAACAGATGTCTTATTCCTCATATAATTAGAAGGGGATGATAGTACTACAATATAATTTCACCTGTTGAAATCTTAACAACCTAATAGAAGCACCATATTATTATGATTTCGTAGCCTTCTTATGAGTACGACATCCTCTAATATTTTTATAGCTTTAATTTACTCATTTGAAGACTTAAATTTTTCTAGGTCATAGTAGGGGTTAGATATATGATCTCCTACCTCAATAATTGTCTCTTTTATCTCATTTAGAGTTATCAAGTCTATGTTATGCTCTTTAGTTACTGACTCTTTAATTTTATTAAAAGTTTTCTCTAGACCAAGATTAACAACGATAGACAATATAGTATCCACTTCTTCATAGGAATCGGTGCTCCACAACCTTCTTAATGCAGTATCCAGATCATTTCTTGTATCTTCTTCTAATAGTTCATAAGTCATGACCTGTCGATCTGTTAATTCGATCAGTATCAATAGAAACTCTCGTTTGTCAATAATTTCATCTTTAAAATCCTTTAAAACTTTCTTAAAAAATTTTAGCAACACTTCTTTAGATACTCTGTCAGGTAATTTCTTAACGTCTTCAATGTTCATTTAATCACTTCCCTTTAATTGGAATATGAACTTGATCCAAAGATTGATTTTTTGTCCATGTACCATCTGTCTTTAATTGTTTATTACCTATTTTAATTTGTGCAGTCCAACGACTACCAGATGCAGAAGCAGGATATTTCGCCCTAGCAACAGGATCAGGGGAATGCCATCTAATGATTACTTTTTGTCCGTCAGCAAGTGAAAATTCATATTTTGCTCCTACTTTAATTGTATCTGTTTTTACAAATGTATTTTTCACCCCTTTTGGAATCATTGATTTTAAGTGGGTTATTCTAATTTCCCCATTTTTAATTAACTTCTGGGCAAATTTTCTGGCTTCATCTCTTGTTAATCCATTTATAGATCTTTTTCCTGTAATAGATTTAGTACTCTTCGGTTTTGATGTATTGGGTTTAGAAGAAGGACTGCTCCCTCCTCTACCTCCACCGCCACCCATGCTTCCGCCTGGAACTGTTCGTCCCCCACGGGAACTGCCACTACCACTTTCCAAACCTAGCAGAGCATTATTAGCTGGTCTTTTTGATTCTCCACTCGGATCCACATATTTCAACGGATTGTTGTGAACATACGAATACAGATTCAAACTCAGTGGATCATTCAGTTCACCTTCATACGTATCTTCACCGATGAAACGGGCCATGCCTGGGTCGTACCAGCGAGCTCTCAAGTATTGCAGACCTACGGTGTCATCCCAGTATTCTCCTGCGTATCGAAGTACATTCGGAACCGTTTCTTCTTTGGTTAACGGTCCGCCCCAGATATCGTATGTGTAACTGTTTAGAACTTCGCCTGCATCGTCCACAAGGCCAACAACGTCACCATGTCCGTTCAACTGGTAGTACTCCAGTTTGCCCGTCTTTTTATCCTGCCGGGCCCATAGCTGCCCATACAAGTCATAGATATAAACGTAAGCAAGCTCCGCTTTTCCAGACGATACTACAGCCTCAGCCATCAGTTTGGCTTCTTCGTCATAGTAATAACGTATCGTTTGCTCGCCTTCGGTACGTTCGTACAACAATCCATCGCCGTTATAGCTATAGTTTACGGTTTTACCTTCTCCAGTCGCTTTAACCATACGATTCTGACTGTCATACGTATACTGTGCATCCTTCAGACCGTATATCTTTCCGCTTCCGGTACTGTATCGGTTACCGTTCTGGTCATAGGTGTACGTTTCTTTTTGCGTGCCCGTTTCAGTCTGAATCCGGCTCAATTCATCGTACGTGTATTGATCCGTTTTTCCGTTTTGGATACGGGTCGTCATGTTTTTGTTACCGTCATACTCATAGCTAAACTGTTGAACCGCGGAAGCCCCTTGAGAGACTGTAACCCCCGACAGGTCATATCCGTTATACTGGTAGCTCGTACTGAGTCCTTTACCAAATGATAGTTTTTCCAGTAAGCTATTCGGTTTGTAACTGAACGTCATACGATCTACCGGTGTTGTTCCCGATGAAGCAAGAGCAGAAGCTCCTCCTGTACCCGAGGTAATATCCATGGAAGTGACCCGATTCATCGCGTCAAGCTCGCCGTGAATACGAAGGGCTTGTCCCTTTACATCGGTCATCGTGTATCCCAGACGTTGCTGTGTATTATTTTCATAACTCAACTGTGTTCCATCTGGAAATGTTAATCCGTCCAATATTCCATCTGATTGCTGATAGCTGTATGTCGTTTTGCCATGGTCGTCGGTCATGGAGGTTCTGCGCCCAACAGCATCATACGTATACGATACGCTCGTATCTGGCGCCTTCATGCTTGTGAGCATGTCGTCACTGTTGTACGTGTATTCGGTGACTTTTCCAAGTCGATCCTGCTTTTTGATCAGATTGCTTCGTTTATCATAGTAGTAGCTGGTTGCAGAGCCATCCTGAATAGGTGGAGTCTGTTTAATCAGCCTGCCCAGTTCATCATATTGTTTGGTTACCGTCTGACCATTCGCTGATACGACCTGAGTCGTCTGAGCTTGATAGCTATAGAAATAACGGCTTGTCTCTTGCTTCGGTGTGGTGGCCGTTGCAATTTGACCCATAGCATCATACGTATACGTTGTCCGTTCGCCGTTACCATCAATGGATGCCGTCACATTACCATCCAGATCATACTCCTTCTGCTGCAATGGAACGTATGCACCGTTCTGATATTCTTCCATCACTGTCACGCGGCCCAATACATCTCTTTTTTCCCGGGTTTTGTTGCCAGCAGCATCTTCATACGTTACCGTACGATCTACAGCGTTATACGCTGTGTTAGCTGTGGTCGTATCCGGGTATTGAGTCTTGGTCGTTCGGCCCAACGCATCTACAACGAATCGGGTTACATTTCCTTCAGCATCTTCAACCGCGGTGACATTCCCTTCACGATCGTAGGCATACTTATAGGTAGCCTCTGCCGTCTGTTCTTCTGCCAGAAGACCTAACGGATTATACCGCTCTTTGGTAACCATACCGTCCGGGGCGGTGTTGGTAATTATATTTCTCACATCATCATAGGCAGTGACTGATTTTGTGCCATCCGCATGGGTGACTTGAAGAACCCGTCCGGCTTGGTCATACTGATACGTTTCTTCTTCACCGGAAGCATCGGTTACTTTTTTCAGTTCACTAGCACCATTATATTCATATGAATCGACATAAGGAGTTGCCTTCCCTGCAATATCATTGACAGTGGTTGATTTCGATTGAACTAAATGTCCCGCATTCGCATCATAACTCAGCGTCACCACGCGGTCTTTAGCCAGATAACCACCTTTATCCGTTGTTGTGACAACTCTGCCTTTTGCGTCGAGTTTGATTTCGGAGTCAGATAATATCTGTCCTCCGTATCCGTTTTTGGTTACACTTCGTAATACAGATCCTTGTCCATTATAAGTCGTTTCCGTGTATCTTTCTAACCTGTCATTAATCTTAGTCGTTGTACGAATGGGTTGGATCCAAAAGTACGGAGACTTCCCGGTTTCATAGGCATAAGTGGATTCTTGTCCCGTACTTTGCTTCTCGGAAGTAACCATTCCATTCGGATCATAGGTCACCGAAGTGGTCAGCTTATCTCCTGTACGCCCACTTTCGCTAGTCCATTCGGATTGTTCTGTCGGCAGATTCCGTTTATTTTGGCTATCGTACTTGTACTCCGTGTTATAGACGACGCCATCTGCACTTAATTCATGCTTGTTCACCCGGATTAAATCCGGCTGTGCAGCTGCACCGAATGATTTAGAGAACTTCCATGTATCCACCGTATTTCCTGATTTTACTTTGGTCGTCCATGAAGCGGACTGACCGTATGACTCCAGATCCTCTCCAGAGTATTCGAAATTAACTTTGTCCAGATCACCTTCGGCATCGGTTGAACTAAAATGGCTTTTGCGCTCTCTTACTTTGTATACAAAATGTACGGAAGACGTTCCAACCTGTTTCAAAGCCGGTATGTAGGCATAGTCTGTTATCGCTGAGGATGGGCTTGTAATACGCGACAGCAGCGCCGTATGCATCACACCATGTGCACTCTGATTTTGTTGAAGCTCCGGTAAAAAGTTGAATTTGGATTCCGGATAATAATACGTATAGGTCGTTGTTCGATCCAGCGCATCCGTAAACTCTCTCAGAATACGAATATCTCCGTCCTCACGCTGTGTATAGGTCACTTTCCGATCCGTTCCAGCAAGCTGAACAGTCATTTTCAGATCGCTATACGTAAATGTCAGCGCTTGACCTTCGCTATTTTCGATACGAGAGATAACACGGTTACCATTGGAATTCGTATATTTAAAATTCACCGTGTTTCGGTAGGCATCCGTAATCTGCAGCAATTCTCCTGTTTGTGTAAACAAATACTCGTACCCGTTCCGGACAGACAAACGATAACTGCTGGCTACCCCATCCACCGTTACAGTCGCATCTCTTTGAATTGAAATATCATTCCATACGTAACCTTCTAGTTCCAAATTTGCGTTTAAACGATAATAGCCCACACCTGGAATATAAATGTACTGGTTCTCACCACGTTGTTCCATAAAAGGCAGATCCCAACGCCAGCCCTGTCCAAGGCCTGCCGCTGTTTCTTTACGCGGTGTTACCGCATTAGAATACGTTTGAGTCGCTTCGTCATACTTCACACCAAGCTGTCCATTCGCTCTAGCTGTATCATAAATACGTGTCAGATCGAAGGGAATCAAACCTGGAAGTGACAGATCGGCACTTTGAATCGTCATCTCCCCTGTAGCAGTTGAGATGGACTCAGCTCCATAAGACGTCATATACTGGGATGCTTCATCCCGAAGATCGACATGATCAAGCCCTGTTTGATCCACGGTTGTTCCTGTACCTGGAACTTCATCGTCAACTGCAAGGATTGAAAAGGGTTTGAGCTGAGATGAATCAGACGGTGTGGATGAGGAAGGGCGTAACCCCTCCATGGTAATCGGTTCGCTGATTTCCTGGGTTTGAAGCCAGTTCTCAGCAGCCGCACCGCCTGAGCGATCTGTCTGTAACGCCTTATACAACTGATACAAGGAGTAACCTTGATCCAGTTTCGCTCTGATCCATTCCTCTTGAATACCAAACTGCTCTTGTAAACTATGAATTGTAATATAGGTAGCTGAAGGAAGAGAATCTCTTCCTTCTGACGACGATGCCGCCGCAGCCTGCCCTTCATACGCAAAAGAGCCAAGCCCACTAAAAACTAATATCGCACATAACCATATCAATGTTATTTTCTTAAACACTTCATCACCTCAACCTAGTATTAACAATCATTAATTAAATGGGAAAATTTTCTTTGTTCTTTTCGTTAAATTACCGTTACGGTCATACTCAAATACAATCTGATCTCCTGTATACAGCACAACTTTAAGCAATTGATTCGCATAACCGTATTCGTAGCTGTTATCGTTGCGAATGTTCATCCAGGCCGCTTTGATGGCTCCTTTTATCGGTTTGCCATTCTTTTCACTCAGTTTGAGATAGTACGTTTTGCCACCCTGCAGATCCCATTCAAGCACGGTATATTGCTCGCCGTACACCTGCTCCTGATCTACGGAAGACACCAGAGGTATGCTAAGCTCCTTGTCTTCATACAACTCGATTCGAGGTTCGATGGAAAAATCTCCTGATTCTTTGATTGCAATTCGATATTTATCAGAGCTATATGGACTGAAACGGTAGTAGATATTACCTTTTTGCTCCTTAGGAAGTTCAGTCTCTGTGTTCTCATACAAAGTCAGAAACTCTACTTCGACTTGCTTTACCGTAAAATTGCGGTATGGAGCTACGAATTTCAACGTTTGGTCTGACACATTATGCACCTGAATTTCAGACTTTCCAGGTATTTGTTGTGGTCCTACTGCGTCTTTCCCTTCTTTGACAACGACTTGGTTCTGATTCCGGACAACGTAATCGTAGACTAATCCTTCTACTTGAGATGTAAAGAGCACGGATGAGAAAGAAGATGTGTTAGAGAACACCGCCGTCGTGTTCGGCTCCAAATTTCGTTTAAGGAGTGCAGGCTCCTGACTGGGACTAGCCGTCACAGGCACGCTATATTGAATCGTTACTGGCTCAGAAGATATTGCAGTCATCACGAGTGTTCCGCCAGCAGGTATTTCCCAAGCATCCAAGTCCGAACCTGCCGTTAGATGCAAAAATTTATCGGTTCCTTCGTAAACTACAAAATCAACAATGGAACTGTTTGTTCCTACCCGATTGATTAGAGCCGTTGTTGAACCCGGATTCGTGAAGACTGCGCTCTGTCCCTGCTTCACTGTAATTTCCGTTTCAGGTGACGGGACTTCGTCGTCTTGTCCACGGAAAATACGATAAATCCCTCCATACGTTATCGCTTGCTCGGAAGTATTCGTAACGACAATTTTTTTGCTACCCACGACAAGGGGATCAAAAGCAACCGCTGTTCTCTTGGATGATTCCGTTCCATCTGAATTGTAGATGATATAATCAAAGACTTTCTGTTGATTACTAGAGGCATCCGTCCTGATTCTCTTGGAATCGGAGCTTATATTTGTATAGGCATAACTCTCTCCTTTGTTTAACGTTACACGTAAATAGGCGGGTTCCTGGCTATCCACGACGGAGAAATCGTCTGTATATTCAAATAACACAGGTGTGCTTCCTACAACGGTAACAATGGCTTCACCACCAGATGGAATGTTAACGAGACTACCATTGTTATTGAATTTGTCACTATATGCTTTGCCGTCTGATTTGTAGACAACGATGTCATATAGAGAACCTACCGTCTTCGCATTACTACGGATTGGATTACTAAGGGAACCGCCGTTATGAAATTTCACGGATTGTCCCGGTTCAACAGTAATCTTACTCAAGGCTTCGTTAGGCCGATCCTCCACATCAAAAATGGTATAAATGGCACCCATCGTAACAGGTTGTGAAGATACACCTGTAATTACGGCTTTGTTCCCATAAAATACCACCGGGGCAGTCGAGGTTGATTTTTTGGTGCTGCGCTCCGTACCATCGGAGTAATAAGTTACATAATCAAATAAACGAGATTTGTTATTCGATGAAGCATCACTATCGAGATATTCCTGACTTTTACCGTAGTTCCAGAATGTCACGCTCTCCCCCTGGTTCAACGTTACACGGTGATGGGAAGGTTCCAGGCTGTATTCAAAGGAAAAATCATCCGTGTAACTAAATTCAATCGGAACTTGTCCTACAACGGATACAACGGCGTAACCTTGGGATCGAATCATCGGATTGACATTTTTGTTAAAGCCGTCAGAATGCACAACATTTTCCGAGGTATACAAGGTGTAATCAAACACAGCTCCGTTCGCGCTGCTCGCATTGTTTTTAATTGGGTTGGCTAATGATCCGTTATTCCGGAAAATAACAGATTCGCCAGGATATACGGTCACTCTTGTTATCGCATCACCGCCAGCTTTCTGAACATCGAAAGTCCTGTAAGGCACACCGTATGTCACAGGTGTTGAGGTTACCAGTGTCACCACAGCTGTTCTGCCCGCAGCGATAGTCGGCTTTGTGGTTGAATTGGTCCCGGTCGTACTTTCTGTACCATCGGGAAGATAAACAACGTAATCATGTTTATCTTTAGAGGTCCCATCACTCTGAAGCGCATCCGATTTGGAACTAATATTCGTAAACTGATAACTCTCTCCTTGATTCAAAGTTACTCGTGTATACGCCGGCTCGTCACTCCAGTCACCCGTGTATACTTCATAGGGAAAACCAACACTAACAGGCTGTGAACCTGCACCTGTAATAATAACTTCATTTCCTCCAGCAACTGAAGGCTTGCCTGTAGTTTGGAAATTTGAACTTACAAGACTACCATCTTCTTTGTAAACAGCGTAGTCTATCTTCTTATCCTGGGTTGTGGAAGTACCCGCACTTAAAACTCTTGACTGTGATCCTTCATTGAAGAAGCGGTAACTTTCTCCTTTGGATAAAGTAACTCGGTGCATCGCAGGGTTTGTGGACACACCATAGGAAAACTCCGGTCGAACCGTAACCGTGAAAGGATTTTCCCCGCTTGATGTAATGACGATCGTGTAGCCTGAATTTACCGTTATACTTCCGGTAAAGTCTAAATTATCACCTGAAATACTTCCGTCCGGTCTATAATTGGCATAATCGTATGCACTGCCTCTTGAGGTTGATGCATTGATACTTAAACTCCTGGCAACGGTCCCGGTATTGGTGAATGTATATGATTCTCCCGGATTCATGACTAGTGTTTCGTTCGCCAAAGCCACTGCTTGGGTAGTGAACATGTGCTCTCCGTATGTATCATCCGTCACCGTCAACGGGTCTGATTCCTTCTTATGTTCTTCACCTTCATTTACATCCTCAGGTTCTTCATAGAATTCGGGGTCCCAACCCTCTACATCCGTCTGTCCTATTAGCACTGCATCCTCCGCAGAACGGTTGACATCATCACCCGTGCTTTCTGACGTTACTATTGAAGCTGATGGATCTGAAAGTGCATAACCGCTAGTTGGAAGCATGGTTCCAATAGCAAGCCAGAAAACTAGAAAAATAATAAAGCCTTTTCGTAGATTCATGAAATTTCTTTTCCTCCTTTATATTCATCTTCCAGTTCATCCCTTAAAAGAGATAAAGATGGTCGAATTATAAGTATCGTCATTTTCCTTAATTTAGGTAATAGTTATTTAGTCCTTGATTTTAGGGACTTTTTTCCTTTTAAAGGTGTGGATAAAACAAAAAAGCCGCCAGATGGCGACTCTTGGATAAAACAAAACAGATTGGTACTCTCTTACATATTAAATAAGCTTCACTACTACTTTTTCTCAATAAATAAATACATAAGTACTCTCATCTGACTGTTCTTCCGAGAAAACAAAATCTAACCGATCAAATCCTTTGATATCTTCCACATCTGTAATCTTACGCTCTGCCATATACCGTACCATCTCACCTCTCGCCATTTTGGCGCGGGTGGCCTTCTCCACCAGTTTCCCACCAACCATCTGTCCAAATACACAAGTGATAAAACGGGTTTCTTCTTTCAAAAAAGGCGTGATGTTCTTGCTGTACTCTTTGGAAGCCAGATTCAGAATGCAGTTGCTTTCGGATTGAAGCTGATCAGCCAGCTTGCTGCCCCAGAACTGATAAAGGGATTTGAATCCCGGCCCTTGCAGCTTGCCCTGCATCTCCAACCGATACGGAGTAACCCCGTCCAAAGGACGCAACATGCCATAAAACCCGGATAATATCCGCAAATGCTGCTCCAGATACGCCAGCTCTTCCTGCTGAAAAACACCCGGCGCCATATATTGATACTGAATGCCCTCATACGAATAGATGGCCGGTGTAAGATTTTCTTTTACATTCATGCTGCGAATCCGCTCCATGTTCAGTTCAGCGATAGCATCATTGCACTTCCATAACGTTTTGAGCTCTTCATAAGATAACGTCTGGAGCAGACTCAGGAGTTGTTCTGACTCGTTTATATATTGCGGCAACTGCGCGCTAGCCATTAGATCGGTATCAACCTTCATCTTTTTGGCTGGTGATATAATAATCCTCATCGTTCTAATCCATCCTTAATCTACCGTTGTTTTGTCGTTATTCATTGTACAGGATTAGGCAGATGAATCCAATGGTGGGTCATATTAAGATCGCGCCTTCATAAAAGATTCCAAAAGTTTAAGTTATTTTATGAAAGTTTACGAATTCGGATCAGGTGCCAGCTGAATCCATTCATCTTCTCTATAGTAGTAGATATATTCCTCCGGATTGTCTTTAAATTTAACAACAACAGGATACATCGGCATTTTACTACGGCGAGCTGTGATGCTGGTGATCGTCTGCTCATCCATTCCTTTTTCAACCGTTAAATACGTTCTCAACTTATCCTCAAGTTTCTTCATATCACTCTTATAGGACCCATACCATGCCAAAGAAGCAATGATCACGAGTGTTACTAGAACCAATGAGGTCTTTAGTAATTTCATCTCTATTCACCCTGACTCTTTTAATTTTTCTTCTTTTAATTCTCGAATTCATCCATTCAAAGCGATCATCTAATCTTAGCTCACAATGTACCTCGACCTCAACTTTAGCAATCCGGAATACCAGACTTTATATCAATGGGTCTTTGCTACCATTCCAAATCAATCACTCGTCAATATGTTATTATCTGAACTTAGTCCAATATTCTCATGGTCTTCCTAAATGGTTTTGTTATGATGATTAATAAAAGTATTTACATCAATGGATCAAGAGAAAGGGTGTCGCTTCTTCATGTTTATTATTCAATTACTGGTTGCTCTCGCACTTTTGAGCGGTTCAGGCAATTCAGATTATGCTTCATCTACAAACCTGGAGAGCACATCATTACAGACTCAAATTGCTTCGCCTGAACTTGTATTGGAATCCGGTATGAAACCTTTCCGGTCGGAATTAACATACAAAGATCTTAAGCCAGATTACAATGCATTCGAGCAGTCCGCGAGCAATCTTAGTGATAAACTTTTGGAAAATACTTCATCACCGATCTTATCTAAAGCTGGGGATACGGGCATATTCGAATACGGTGGACAGCTGAAATTGTTAAAAACAGTTTCTCTGGATCAAAGTATTGCAGTTGGACCATTAACTATTCATCTGATGGATGTCCAATTACTAGAAGCAAATGATATTCCCGAGGACACCCTGAAAAACATTTCGGTACTCAATCAACAGGATATCGCTTCTAAAATGACTTATATCAAAATCCTATACAGTGTCGAAAATACAACGGATCAAAATATAGGATTTTACGGTCTGAATTCTGTTCATCCGAATATGGGCAACCCTATTTCAGCAGATCGTAATTTCATGAGGAAACCTTACGTCTATCATCAATATAATGGTGTAGTCATGGATAATATAGCCGCTGGTTTCGTATACACTGGTGATCCTGATGAACTGGAGTCCATCGAATTAATTTTCAACAAGGTCTATGACTATGATACGGAAAAAACGATTGTAGAGCCGACTTCATTGACGATTCCATTCGAAAATAAAGATTAACGTTGAATCTGCGCTGTCTCACTACTCCATATATTCTTTCTCCGCGATAACAACGTATAAATAAAACAAACCCTGGTAAAATATCTGCAAATCTTCTGCAGCGTTCAACCAGGGTTTGTTGTTGGACCAAAAAATTAGTTACCACTCTACCTAATTAGCTGGCTTCTTGCATTACCACCTTATTTCGTAAAATCATGTTGCCCAATGGTCAGCAGTGTGGGCCTGCTCTTGCTCCACTCGGACGTGGCAATCTTCGGATTGTAATAAAATAGCGCTCCATGCGTTGGATCGGCACCATTGAGAGCTTGACGTGCAGCCTTGAACGAGGTTGCGGTTGGCTTCAGATTAAATTGACCATCGTCTACAGCTGTGAACTGACCTTTCTGGAAAATGACTTCGGAGATGGATGACGGAAACTCCCCCGATTGCACCCGGTTTAAGACAACTGCCCCTACAGCGACCTGTCCTTCGAAAGATTCTCCGCGCGCTTCCCCATGGATCAGCTTCGCCAGTTGACGCAGTGTTTCTCCTTCGGCTTTGACCTTTTGGTTCAGTCTGTTCAGCGTCACAGGCCCTACTACACCATCGGCACTTAATCCCTGCGCTTGCTGGAATTCACGAACGGCGTTCTGAGTAATCGAACCATAATAACCTGTCACACCAGCATCAAAATATCCTAGGTCACTCAATTGCTCTTGCAGTTGCACCACATGTTCACTGCGAATGCCCTGCTCCAGCTTTTGTGCCCCTGCTGAAGGGGCAGCAACGGTAAGTCCAAGCGTCATTGCACAGGCTCCAAGAAGCATACTGACTCGGCCTGCTCTTTTGTTCGTCTTTTTCCCCCTGCGATGGGTGACTTTACGACTCACGGTAATAGGCTCCATATCGTCTGCACTCATGCGCAGATCATTCGGATCAGAATACCCATATATGATATTCATCCCTGACTCTTCATCAACTCTCACCATTTCGTACACGCTATGCTGTTCACTCGTCATATGCATTTCATTCTTTGTATTTTTCTTCATCATTTCCTTAACCCTCCAATTTTCTGAATCCAGATATACTACTTCCCACTGAATCCTCACATTTGGACATCCCGAGTGTCATTATAGGATATCAAAAATAGCCCGTCTATCGGACCGATGGAGCATGAAAAAATGAGTCCTGCACATATCAAAAAGAGGCATGAGCCCATGGTCGTATCAGGGTCACACCTCTTCTTATATCAACCTTGTATCGCTTGTCCAACCCCCTTTTCCGTAGGCAGGCAGACCCGTATAAAAGTTGCGCTAAAATTTTCTGAACATTATTCGGCGAGTTCCTGCCCTTTCGTTTCCCGGCCCCAGAACAGCACAGCAGCTGCTCCAATAAGGATGGTTACGAAGAAAATGGTGAAAATCAGGCTGATGGGAACTGCCTTCTGAACAAGCATACCCACCATAAATGGTGCAAGTACGCCTCCAATCCGGCCGACCGATGTAGCTAGTCCAACGCCTGTGGAACGAACCGAAGTCGGATACAATTCAGGGCTGTATGCGTACAATCCGCCCCAAGCACCGAGATTGAAGAACGATAAACAGATTCCGGCGGCCAAAATGGTCGCTTCGGTTGTAGCCAGTCCAAAGGCAATCGCACTGAACGCAGTCAAAGTAAGGTAAACGACAAGTACAAACTTCCGGCCAAATCGTTCAATGAAATACGCAGCAGTGAAGTAACCTGGCAACTGTGCGATCGTCATGATCAACACATACTGGAAACTTTTGACCAACGTAAAACCCTTTGCCATTACAACCGAAGGCAGCCACAAGAACATGCCATAATACGAGAAAATAACGGTAAACCACAAAATCCATAGCATCAATGTGGTGCGGCGATGCGGTGCAGACCACACCGTGGCAACCTTCTCGCGGAAAGTGATTTTATGCAATTTCGTGTGATTCTTGTACCGCGGAGGATCTTGGATAGCACGGCGTAAATACAGCGCATAGAACGCAGGAAGTGCACCAATCGCAAACGCAATTCTCCACCCATACTCAGGGATAACAAAATTGGCAATCAGCGCCGATACAATCCAGCCCCCTGCCCAGAAGCTTTCCAACAACACAACCGCACGTCCACGTTCCGCTGTAGGCATCGATTCCGATACCAGCGTAGATGCTACGGGCAGCTCGCCGCCAAGACCGATCCCTGCAACGAGACGTAGTGCACACAAGACTGCAAAACCAGTAGCGAGTGCCGATAGACCGCTTGCAATCGTAAAGATCAGCAACGTCCACATCAGAATCGCTTTTCTTCCAAAACGGTCTGCGAGTGCACCTGCGAGCAAGGCACCCAGTGCCATACCGATGGAGTTGATACTCGTCAGCACCCCGACTTGTCCGGGACTTAGACTCCACTCCTTCGCGAGTGCAGCTACGATAAAGGAGATCATGCCGACTTCCATCGCATCAAACAGCCAGCTCATACCGGCACTGAACAGCAGCTTGCGCTGCTTGGGATTCCGCAACACTTCCAATTTACTCATCAGATTAATAGCTCCCTTGATCTCTATGTAGTCATCCTGACACTAAACCATTATTATGCAGAATGAACCAGAAATCAATGCAAAATACAGGGCCACGCTAAATGAAACATGTACATCTGGAAGTGAACATAAATACTTTATACTTTTTTGTAATTAAAGCAGTAAATTTGCAATTTTATAATTTTCCATTTATAACTAATAGAGGGGATTCTAAAATTAATTCGAATCGTTTCGAATGATAAAAACATTGGCTTATAAATCCCCAAAAATAATAACTATTCAGAATATCAAACTAACCATAGTCATACTAGGATCAGTATTAATTAAATAATTCATAAGGAGAGTTACAACAATGGTGACTAAAATACTTCCAATTTCTCAACCAAAAGTTATCGGTTTTTTACATCATGCTTATCCATTGTCAATTTTAGGTAATCACAATGAATATATTCCTTGGTTCTATAATAACTTCATCCAAATAATATGTAATCCAGAATACTTTGAGCATACGAATGACCATCTCGTTGATTTCTACTTTCCAAACGATCGATTGTTCAGTTACCCATGTATCGAGACCTATGCTTCTAAACCAGAATTTTCAATTAGTGAAATCGACATTGTAGACTACACTATTAATAGCATTAATAATGATTGCTATGTTTATACTCATGTTGATGAATTCTATATTCCTAATAGAAAAGTAAATAAACACTTCACTCATAATATTTTGGTTTATGGATACGAAGATAAAAAATTTAATGTTCTAGGTTTTAATGAGATTCGTCATTTTGCCAGCACTCAAGTTCCCTTTGAAGATTTTAGAAAAGCTTATAATCATGCTGATTACAAACTCACTATTCTATACAGTTACAACAACTACATTACACCACAATTTAATATCTACAATGTCATGCGTTCAATAAAGGATTATTTACTATCAATAAATACGATTCAGGGAAACTGTTACCTCCCTCCAAATCCTATATTTGGTATCGACACATATTATTATCTTAAACGATATGTCGAAATACTAAAATCAGGTTCAACTAAAGCAGATATACGTCCCTTTCATATTTTATTAGAGCACAAAACTTGTATGGTTGAGAGAATAAACTATATGAGGGAACACAACTATATAAGAAATCCCAATATTTATTCAAAATATAAAGAGATAGAAAAACTTGCATATATACAACGAAATATTATACTGAAGTACTCAATCTCTCTTGACCCTATGTCTTTGTCTAATCTGGCGAACTCTATTGATCTATTAATAGCTAAAGAAACGGATGCGTTAAATATGATTTTAGATGACTTACAATCATCTGGATTTAGCATTGATTAATACGCGCCCAGTATTACAGACAAATAAAAAGAAGTACTTATTTTATTCGATTAATTGTGAATTGGAGAAGAGTAGAGAATATACCCCAAAGCGAGATGCAGCCTTATGTGTACAATCGCTTTGGGCTTTTCCAGTTTCAAGCTGTTTCGTCAATTTCTATCTCCAGGCCTCAACCCTTAAGGGAACCTGCCGTAAGACCTGCGACGAAATAACGCTGAAGTAGCAAGAACAGCACAATCATCGGGATCGCTGTCACTAGAACACCAGTCAGCATCATCGGATAATTCGTCACGTACTCCCCGCGGAATTGCATCAGGGCAAGTGGCAAGGTGAGTTTGGACTTGCTGGTGAGCATAAGCATCGGAATGAGCAAGTCATTCCAGACCATCACCAGCAGGAACGTTGCGGTTGCGGCCAGTGAAGGTGCCGCCAGAGGCAGAGCGATCCGGGTAAAGAGTCTCCACTCGTTGGCCCCATCCATACTACCTGCTTCCAAAATTTCCGAATTCAACATACGCATGAAACCTGTCAGCATAAACACGGAAACGGGCATCAACATCGCAGCTGATACGATAATCAAACCTGTCAGACTGTCGGACCATCCAAGCGTACGTGTGAGGGAATAGATCGGCAACATGCTGACCTGTGACGGTACAATTAGACCAGCAACAAAGAGTGCAAACACAATTTTGCCTACGCCGCCGCCCCAGCGGACAATGGCATAAGCAATCATGCTACTGAGCAGTAGCTCAATCGCTACTGTCCCCAGTGTTACAATCATACTGTTCCCGAAATATTGCCACATGGGCTGATTACGGAACAATCCCGTCACATTATCCCATGTAAACGGGTCCGGCCAGCTGAATGGGCTGGTGAAGAAATTGCTACTTGTTTTGAACGAAGATACAAATACAAAATACAGCGGCACAAGGATCAGCAGCGCATACACAAACAGGATCAGTCGATTGAACCATTTGAAAACCATATAAAAAATCCCTCCTTCCTCTCAACCTCACACCTAAAGTTAATCTTCACATCCAAAATCAAATTACTACGTTTTTCTCGAACACGCTCACGAAAAGAGGCAATCATCTATCCGTTAATAGCTCACCCGGTCGGCACGTAGCGCCTTGAACTGTAATAACGTCAGTAGCGCGAGCAACACCAGGAAGATCATCGAACCGGCAGAAGCCAGACCAAACGAATAGCTGCCAAAAGCAGTATGATAAATGTATGTGGTCAAAATTTCAGTGGCGTAGTTCGGACCTCCGTCCGTCATTGTGAAAATAAGATCAAAAGCCTTGAACGACTGGATGGTCGTATAGGCTACCACAATCGTTGCCGATGGAGCCAGCAGCGGCCAGGTCACGGTGCGGAATACCTGCCATTTGCTCCCGCCGTCCATACGTGCCGCTTCGTACAGTTCTGCTGGGATCCCTTGCAGACCTGCGATGAACACAATCATCATCTGCCCTGCGTGAGCCCAAACCTGCACCGCAGCGATAGAGAAAATCGCAATCTTCGGATCACCGATCCAGTTACGAGCGATGCTACTCATCCCCGCCTCGTTTAATCCATAATTGATCAGTCCAATGGACGGGTCATACATGAACGCCCAGATCAGACCAACGGATACCGACGACAGAATCGCCGGCAGGAAATAAAGCGCCCGAAGTACCACTTTTGTCTTGGTATTGCGTACTAGAAGCAGGGCTAGAACGAGTGAAATAAAGGTTTGTGCGATCACAACGGTTAACATAAACTCCACGTTATTGCCGAAGGCTTTGCGAAATACGATGCTGCTGAGACTGTCCTTGTAATTATCCAGCCCTACAAATGCATACGACGGGGATACCCCGTCCCAATCCGTAAAGGAGTAGAACAGCCCCGTCAATGTAGGAAATACGAACAATCCAACGTACAGCAGCAATCCGGGTAACAGAAACAGGGATAGCTGAAACCGGTTTTTCATCGTTTATTTCCCGATATGCTGATCAATGATCGCTTGTGCTTGCTGTGCTGCTTCTTCCGGGGAAGTGCCACTCAGCACAGCCTGAATGGAGTTGGTTACCGCCTTCTGGTTATCTCCGTTCAGGATGGTGAACCGTGGCTGGAACACGGTCTTTTTGTTCGCCCATTCTCCCGCAACCTGAAGTTCTGGTGTATCATACTTCACGTCATTCACCGTTACATTCTGTCCTGTCTGGTTGGCGTATGCGCCAGCTACATCCGGTTTGCTCAGGAATTCAAGGAATTTCTTCGCTTCTTCCGGGTGTTTCGATTTGCTGTTTACCGCAAGCATGAATGTGGTCGTATGCACTCCCTCATATTTCGCCTGGTCGGCACTTACCGTAATCGGCGCGAGCAACTTTTGCTCGAGATTCGGGTTTTGTTGTTTGTTCTGAGCAAGTTGATACGATCCGCTTGCAAGCATCGCCGCTTTCTCCTGAATAAACAGTGCACCTGCTGCCGGGTCTTTCGTACCCAGTGCATTTTGCTGGAAGTATCCTTTATCGTTCAGCTCTTTGATTTGCGTCAACGTTTTTACCCAGAACTCATCTGTCAGTTTGGCTTCGCCCGCTTCAACTTTGGTAAAAATGTCGTCACTCGGTGCATTGTTCATCACCATCGTATTCATGAATTGGCCTGGACCAATATCCGCTCCGGCAAAGGCAATCGGAATAATGCCATTGTCTTTCAGCTTTTGGCACAGCGCCAGGAACCCTTCCCAATCTTTCGGTGGGGTCAGGCCGTACTTTTCAAACAGTTTAACGTTATAGATCGGATCGTTATATACAAGTTGATACGGAATCGCATATTGTTTGCCATCGTGTTGTCCGGCTTCGATCAGTTTCGGATTGTAAGCCGACAGGAAGGATGATCCCGTCAGATCCGTAAATAGTCCGGCTTTGCTGAATGCTTGGAACTGAGCACCCGGGAAAGAGGCAAACACATCCCCTGTGGAGCCGTCGCTGATTTTGGATTGCACGGTGGATTGATATTGATCCGAAGGGAGCGTCTGCATCTCCACATGGATGTTCGGATTTTCTTTTTCAAACGCGTCAATCGTCTTGTTAAATGCTTCGGAATCCTCGCCCCGCCAGTGCATGAAGCTAATGGTCACTTTACCTGAACCTGAGGAGCCGTTCTCTCCGGATGCCGCATTATTTCCACCGCCGCAAGCGGACAGCAGGATGGACATCACCAGCATACTGACAAGCGGCAGGATCATTTTTTTATTTTTTTTCATGAAAGACGACCTCCTAAGGATGATAAACGTAAGTTAAACCGACTAAATTTACACTGAACACTACGTATTCATAACAATCTTTCAATCGCTGTTACCCCCGGATTTTTTCAATTTTAATATATAAGGAGAAATCCGGGGATAAAGGCGAGCGCTCCGCTTTTCCAGATTTGTTTTGAATACTTCGTTGTCGTGTAAAAAACAAGTTTTACTTATTTAGTTGGCAGTAATAGAATGCTGTTTCTGTCTTGTTTTCCATTTCTCGCGGATGATGGGCATCACGGTCTTGCCGAAGATTTCGGCTTCTTCCAGATGCGGATAACCGGACAGAATGAATGTTGTCACGCCCAGGTCTCCGTATTCCATCAAACGTTCTGCAACCTGCTCCGCTGTACCCACGATGAGGATGGCTCCCCCAGAGCGTACTACCGACAAACCTGTCCACAGGTTTGGCCCAACCACAAACTGCTGTTTCTCGGACAATTCACGAAGCTCATTCTGTCTGCGCTGGTTGGTGGCATCCGTTTCGGCGAACGCGGCTTTGGCCTTTTCAATCGCTTCCGGTGGTACTTTGCTGATGATCTCCCACGCTGCTGCCCATGCCTCTTCTTCGGTATCCCGAATGAGCACCTGTGCACGCATACCGTAACGGAGCTGGCGATCTTGTCCCGTTTCCTCTTTCACCTGCTCCCGAATGACCTCGATCTCTTCGATCTGCTCCTGAATCCAGTCATGCGGCTCGCCCCACATCAGGAAGGTATCCGCATGTTCAACTGCCACTCGCTTTGCAATCGGAGAACTTCCTCCAAGATAGAACGGAGGGTATGGCTTCTGTACCGTCTCCGGCATGCCTACCGGGCCTTTGAAGTTGTAATATTGACCGTTGAATTCAGGATTTGGTTCGCTGGATGCATCTGCACCTGATTGTGCGCCACTTCCGGCGAATTCCGTCAGATTCAAGCCTGTCGACTGCGTCCACGAACGCTTCATGACTTCCATATATTCGCTTGCGCGAACATACCGTTCATCATGCGCATGTGCCAGTGGATCACCGAGTTCTTCCAGATCTCGAACCGAACTGCCTGTAACTACGTTAATCATGGCACGACCGCCAGAGAGCTGATCCAGTGCCGCACCCATGCGAGCTGCGAGTACGGGTGTCACCAGACCCGGGCGAATCGCTACAAGGGGACGCAATGTCTTGGTGTGACTCATTACCGCTGAGCCGACCACCCATGCGTCCAGACAGGCTCCCCCTGTCGGAATCAGTACAAATTCGAACCCTGCCGTCTCCGCCGTCTGTGCCACCTGCACCAGATAATCCAGACTTGGCTCACGTTCCGGCTCTACACCTACATACTTCCCATCTCCAGCCGTTGGTAAAAACCACCCAAACTTCATCTCTTCCTGCTCGCTCACCATCGTCATTCCCTTCTATGGATAAATAAAGTCTCATGTTAAAAATAAGATCGGTGTTGTGCAACATGGCCGTTCCGGGTACGAATCGTTCTTTCGATCGCTGTTATCTCCAGATTTTTTTGGTTCCCTTTCCCAAAGGGAAAATCCGGAGATAAAGGCGAACACTACGTTTCTTCAGAATCGATTTCGCCCCTCCACTACGTTCGCACTCGTTAAACCCTATTTTTAAAGTGCGCCTAATTTCTAATTATTTTGTAAAGTATACATCCAAATGCCGATTAATTAACTTGGTTTAATAGGTATGGACATCATATCAATTGATTTGTCTGTGATCAATGTCATTTCGCGGTAATTTATTTTTGTCATTTTGTGGTCGTTTTTCGAATTCAGATTCACCTGATCTTGAATTTGTATAAAACCCACCTGTATAATAGGTTATAAATGAATCTTTTAGAAGATATCGACGATACTTATACAATAAAGAGGTGTTCCTGGTGACCGAGCTTGAGCGCATGAAGGAGGACCACCACGAGTTTTTGGATATTCTATTTTTTACTCCGTCTGAATTTGAGAAGGCCAGCGGTGCATGGCCCTTACGCATTGGTCGTAACATTGCTAAAAGCAATTATCATATAGGTCCTCGGACTACGCCTTATCATTATTTGTTATTTGTGCTGGAGGGCGAAGGCTCATTCATTCAGAACGGACAGCAGTATCCCTTGCGAGCCAAAGATGCTTTCTGTCTGTTTCCGCATGTGACGCATGAGTACTGGACAGATCCCGACCATCCTTTGCAGAAAATATTTATTGCCTTTGACGGAGCATATGCCGCTGAACTGCTCTCCCGAATTGGCTTAAGTCCTGACAATCCGTACCGTTCAGGTGTACTGACACCCGAGACCGCAGGCAACATGCGTTCATTTATGGAGGACGTTCGTAAACCGCAGGACAGTGCCAGTGATTTGGGACGACTGATCCGGTTTCTCGGCCTTTTCGACCGCATTGCGCGCTCTCCAGCGACCAAAGACTTGCAACCGGATGTAGCCACCCCCTGGCTTCAAAAAGGGAAAGAGTACATTGAACTTCATTTCGCAGGCGGCATTTCGGTGGAGGGTGTGTCTGCCCATGCAGGGGTGGATCGAACCCATTTTGCCAAACAGTTTCGCAAAGCCTACGGCTTGTCCCCAGTGCAATATATTCAGCAACTCAAAATGAATCAAGCCAAACTCCTGCTTGTGCAGACCACGCTGAGTTTAACGGAGGTCGCTCATTCCGTGGGTTACCCGGATTTATTTTCGTTCTCCAAAGCTTTTAAAAAGCAAGTCGGTCTACCTCCTAACCGTTATCGGACAACGACAACAGAACAGAAGAGAGACTAGATGAGTTGGTTAAGAGAACACCAGAACACCCGCGCTAACGGAGCGATTTCCTGTTCTCAAACACTAAAATATCCTGAATAAGGCAAGCCCCTTCACTATGCGAGTGATCGGGATTTGCCTTATTCAGGTTTTCTATTTTAGATGAGCTAGAATCAGTATCTGCTGTCTCTGACGAGTCGAAATGTTTTTTTCATAGATCACAAGTTAAATTACGAAAAAATCTCATCTGGCACTTCCTAAAAACTTACTCTCAACATATGTAACTTATGTACCGGTTCTTACGTTAATCCTAATGAATAATGAATATACCAAAGGAGTGGTTATCATGCGTATTTCCAAGTTTTTAGTGGTGACTGTGCTAACTTTTGCTATGGCTGGCTTCAGTTCATCCGTAAATGCGGCTTCTCCCCCCGCTTCCGGATCAACTGTGAACATCCAATCCAATGTGCTGGGTGAAAAATCATTTACAGGTCTGATGATTAAAGGGCATACCTACGTTGATCTCGACGGATTCGTGAACTGCCTTCCGTTCCAAATTAATTCCAAAGCGTTATCCTTTCAATCCGAGACCAAAACATTTAAGGTACTCAATGAAGACTTTGCAATTCCTACCCCAGAATTACAGTTCAAGGTTGGAAGTGATACGTTCCAGCACAATGATGAGTCATTTCGATTGAGTGATCCCGTTCTTCTGATTCAAAACCGCATTTATTTTCCGCTAAAAGATATCGTTTCGGTCTACGACATTAACGTTTCTTATAACTCGCAGACGAAAACGGTACAAGTGAGTAAAGAGTAACTTACGTTACACTAATTTACAAAGGTAGCACGTTTACCAAAACGGGGAACAAGCGCACCAATTGGGACGCTTTTATCTAACCATAGGCTCCTGATGTTTGGGATCATCGTCCATGTAGCTGTGCTGCTGAATGTGCCCGTCCTTGAAAAGGATGTAATAATATTTATTATTAGGCTCATCCGCGAATGTTACGGAAGCACCATATGGTGCCTCTGAGCTTGTGAAGGAATAGTTACCCGTTATATCTATCATTTCCTCAGGGGAATATCCCTTTTGTTGAATTAAATAAGCCCTTACTTTCTTTTCAGCATCTTTCATTTGAATTGGATTACCGAATAAACTGAAGTACACCCAACCTGATATCACCACAACGAACGCTAAAGTAGCAATCAAACTGATTTTCACTCTTTTCGACATAGAGAAACCTCCATTTCTACACTTTCACATTCTCTAAATAATATAAAAATCCCTTCTGAGCTACACACAGCAGGAACGAATACCTGCTGCTTTGCCCAGAAGGGATTATCAACTAAACGTTAAAGCTTGTGTTATTGTTTCTGATGTTGTGATCCTTCCTTCATTTCCCCGGTCTTACGGACAAGCGGGATGCCGTTTTGCTTCGCATACCACGCCTCATAATGATGCACAGCCACACCTGCAAACGATGAATGTGAGGCGCCCAGTTCAAACACCTTCTGCATCTCTTCGTCCATATTGCTGATGGGTTTGCGGAAAAAGGTCAGGTGATCTCCCTCGTGTGTATCCGCGAGTTCTGCTCCAATCCAGACCTTCTTGCCCAGATCATCCGCTTCAGCCAGCTCTTCCTTAGACAGATCGTACATCTGCTGCCCGCTGTCTCGATAAGCCATAATGGCCACCGCATCAAAACGGGAGATGACCCAGCGACTGAACGTCTCCTTGCCTCCAGCAGACTGCCGGGCATCCAGCCAGAATGGAATCGCTGCACTCATATATAGTCCTGCTGCCTTTCCGGCTTCCGTCCAGACCTCCATATTATTCTGCCATTCGGCAATGACACTGCTCTGCTCGTTCTCCCAGCGTTTTAACTGGTACGGCTCGACATCGAGCTGAATGCCTTCAAAGCGTTCATTCTTCGCAGAAGAAGAATTGTATGCCCGCACGCGTTCAATAAAAGCAAGTCCTTCTGCACGCTTCTCGCGATAAGCCCAGTCGGCATGACCATTCAGCGCGTGCACTTCAATCTCGGCATTGGTCGCAGCCGCAATGAACTTACGATAAGCCGCATCAGGCACCTCATCCTGAACTTGCAGGAAAATGGTATCCACGCCCTGTTCCTTGGAGAACGCGATAATCTCAGGTGTCTGCTTCATAATGATCGACGTATCCCACAGCCAGGTTGCCTTGTGTTCCTCATGCGAAAACCATTTGAACAGCCAGGACAGGAGCAGCAGGCAGAACACCACAGCCACAATAGCCCATTTTGCCTTACCTGCCAACTTGCCCTGTATTCTCATCGGTCGCCTCAGACGAGAACCGCTTCACTTGGTGCAAACACAGGATGTTGTACCGAGTGACCGATCTTGTAAATATGTGAGTGATTGTACGTGCGGAATGCATTACGTGTATCCAGAATAGGTACACCCAGTTCCGCAATATCATAATAAGGCAAGTCGCTGTGGTTGGTGATCAGCACGATGCAATCGTACGTTTTGAACTGCTCCAGGTTAAAGGCTTGGCTGTGCACGGTTTCGCCATGTTTGTCTTTGAATGATTCTGCATGCGGGTCGTAATAGTTAACGTTTGCGCCGCTTTCCTTAAACAGCTCGTATACTTCCAGTCCTGGTGATTCACGCAGATCGGCAATGTTCGGTTTGTACGACATGCCAAGCAGCAGAATGTTCGATTTACGAACAGACTTCGCGTATTCATTCAGGATCGTTGACGTTTTATTCAGTACATAGTACGGCATATTGTCATTGGTGGATTGCGCCAGTTCAATAAATTTGCTATAAAAACGGAATCCTTTGGCCTTCCACGACAGATACATCGGGTCGAGCGGGATGCAGTGTCCGCCAATACCCGGACCTGGATAGAATGGCATAAAGCCGAACGGTTTCGTCGCAGCCGCGTCAATAACCTCCCAAATATCGATGCCCATGCGATCACACATCATCGCCATTTCATTGACAAAGGCAATGTTGACACTGCGGAATGTGTTTTCCAGCAATTTGGACATTTCCGCTACTTTAGGTGAAGATACCGGAACCACAGTCTCTACATATTTGCTGTACAGCGCAGTGCCTAGTTTCAGACAAGCTTCCGTTGTACCGCCGATGACTTTCGGTGTATTAAATGTGGTGAAACGACCGTTGGATGGGTCCACTCGCTCAGGTGAGAAGCACAGGAAATAGTCTTTGCCCGCCTCATGTCCGATTTTGTCCAGCTCCTGCTGGATCAACTCTTCCGTTGTACCTGGATACGTCGTACTTTCCAGTGTGATCAGCATGCCTGGTTTCATATGCAGTTTAATCTGATCAACAACCGTCTCGATATAAGAGGTATCCGGGTCCTGGTTTTCGCTGAGCGGTGTCGGTACGCAAATACTCAGTGCGTCTATGACACGCAACATGCTGTAGTCTGTTGTTGGCTGAAAGCGACCGCTTTGCATTACTTTTTTCAATTCGTCGGACGAAATATCGTGAATATAGGAATCTCCATTGTAGATGCTGTCGACTTTGGAAGCATCCAGGTCGATACCAATGACGGTAAATCCTTGGTTGACCATCTCCACCGCAAGGGGAAGGCCGACATAACCAAGGCCGACAACGCCCAGTACCGCTTCTTTATTTTCGATCGCGTTCAGTAAAGTGTGAAATTGTTGATTCTCCATGATATTCCCTCCGCGCAATATATTTGATGTTGCTTATATGAGCTGAACTAAGAGGATTTACACGGACACTCCGATGACAGAATAACCTGGAGAGTAGCGGTTATCCCCAGATTTTTTGATTCCCTTTTGTTAAAGGGAAAATCCGGTGATAAAGGCGAAGCATATGCTTCCGATGTAGCTTTCTTTCAGAAAGCTTTTAGCTTCGCTTTGTCAGTTTTTTTCTGTCCTCTCCGTTAAAGTGTAAAAAATAGTTCAGATCATATAGATGTGGTTGTAACTGTAACCGTTGTGACTCTAATCTACTTATCTTCTAGTGCAGGCAACGTCTGATCCGGGCGTCCAGCTCCACAGGTGAGAACGGTTTGGTCATATAATCGTCTACCCCGCTACTGAAACATTGGCTGATCGTCTGCTCCACCCGCTGTTCCGTCAACACGACGATTTTAGGCGGTTGCTCCATCTCCAGCTTCTGGATGTGGTGAATGAATGGAAGCCCATCGATGCCATACAGATTCAACTCCGTCAGCACGAGGTCAGGTGTCACTTTCTCGATCAGGTCGAGTGCAGCAAGTCCATCCACTGCTTCATAGGTTTCATATCCCTGCATTTTCAAACGCAGTTGCAAAAATTCTCGAACCGTCGGATCATTATCCACGATCAGAATCCGTTCGGGGTCATCCGCCGTATGTTCCAGCGTATAGATATGAATTTCCGATGAATCCACAAGCTTCGAAGATTCGGCCATATGCTGAATCGTTGCCTTCGAAGGGCGCTCCCCCGGCGGGAAACTGGCCAGTGTAATCTGCGGATCAGCACCAGGAGCACTCTCTTGCAACTCATGCTTGATACGAAGTCCTTCATAGTGCACCTCATCGAGCGTAAGCCCTGGAAGAAGGACAGCAGTGGTCTGTGTATGACTATCCTGCCATACCTGGAACGACGTATATCCCGCCTGCTCCAGATGTGTCCTGACCTGCTGCTCCGGCTGAACCTGACCTGCACAGTGAATGAACATTAAGCCACAAGCCTCGGCACCCGTTTCCTTCAATCCCTGTTCTACATTGCGATACACATTAACGGCAGCTTCACGCTGCAATGTCGCCGTATTTGGCATGTTCTTTTCCACCCTTCTTCATGTTCTATACAAGTTCAACAAGTCGTTTACACGTACATTCCGATGACAGAACAATCTTCCGATCACTGTTATCCCCTGATTTTTTCGATTCCCTTTGCTCAAGGGGAAAATCCGGTGATAAAGGTGAAGATTATGCTTCCGATGCAGCTTTCTTTCAGAAAGCTTTTAGCTTCGCTTCTTCAGATTATTTCTGTCCTCTCCATCATCGTGTAAAAATGGAGTTGAACATCTATAATGTTGTTACAATTAAGCCGCTTTGCTTGCGTCCTTGGATTCCTCAGACCAGCTTTGGCGTGTCATCGTGCCCCATGAATTGTTGTTTTGCAAAAACTGAATGTGTCCCTGCAATCTCCACAGCACGCCGAGTTGATGATATCCCACAAATTTCAGGGCGGAGTAGACCAGCATTTTGACCAGATCGGACAGCTTGTTATACCGTTTGAATGCAATCTCCTCCAGAATCAACGCCCCTACACTCAGCAGATATCCACTCACAAAGTTCAGCAAGCCAAACAAAACGAGGATCGGCCACTGGGTCATGTCCAGAAGCACGTATCCAGCCAAAGCGATCAGTCCGGTAATGCGGAAATACGGATTCAGTGCTTCGAAAATAACGTTATATGGCATGGTAATCATACCCATAACCTTATATTTCGGATTAAACAGCATGCCGCGATTTTCCAGCATGTTTTTCAGATTCCCGCGGCCCCAGCGTTTGCGTTGGCTAGACAAAATGCGGTACGAATCCGGCGCTTGTGTCCAGCACACCGCTTCAGGACAGAAAGCGACGCGGTATTTGAGTTTATTTTCCAGCATATAGCGGTGAAGCTTGATAATAATGTTCATGTCCTCACCTGGGTAACCGTCGCGGTATCCACCTACGGCGATAACAGCATCCTTACGGAACATGCCGAATGCGCCAGAGACGATGATCAGACCGTTCATGTGACTCCAGCCAATGCGTCCGCCGAGGAAAGCTTTCAAATACTCGATAGATTGGAACATCGGCCAAATCTTACGCGGCAAGGATACGTCCTGTACCGCACCGTTTTCGATTTTACAGCCGTTGGCAATGCGGACATCCCCACCAATCGCAACAGTCTCTTCCGGATTCTCCATATACATGCGTGCCATGCGGATCAAAGCGTCTTTCTCCAGAAGTGAATCGGCATCGATGGAAGAGATCAGCGGATAATGGGACAAATTAATCCCTGCGTTGAGGGAGTCGGCCTTACCACCATTCTCCTTGTCGATGACATACAGATCCGGGAAGTCCGGGTTATGATAGATGCCGCGAATCTTCTGACAGGAGATTTTTCCGCGAATCTGCGTATTCGGCACCGGCTTCAGCCGGTATTCTTCCAGCAACACCTTCAAGGTGGAGTCGTTCGAACCATCATTAATGACAATGACTTCATACGTTGGATAGTTCAGTGTCATGAGGCAGTTTACATTTTCAATAATCGTCAGTTCCTCGTTGTACGCTGGCACCAGCAGGGATACCGAAGGAACCAGTTCCGAGCCGGATAACGTGTTGTACTTGGAGTAATGTGACCTCCGGAAGATCGTCCAGATGTTACGAAATGATAAGGCCAGTATGGAAAAATAAAGCGTATTAACAAACACCACATAATAGATGGCGACCATACCGTAGATTAGCAATAGATCTCTAAGCAGTGTAATCCCCTCCTACTGTTGCAACGCCTGTGCGTTTCTTGGTTGTACGGTTTTCGCCGCGCACCGGGCCAAAATAACGTTCGTACAGCAGTCTTTTTTTGTTATGTGCAATCATCTGCTCTATCGCCTTGTGGTCGGTTCCCGAATGCTGCATCGTGCTCTCGATCTGCTGCATGGCAATCTCGCGCTCTGCACCCGTTCCTTGAACTGCTGCCTGACACAAAGCTTCGAATCCCGGTTCGCCCAGCTTACTCAAACTTTCCGCGCTGTTATAGCGAACTCTCCAGTCTTCATCGCGAAGTGCCTTGCGCAGCAACGGGATGCTGCCTGATGCATGCTTCGAACCAAGTGCCTGTACCACTTCCGCCCGAACTTCCGGATCGGTGTCCTGGATCAGCTTCAGAATCGTCTCATCCTTAAGTGCTGGACTTGCACTGAGATACAGCTTCACTGCTTCGGCACGAACATCCTCATGCTCTGCTCCGACGAGTCTGTGGAGTGCAGGCATTACTTCCGGCACCGCTTGTCCCCACATCGCCACAAGTCCTACTTTGACAAAATCAGGGTTGCGATCCTCAAGCAATTCGATCAACACACGACTCGTATCCAGGTTTGCTTCCAATAAGATGTCCGCAGCCAGATGATGAATCGATTTCCCTTTCGTTAAAAGCAGTGTAAGCATGTCTTTCAGCTCGCCATGCCGGGTTGTACATCTCGCAATCGAACGTCCAATCATGATCGCCATCGGACCCGGTTTCTCATCCTTGAGAAGCTCCATTAAACCTGGAACTGCTTCGGGACAGCGCATGCCTCCGAGACGATATGCTGCATCAATCTGACGTCCGTAACGCAGACGGCCCAGCTCTTTCAGATCGTGTTCGACGAATCCGGCCTCGCGGCACAGTTCGATCAGCTTGTCACGATACTCTCCCTTGAACTGGTCAATCCATTCAATCAGTTTGTCCTGAATAACCCGTCGTTCTAGTGGAGCAAGCTTGCCTGGCGGCAACTTGAGTGGGCTGTTCTCCGTCAAAGCGGTCTGCAGATACGTGAAATAGTCTCGTTGCTTCATTTCATACAAAGCGGTTTTGCGTCGTTTGCCGTTGTGGGACATTTTCATGGCAAACAGAACGATGACGCCTACAATCACAAGTGCAATGCAGGCGATCAAAAACCAATAGGCCAAAGCTAAACTCTGGAACATGTGAAAAAGTCCTCCTTTTATACTTGCTTATGATGTTCTATGCTGATTTATTCGATCTGAAAACTAGGCATTTTTTCGTAGCTCTGCCGCATTTTCTCATAGCTTAACTTAAGTCTTTCGCTATATTCGACCTGCTCCCAAGGTTTCCAGCTGTAAACGGGTAAAGTTTTCAAATCCAGCGTTGATTGCTCGCCCCCAGGCCAGGATATCTGTTTCGTGGAACGATCTGTCAGCCATGGAACCAGCGTGATACCTTCAACGCTAGTTGTAGAAAACTCCCGACCGTTTTTCAGCGGTCCGTATTCGATGGCCTGCAAGGAGCTCGGATCACCGAAACCAAGCAACATCCACGGAATTCGCATTTCCACCTGATTGCCGTTATACTGCCAAGCTGTTAACGAATCGCTGTCTGCCTGTCCTGGAGCTGTCGTACCTCTCTTTAACGTTCCCACGTTCTCCGCCATGAATGGATGCGCTGAACGTGTATCTGGCGGGGTCATCTTCAGACTGACAGCCAGTTCCCACGGATGGAACGGATCGGCTGACTTCAACTCCTCGTCTGGGATCATGTTATACCCGTCCTTGCCATACAGACGCTGATTGAAATCATAGTCCTTCGCAATCTGTACCTGGGACTCGTTATCTTTACCCAATGTGATGACCGTTTCCAGTCCATCACTTAGCGTTTTGCCTGGCAACATGTTGCTTGGTTGACTGCCGCCGGTAAGAGTATCTGTCCCAATGCGAAGTACAGTTTTCTCCGGGTCAAATGGCTGATCCAGCGTCAAGCCCACATACAGATAAGCTTCATCATGGGTCATTTTCATCTCCTGAATACCATTCACCTGTCCCTGCCAGACCGTAACTTCTTCATCTTTCAGCTTATCCCAGTCATCCAGCTTGCCATCTATCGTCAGCTGTTCCTGTTTCCCTGGGTCCATGGCCAGCAAACCAAACATCTTTTCGTTGGTTAACACGTTTAGCCAGTACGCCCGGCGATCTGCCGGAATTTCCAGCGGCATCGTGTTCCAGGTCTTTTTGAACCACTCATCCTGCCACATGAACAGAATCGCTCCTGCATAGCCTTCATCATAGATATCCTGCGTAAGCGAAGCATCGATGTCTCCCTGCTGTACCTCGTTATGCCCGCCTTGATTTCGACCACCCATGCCCAGATGAGATATACCAAGTGAGGACGGCACACCATACTCTGTAATCATTACAGGCATATCGGAAAACTCGGCTTTTAGCTTTTGCAGATAGCTTTTGTACGTGTTGTACTCGCCCTTTTCATCCTTGATGGTTTGCAGTGTCTTATCAATGTGGAACAGATCCGGGTAATACGGGTACACGTGGTAGGCAGCAAAATAACCCCCATCCCATGCTTCCGGCTTAATATGCCGTGCATCCACACTGACGAGATCCTCTTCATAGAGCGGCTCGCCTGGATGATCCAGCACATCGGTTGTAACCCAGTTGGTAAACGTCATCGGATGTTCCCATCCATATTTTTTCTCCTGAACCGCCGTGTAGTCCAGCAGCTCTGCTAACCAATTTTCAAACGGCGATGCTTCTGCACTGCCGGAAAAGTGAACACCTTTGTACTGCGGCACATCCGCATGCACCTTATTGGTGTTGTCCACCATCCCCGGGTCCCACTCGGTACCTACATGCCAAGCCATCAAGTATTTTCCGGCATTGGTTCTGTACTTGCCGCTGGACTCTCCGTTCTTGGCAGGAATGTCTGCATCACCGTACACGGCAGATACGGCCTTTTCTATCTCCTGCTTGAACCTCTGTTCAATATGATCGGCGTAGGCATCCTGCTTCTCAATCAATTCCTCTTCAGGTGACCATATGCCTTGTATAAAATATAACGGTTGCTCCCGGCCACGATTATAATCGACCAGTGCGGAGTAAAAAATCGGCTGGTGGACGGTATAGACCCGAATCACATTCGCGCCCAAATCCTGAATCTGCTCGAACCAGCGCAGGTAATCCTCCTCGGTGAGTGGAAACTCTCCCGGGTAATGTCCCGGCGAAGTGGCCCCCAGGTTCACCCCTTTAACGAACATTTCCTTCCACGTTCCATCTGGCCCATATTGCATGAACCGGTCTCCATCGGTCTTGAATTTCATTTCCGTGCCGTTCTCCGCTGTATACGTGACAAGCTTTGGCTGCATGTAATGCCATCCGGCAAGTATTCCGCCAGTCACCACCAAGGCGCCTGTCAAAGCTGTCAGTAACCAGCGTCTTCGTCGTTGTCTGCTCATGACTTCTGATTGCTCACCTCTCTAGTATGCATCCTGCTTCCCCATAGATCAGATTCATGCATTGCACAAACCCATGCAGGAAACATACGATCATTCCGCTTCGGATGTCCGCTTGGTAGAGATGTCAGCGGTGTAGTTCTCACTATAGCGCTAAGCCTCTGCATTGTAACTAGGCTGATGGAAGCAAACATGATATGGAACGTTCTGCCCATACTCAGCCCGTTGAGCCACCCGCCAGCACTCCAAGGCAACAATTCCGTTTGCGGTCTTTTTACATTCGTGATCTGCCGAAAAGCACAGATGAATGCCCTGCTTATCCTGCACATCTTCACGTAATATTGTTATGTGCAACGCGGATACAGGCACTCTTCCCCCGAAAAACATATACCCCATTAAACGCGAGTAACATTTTAAAGTTTCGCGTTTTTTACAGTATTAACCATAAAGATTACAAAATTGATACTATAGTCCGATAACGCATCACTGAAAATCCGCGTCCTATCAAGGTTTTCTGAAAAGTACTGAAAATGAAAAAAGGACATCAGTCCCCCTATCTAGGACTCTGTCCATGAACGACACTTTTACAAAAATCAAAATGAACTACCAGTCATCGCCCAGAGGTCACAGATATCTCACATTAAATGTAAAAAGCCACATCTTATTTCCTATTTCATGTCCCTAGTCTGCCTAGCGTATAATTGTGTCCAATTTGCAAAATAATTCCGGTTGCCGCATTTTGAATTGTCCTTTATGCTTATAAAACAGGAACACTTGTTCCATACTGTAAATAAACTGTAAATGAACAGCTCTCTGCAAGGATCAGACGACAGGAGCAACATCAAGAATTGCAGATAAGGAGAGGAAACATCATGCCCCGCCAAGACAGACGTGTCATCATGCTGGCAGACTGCCAGTCATTTTACGCCAGTGTGGAGAAGTCTGCACATCCTGAGTACAAGGATCGCCCCCTTGTTGTAGCTGGTGACCCGGCGAGGCGTTCAGGTATCATTCTGGCGGCGTGTCCTCTCGCCAAGTCCTACGGTATTACAACCGCAGAACGACTGGGAGAGGCGCTTGCCAAATGTCCAGATGTTGTCGTTATTCGCCCAAGAATGGCCGAATACATCCGCGTATCCCTTCATATTACACGTATTCTTCAGTCCTATACCGATCTGGTGGAACCCTACAGCATCGACGAGCAGTTTCTCGATGTCACGGGAAGCCTCGATCTGTTCGGCAGTCCCGAAACAATTGCACGCAGCATTCAGTCCAAAGTGATGGATGAAACTGGCGTTTACATTCGAATCGGCATCAGCGATACCAAAGTCGTCAGCAAAATGGCCTGTGACCTGTATGCCAAAAAAGTCCCAGGAGGCATCTATACGCTGCCAAGGAAGGATATGCCCTCCACGATCTGGGAAAAACCTGTACGCGATATGTTCATGGTTGGTTCACGCATGGCACAGCATCTCTACAAAATGGGCGTTCATACGATTGGTGATTTGGCGAATACACCGCTATCCCGGCTCAAGGAGCGGTGGGGTGTAAATGGTGAAGTGTTATGGCGTATCGCCCGCGGTATAGATGATTCTCCGGTAAAACCCGGAACATACACACACCAGCAGCAGGGGATCGGACATCAGATGACGCTGCCACGGGATTACGAGACTTGGGAAGAGATTAAGGTTGTGTTGCTGGAGCTCGCGGAACTAGTCAGCCGACGTTCCCGGGACAAATCACTCATGGGGCATGTCGTTTCGGTCGGGTGTCGCGGACAGGATTACGACCGGCCAACCGGTTTTTCCCGTCAGATGAAGGTGAATGAACCGACCAACATCACAGATGAAGTATATGATGCGGCGGCAACTCTGTTTCTGCGCCATTGGGACGGATTACCCATAAGACGCATCCATGTGTCGCTGAGCGGACTTGTACCCGATTCAGAAGTACAACTGTCCTGGTTTGACGACCGCGAACGCAAGAGAGAACTGGAGCGAGCCACGGATGATATCAAGCGCAAGTTCGGAGATACCGCCATCATGCGTGCTTCATCTCTGTGCTCGTCCGCTCAGGCGCAGGATCGTTCTCATAAAATTGGAGGTCACTATAGATGAGTAAAAAATTGCAACAAAACGGACTTTTTGAATCCTCACGCATGATGCTTCCCGAACACCGGGAAGCCTATATTCTTCATCAGGAGCAGCTTGCCCCCCGCACGCGTCCCTCCCTGGATGCCCAGGCCGCAGATGAAATGTCCCGTTTGCTGAGCAACTCCATGGTACTTGGCGACCGCGTTACGATTACACTGTTCCACGAGCATGATGACATTTCTTATACTGGACGTGTGCTCCGATTGGATCGCCCCGCCCGTACACTCAGACTGCTAACCGATGACGGGAATCGGGATCTTCAGATGAATCTCATTACAGGTGTGACTCCAGCAGGTGAATGGATGGATGAGTAAACATGTGAGTGATGTAGCAAAATGAGCATTTCTTCACATATGGACATGGTGGGAACCCCTTGATAGATGCAGCAGCTTCACGTTGTGCAGGACCGTATCCCTACTATACTTTAAGAACATAAAAGAGCAGTCGATAAAACCGATGTCCGTTCATTCTGCCTCGTTCAAAAGAAGCAAAATAACTGGAATCTGATTCATCCACTGCCTTAGAAGGGTAGCTATTACGTTGCTTTTTTAATATTAGAAGAAACTCCAGTCGAACTCCTTGGACAGACGCTCAAGCAGATGAACGCCAGCGAGGCTGTTGCCTTTGCGATTAAGTGCCGGGCCAACCACACCGATGCCGAATTGTCCCGGAACAAGCGTCAGTATTCCACCGGAAACACCACTTTTGGCGGGCAAACCAACCTCGATGGCAAATTCACCAGAAGCATTGTACATCCCGCAGGTAGTCATAAAGGTCTTGGCGATCTGCACATAACGACGGGGAATGAGTTCTTCGCCAGTAATCGGATCGGTTCCATCATGAGCGAGAACAAGCGCCATGCGAGCCAGGTCAGCACAGGTGACTTCAATAGAACAATGGCGGAAATAAACTGCCAGCACATCTTCCACATCATCTTTGATGACACCGTTATGTTTGAGGAAATAGGCGAGAGAACGGTTCAGATGTCCACTTTCCGATTCGGAGCGAAAAACGTCTTCGTTATAACCCAATCGTTCATTATTCGCTAACTTGCGGAAAAATTCGAGAATACGGCGGGACTTCTCTTCCTTGCAGTCACCACCAACAAGAGAGGATACGGTGATCGCCCCCGCATTAATGAGAGGATTAAACGGAATACCTGGTTCAACCAGTTCCAGCTTGATCATGGAGTCATAATCATCGCCGGTGGGTTCTTTTCCTACATTAAAGAAGACCGCCTCTTCCCCGTGATCCATCAGGGCCAGAATGAGGGTGAACACTTTGGAGATACTTTGCATCGTAAAAGGAACTCCGCAATCGCCGGCAGACACATGGTTACCTGCCGCGTCCATGATATGTATTCCCAGATCATCCTGAGATGCTTTGACCAGTTCCGGAATATAGGAAGCTACTTTCCCCTGTCCCGTATGCAGGCGGCTGGTCTCCAACCACTCGGGCAACAGAGCATTCAGTCGTTCCATCGTTGAATCACTCATATGTCATCTCCTCCACGTTTACCTATAGAAGTATCTTACAAGAGATACTAGCCCTGCAATACAACGGAGCGCTGTACTGAGGCAAGACACCTTATACTCCTTATTCTATCCTAAGCATTACCCTGTGGTACGCGAAGTTACACGGATTTCTACCGGGAAAACAAAAAAGCTGCTAGCGTAACAGCTTTTATGGGGACTTTGTTCTATTTTCTGAATCAGGTTGTTCATGGATTACGATGGGAACGGTTCATTCATTTTCTGCACATTCTATCAGTCATATTTCAGTATTGTTTCCTCGCTGATTAACAAAATCTTCTGCTCTTTCAGCCATAAGCTCCGAATCAATATTGCTAATGCCAATTCTGGCTAGTTTGTGCACGACCTGACTCGCAGATTGTGCATTTTCAATAATGATGTTTACGGCTTCATCAGCATCATCGACAACGCGAATATAACGTTTGAATTCCTCTTCTGTCATATTTTTCGTACCGACAAAAAGTTGATAAAGCAAACCCATCACTGGCATGTGCAGCCTTTTATCAGGGGTCTCTGAATTGGTCCAGAACTGGCTGTCAAGAAACAGCATTGAAGTAATTGGAGCCTTATTATACGCGTCATTCTCACGGTAATAGACTTGAGCGGCGTCCTGGAACACTTCCTGGATTGTGCCTCCCCGCCCCTCCGAAAAAATGATACCGCATGAAGCGAGTGTAAGAAGTACATCTTCCCGTATACTATTGAGAAAGTATTTCGCAACGTGGGTAGCAAACGGAGTAAAAGGCTCGTGGCCATAATGCCAGGTCGGCAGTGCCAAACTGCAATTGAGTGGGCTGAGCTGATTCTTGAGTCCATTTGCTATTTCCCATGCGGGAAGCATCCATTTATGGAGTTTGCTTAACAGTTCTTCATTAAAGGTCTGTCCATCTTTACCGATAATATCGCTCATGTTTTGCGGGAATTCAGCGAACGGTTCCTCTGCCAAACGATTTATTGCAGATTCAAGGCAGTCTGCGGACCGTCCAGCGTGAAGAGCACCAAGATGTGTTGCTTCCATACAACCAGGTCCACCACCGCTAACGACAATAAAGCCAGATTCTGATAGCTTCTGGGCAATTCGTGCTACTTTACGATAGGTTTCGCTTCCACGTTTCTCACGATGTCCTCCCATAATTGCAACAGGACGACGGCCTGCCTGTAACTCCGTTGCCAGAAATCCGTTCATTTCGCGTACAACGGATGTATCATGCACAGCCTCCATCATCGCAGCATAAGGATCTGAAACGGTTGTACCTCCTTGCTGATGAAAATATGTAAAACACCGAAAATCTGGCGTGGCTAATAGACTCCGTGCATCATCCACATTAAAACCCTTAAGCAACTCAAAGGGAGAATAAAGCTTATCATGAATAGGGTTAAACGGAGGATGCGTAATCCATTCCAATGACTTTATCATATGCTCTCCTTTTACATGTAATTTAGGGCCATTCTCTATCTAATATAGATTGCACAGAAAAAAGCCGCTTTATAAGCGGCTGCAGCATGTTTAAGCATATACTTTCATGTGTATCTAACGTCTTTATCTGTTAGGACGCAGATTCAACTCCAGAATCTCCCCAGGCAAACCGTCGTAATCTCCCACCCATGTTGATTCAAAGTTCTGTCTAAGCAAAATCTGACGGGATGCCGCATTGGAAGGATCAATAACGGCATATAGAACCTCAATGCCTGCAGCCTGAGCCTGAATAATCAGGCGGGACGCGATAGCTGTACCCTGACCTTTGCCCCAATGCTCCGGTAGAATCATATACCCCATCTCTGCCCGGCTTGGGTTATCTTCATCCAGAATCAATTTGGCGTAGGCCACACCCGCATCATCCTGCGTGGTCACTCGATAGTGCCCGCATAAAGAACGAAGGTTATAATCTAGCATGGAATCGAACTGTGTTCTCGCTTCCGGCTCCGGGATCGCCCGCTCGGTAATCTGCTTCATGACGTCCTCATTGGAAACGAGTGCATAATAATGTTCAAAGTCCGGTTCTGTGTATTTTACAAAGTTCATGAATATGCCTCCTCAGGATAGATCATTTCAATGTCATCGTGTCGCATACCGTATATCATTTTATAGCGCGTCATCGAGTACAGTTTTGCTTTGATTCACCTAAAGTATAACAGAAGCAAAGGTAGCAATGCACATCTTGGGATGTACGTCAGCGTGGTTATGTCGCTCTTGCACTTGGCAACAAGGCTTTTGGGATTTGTGAAGCTTTTGAAAAAGGTAAAAACGGCCTCATCTGAGACCGCTTGCCATTAATCTAATCTAACTTTTGGTATTCGTTCTTAGCCCAATGCCGTGTCCAATCGCTAGGTCTCTGTGATGTTGTGATACGTATATATGGATCTGTACAACGATATAACTACAACTTAGCTTGCCCGCGATGACGGGTTGAACTGCATCTGTTTATTATGGGAATCACGTGCCCGCAGGCTTGTACCTGGAGGTGTGATGATCAGTGCCATCAGCAGTGATACCGCACAGAGTACCGCAATGACGATAAAGGTAAGATGGAAACCACCCAGTAGCGCACTGATAAATGATCCAGCCAGAGCACCAAATCCGAACCCTTGATAGATCACGCCATAGTTTTTGCTCTGGTTTTTCAACCCGAAGTAATCGGCCACAATGGCTGGGAACACGGTAATGTTACCCCCAAAGCAGAAGGCAATCGCTGCCACACAAGCGAAGAAGATTCCAAAGTTCAGCGGCACCAGACTCAGCGTCATGACAGCCACGGCTGTAACGAGCAACGCTCCGGCGATGACTTTCATCCGTCCTACTTTATCCGACAAGGCTCCCAGAATTATACGACCCGCTGTGTTAAAAATAGCGACCATGGCAACCGCATTTGCAGCCGTTGCCACGTTAAGACCTGCGAGCTGTACGCCAATGTCTTTGACAATGCCGATCAGGTACAGACCGCTCATACATGCTGTGAAAAAAATACCGAAAAGCATATACGCCTCTTTTGTGCGAAGCATTTCTTTAACTGTATATTCATGATGGACTTCTGCAGGTTCACTGACCGCGCCCTCTTTGGCAGTCACCGGAGACTGTTCACGAACCACCGCTTCACGGATCAGGAATGATCCGGCAACAACCAATACAAGAACGATTATCCCCCAGTACATAAAGGCTTGCGCTGGGCCAACCGCACTAATCAGGGCGGAGTTCACATATTTGAACAATAGACTACCGGTACCAAAAGCACCTACCGAAATACCCGAGATCAGACCTTTACGTTCAGGGAACCACTTGATCAGATTGGATAGAGAAGTGATATATGCTGTGCCGTCCGCAAAACCAACCACAAACCCAGCCAGCAGATACAGCAGCGTTAACGAGCTCACCTGAGAACTTAGAATAAGTCCAAGCCCGAGTACCACCCCGGCTACACGGATCAAACGCCGAAGCCCCCAGCGCTCTTGCAATCGGCCCGCAAACAAGGTAGCAAATGCCAAAGCAAAACTCGTAATCGAAAAAGTTATCGCGACCGAGCTGACGTCCCATCCGAAACGATCAGACAGCGGTTGATTAAATAAACTCCAAGTGTAAATGGTGCCGAGTCCCATTTGTACAATAATTGTACCCAGTACAATAAGCCAGCGGTTCATGGATAAAGATGATGTCGTGGTTGAATTCAATGCTGATGAAGCGGATGAAATAGCTGCTTTCATCGTAATCTCCCCTTTGCCGATGTCTGTGACATGTTGAACATTCTCTGTACCATTCAAACATACTTGAATGCGTTCACAAGACCATCATACATGAAAGGGGATTCATAGAGCCGTTTGCAGCATGAGTTGCATCAAATACGGAATGAAATGCCGTTATATGCGCATGAGTTGCCTGAATTCTTTGACTTTGCCACGACTTACGGGCACTTCGGCTTCCAGATCACGCAAACGAAGCAGATAAGTATTGTTAAACCAAGGCACAATCTCACGGATTTGGACAAGATTCACGAGATAGGAACGATGACAACGGAAGAAAGCATCCTGAGGCAAGCGACTGTGAAAATCGGAAATGCTGACCGGCATCGTGAACTCTCCGTTTTTGGTATACACCTTAGTGACCTTCTCCTGAGCCTCTGCATAATAGATATCTGCCGAATCGGTGACAATGATATTGTCATTGCGCAGCAAATTGACCCGTGTTCCTGTCAGATGATCCGCCGCCTGTGATGGAGAATTAGAAGATATCGGTCGCTGCTCCAGTCCTTGATGTGCCTGCCGTACGCCAGAGCGAACCTGATCTTCTCTTGTGTCATGTCCTCGCTGAGCCCCATGATCATTTGTTGACGAATGTTCCTCTGCGCGCCGATATGCCCGGTTCTCCCCCTGCATTAGGCTATCCAAGTTCTCCGTTTGCTCCTGATCCCGCTTGAAGGTCAGCTCCAGCTTGTGCAACATGGCTGCGATCCGCTTCTCGTCATAAGGCTTCAAAATATAATCAAAGGCTTCCAGTTCAAAAGCCTCAGCCGCATGCTCCTTATATGCTGTCGTAAATACGATGTAAGGTTTACGTGCAAACTTGCCAATATGATGTGCCAGCATCATACCGTCCAGCGAAGGAATGTTAATATCGAGAAATAGTACATCCACTTCCTGCTCCTGCAAAAATTTAAGCACATCCAGGCCATCTTCCAGACAATCCACAACATCAATCTGGCTATGCTCGTGAATGAGATAACTCAATTCTTCGCTTGCCGGAATTTCATCCTCCACAACTAAGGCTCTCATCCTTCTTTTGTCTACCCCATTCAACATGCCTTCATCTAACGCTCTCATCGCTTCATCATCACCTTGATATGACATCTCCTTTGGGTACATCAAATAAAATCTCGGTCCCTTGCTCTAACCTTCTAATCGTTAGGCCTTGTCCATAAATCAACTTCACACGCCGATGCACATTATATAGCCCGATTTGGTTGCCCGGCATGCGATCATGGTAGACTTTTTCAATAATATCTCCACTGATGCCTGCCCCGGTATCACTCACGCTAATACGCACAAAATCAGAATGATCCTGCACCTGAATCCGCACGGTTCCAGGGCCTTTAACCTTCAGAATCCCATGTATAATCGCGTTTTCTACGAGAGGCTGAATGACCAGGCTTGGAATATGCACTGCCACTTCATCAATCTCGTAGATAACCGTGAGTCTGCTGCCAAAACGCGCTTTTTCAATCTCCACATAATTACGGACTTGCTCCAGCTCTTTATGAATATCAATTAACTCATCCGACAGCTCCAAGTTGTAACGCATGTAACCCGAGAGGTTAACAATCAATTCCCGCGCACGATCCGGCTTGGTGCGTATGGACGAAGCGATAGCGTTCAGCGCATTGAACAAAAAATGAGGATGAATCGTTGTCTGTAATGCGCGTAATTCCGCTTTGTTCGCCGCAGCCTTAATCTCCTCTACGCGAGACACCTCCATCTGTGTGGAGATAATCTGAGAAAGTCCCACAGCCATCGTTTGCAGTGGATACGTAATTTTGTAGGCTTTACGATAATAGATTTTAAGCGCGCCCGTCACATCGCCCCGTTCTTTCAGGGGAATGATCAGCAACGAGTGGATATCTGGGGTTTTCTCATCTGTTACATCGTTACTGATCGTAATTTCCCCGCTGGAGATCGTCTTCTTGGTCATTTCACTAATAATCTCATTGCCAATATGATACCTTTCCTCACCAAAACCAACATAAGCCAAAACATTCCGTGTATCCGTGATCGCTACCGCGTCCGCTTGGATATCTTCCTGAATGATTTTACATATTTTGCGCAGGGAATCCTCATCAATGGAGCGGAAATAAGGCAGTGTTTTATTCGCAATCTCCAATGCCAGCTTGGCCTGACGGCCTGCAATTAACTCCTTTTCCCCCTCCACACTCTGCACCAGAAGTACGATCAGCCCAATGTTCACCTCACCCAGAATCATCGGCAGTGCAATCTTCGAAACGATATCTGCTCCAAGCGGGTCAGGATACGAGTATAGGAGAATCAGCAGCATCGTGAGCGCTTCAATGATCATGCCTGCCCCAATACCGATCATCCAGCGTTTGGATTTTGGGGTGTATTTGTGAATGTAACCCGACACCAACCCCGCAAGTATACTTGTGATCAGGCACGGAATTGCGGTTATACCATCCATATCGATGAGATAACGATGCACTCCGGACACAAGTCCCGTAATAATGCCCACCGGTGCTCCAAACAAGATTCCACCCGATAAAATCGCAATAATCCGCACATTAACAAGTGAGCCTTCAACGTTGATGCCTGTATATGTACCAAAGATGGCAAACGCACAGAATAACATAGTTACCGCAGCATACTCCTGCCACCTTAACTTGCCCTTCTGCAAAATCTGCCTGAACCGCGGCACCCGCGACAGAAAAAACAAAAATATAATCAGCAGCGCCGCCCGCTCAAACAGCCCCAGCAACATCGTAAACATTTCCAATCCATCTTCCTCCACATCTATCTGAAAAAATAACAATAACAGCGCCAGATCACCCTCATGCATCCCACACTGCGATATTGTATCTGTACTACTCGTATGCAACAGTTTACCCTCCCCCTTGGAGGAAAGCAAAGGATATCCTGTGAATATCGTAAAAAAGCCAACCGAACATCCGGTTGACCTCGTTCCACTGCTTTTGAATCAGCAAGCAGTTGAAGCAAATATTCGTCTAATAAAATAACTTGGTGTACAGCTCCAGGCATGGCAATAACTATTGATCAGATTACTGCCATACGGAGAATATGTCTTGTCGTCGGGATTATATAGCTCCCAGAACGTATCTGCTCCATCCTTTACCATGCCGCCCCAGTAAGCTCGAATCTGCGCCAAGGCCTCTTCCTTTTTTCCACATTGCAACAGCGACTCTACGTAATGATGCATCATGTAAGGCGTGTTCATTGGAATTGCTTCCTTATGATTCATCAACCGTTGCAATAATGCCCACGCTGCATCCTTATCCACCACTTCAGCCAGAATCATCCAGACCTGCGATGCCCACGATACCTGACGTCCCTCACCGCTGATGAAGAAACCTTGTTCCTCATCCCATAAATAATGAAGGGTAGCCCGTTCCGCCTGCTGAACCTGCATCTGAATCTGTTCCTCTTGCGCGGACAGCCCCAGTTCCCGGGCAATCCATTGCCCTCTTTTCATGCTATAGATCAATATCGCCTGTGCACCTGCCTGTTTATTCAACTGCTCATGCCAATCGAGGAAGCAATACCACGTGTCATCATCCTGCACAACACCACGTGCATCCAGCCTTTTCAAGGCAATGTCGATCTGCTCTCTGGCAACAGGCCACAACACCTCCAGTGTCTCTCGATCCTTCGTTGCCTCGTAATAGTCCCATAATGTAGTGATGAAAAATAGGGCATAGTCATACAAGTAGATGTCATCTACATAAGGCTCCGGTTTTTCGTACAGGCACGCACCAACTTGCCCACCTTCCAGCCTTGATCCGGCAAATAGATATAAACAGCGCTTCACCAGATCATTACAGCCAAATGTCTCATAATTGACCAAGGCCTGCAAACGCAGATCACCAATCCATAACCGCCGATCCCGCTTCGGACCGTCCTCAAATACCGTTTGCATACAATCCCGAAGAGTACGAATTGATACCAGATCAAGTTGTGCGAGCTCTTCATCGATGTTTTCCGGCAATGGCGGTATAGCATCCATCGATGCGGAAGTCACCGCCCTACAATAAATATCCTTGATCTGGATATCATACCGAATCGATGTGTCCAGTACTTCAATCTTCAGATAACGAAAGGCATATCGACGGTTCAACGTAACTGTGCCAGGTAGCACGTCCACATTAAGCACCTCATCCTGCAACCAGGAACGACTAAGCCACCCCTCATATGTGGAAAAGTCTTCAGCAACCTCACATGGCATCTCGCCAAATGTCAATTTTAATCTCAAAGGTGCATCTGCATTGCTTCGTACATTCAGCAGTGAAAGGGTTACATAACCGACAAGATGCTGGCCAAAATCCAGTGTTATCTCGTCTCCCTTGCGTAGCGTTTGCTTGGGCAAAACAGAAGCCGGGCCTATCGTCTCCATCCGCCATCCTTGAAATGCATGTGAATCTGACATGGAACGAACGATCCGCTCGGGATATACCGTTTGCTCGTGGAGCTTTGGAATCCATTGCTGCGCCTGATCCATCCATGATTCGTTTACGATATGTTCGCCCACCCTGCGTTCACTTATAATCTTTTCACTCATGTCAGGTTCCCCTCCTTAACCTTTAACTGCACCAACCGTCATACCACCAACAAAGTATTTTTGTAAAAATAAAAAGACCAGCAACAGCGGCAGTGCACACAGAAAGCAAGCTGCGAACAATACATTCCATTGCGTCGGGTTTTGCTGATCCCCCATAAATCCAAGCATCGCCAGTGGTAAAGGTGATTCTCCGGCTCCGGAAATAAAAATCATATTAAAAAAGTAATCGTTCCAGATCCATACTCCCTGCGTAATAATAACGGACACCGTCACTGGAATGAGCAGCGGAAAAACAACTGTCCAGAAACGCTGGAATAATCCGGCACCATCAATATGTGCAGCCTCCTCCACCTCTTCAGGTACACCACTGCGAATAAATCCGGTATACAGGAAGGTGGAAAACGGCAAGCTGCAGGTTATAAACATAAAAATCGGAGTATACTGGTTCGTCGGAATATGCAGCGCATTAATCATCTGCACGATAGGGATCAACACCATCTGAGCAGGCACCACGAGCCCCGACAGAAAAAATAAATACATAAACTTGCTGAGCTTTGTTTTCAGCCGGGCCATCGGATATGAGGCCATCGCTGCGAACAGGACCACAAAGATGACCGATACCCCAGTTAACACAACGCTGTTCCATAAAGCATCCAGAAAATGCATACGCTCGAAGGCAGCTTTGTAACTTGCCAGAGACATACCTTGAAACAGGACGAGCGGATTGGTGTTATCTTTCGGATCACGCAGTGAAGTCGAAAAAGCAATAATCAGTGGAATAAGATTCAGCGCCATAATTAAAATGACAGCGAGCTGAGTAAACCCTTTTCCCATCCATTTACGAGAAGTCATGCCGACACCTCCCGCTTGTTCATTTTCAGTACAAATACCGCCGTAATAACGATAATTACAGCAAAGGATATGACACCAAGCGCTGAAGCCTTACCAAAGAGCTGCTCGGTAAATGCCATTTTATAGATTGAAAAGATTAACGTATTCGTCGCTGTACCCGGGCCGCCATTGGTCATAATAAACGGAAAGTCAAACGCTTTGAGCCCGTTGATTAAGCTCAGAGTTACATTAATGGTGATAGCCGTTGCCAGAAGAGGTATCTTCACATGTCTCAACAACCGCCAAGGACCGCACCCGTCGATCCGGCCTGCTTCTAACAGATCATTCGGGACTGTTTGCAGACCGGCCAGGAAAATAATCATCGTAGTCCCGATCGTTTTCCAGATTTCCACAAAAATAATGGAATACAAGGCTGTTGAATAATCACCGAGGAAATTCAGTTCACTCGCAATACCCAGTTTATTCAGAAAGGAAGAAATCAGCCCGTAATCCGGCATGTATACGTAACTCCAGAGAAATCCCACAACGATTGCGCTGAATAGCGTAGGAATATAGGCCAAAGAACGGTAGATTCCGGTTCCTCTTATTTTCATATTTAATAGCAAGGCCATCCCCAAACCGATTAGATTACCCACAACAACCGTAACAAACGTATAGATTAATGTGTTTTTCAACGATACACCAAGCACATCACCGCGAAACAAATCTTTGTAATTGTCCAATCCGATATAGCTAAACGCCTGAGCATATCCGTTATAGTCCGTTATACTGTACTGGAATAACCGCAGAATCGGGAAAATCCAGAATGTAAGGTAAAAAAGTAATGCGGGTACAGCAAACCAGTACATGGACTTTTTCATGACAGTCGAGTTCATCTTGCTCCATCCTCTCCCAGAAGAATGCGGCCAGGGAAGTAGCTGAAAAGCCCTTCCCCATGGCAACAGACAGTTTCATCTAATTCTTGATCAAGTGTTTTTCAGACACACTCTAGTTCTTCCACAGCTCTCTAAATTTGCTTTCCATCGCAGCTGCGACCTCTTCAGGTGTTGTCTTTTGTCCAGCGATAATCTCTGCGAATTTGGCTTGCATGACATCCGACACTCCCGCAGGCCACATCTGATTGCTAAAATATATAGAGTTGCCTGTTTGTTGATAATTGTCATTTACTTCCTTGAACAATTCCTTCTCCAATGTCACGCCTTTGTACACACTGATTGAACTGTTGGAAGCCACAAAAGCTTTGAACAACTCTGACTGTCCGTCAAACAGATAATTCAGCACTTGCTTCGCTGCATCCAGATTGGCTGATTTTGCATTGAGTGCATAACCGGCCGATGTTGCACCAGACACATATACCGGTTTGCCAGAATCATTGCCTGGAAGGGAAGAGAATCCGCGAGTGAAGTCAGCTGCACCTTTGGATGTCATGGAAGCGTAATCCCATGTACCGGTCAATGTCATCGCTGCTTTGCCATCAATGAACAGCTGTGCTGATTGTGCACTGCCGATACCCAGTGAGTTCTTCACGATGTAACCTTTGTCGTACAGATCTTTATACCTTGAGATCGTTTCAATCCACTTTGGATCGGTCAGTGATTTCTCACCTTTTTGCAGCTTTACATCAAAATCCTTATCATCCGGGTATACCATGTTGGCCGCAATCTGATACATTCCAAATTGGATCACCCAAGGATCTTTATCTCCCATAGCAATCGGTGTGATCCCCGCATCCTTCAACTTTTGGCATAATTCCAGAAACGAAGGCCAATCTTTCGGAAATTCGGAGTAACCGACCTGTTGTAACAGTTCCTTATTGTAATAAGCCCCCAGAAATGCAATACCACCCGATACGCCGTATGGCTTGCCGTCCACAGACATATCATCCTTTGCACCTTGACTGATATTATTCCAGAACTTCAGGTCAGACAGGTCAGCGGCAAATCCGGCTTTGGCAAAATCAACGACTCCACCTGCTGAATTTTTGGGGAAAATCCAGAACATATCTGGCCCCTGACCAGCTGCCAGTTTCGTTCGTACCGAGGTGTTGTATTGATCATCAGGAAGCTTCTGCACTTCCAGCGTGATATTCGGAAACTTTTCCTTGACTAGACGAGGCAACGTTTCGAGTTCGAAGTCCTCCCCTTCCGACGCCTTGTTTCCTGAGAGCATCATCGTCAACGTGATCGGTTTGGCAGAGTCACCGGCTCCCCCATTATTGTCGGAACTTCCCTGTTCCTGACTGGCAGAACTACATGCGCTAAGGAACGTCATTAGCAGCACTAAAGTCAAAGGCCACAGTTGTTTTCTATTTTTCATCTTGTCATTCCCCCGATTCATGTTTATTCTTGCTTTGTGCACATTTTCATCATACGGCGTTCATTAGTACATTTACTTTAGCTTGTGTGGTGCACTATTTTTAGAATTGACATTCGCAGGGGGAGCACGTATGATTCTGTTCAATATCAAAACCAAACTGTTTCTGATCCTCGTTCTTGTGTCGATCATACCTATTATCGTTGTATCCCTGAGTTCCTACCGAAGTTATACAAAGCTGGTGAATGAGCAGACTTCTCTGATTACATCCACAACAATCGGCAATTCGGTCAAAAGTATGGAAGAGATTTTGCAGAACATCGACCGCATTTCGGTCACTCTTCTTCAGCAGTCTTCCAATGCAACCGCTTACAGCACAGTTAGTGATGAACTAACGAAGCTGAACGATACGAATGATCAGTATGACATTTTTATGATACGTAGCAAGCTCAAGCTGATCTTTGAAAATATTTTGCTCGGATACAATTACATTAATGGTCTCTACCTCTTCACACCAGACGGAAAATGGATCAGTTATGGAAGCAGTGGCACGGATCTGCGTCTAGACTACGTTGCTCTTCAGGATCAATGGTATCTCGACACCATTCAGCGTAAAGGCGATTTATATGTTGGCGAGGTGGGCGTTAAACCTTATATTATCAATGCCAAACAGTCGATCGGTTTCTCCAGAGCCCTTTACGATCCGAACAATCATGAGTTTCTCGGCGTATTCATGCTGGATTGCGGGATGAACATTTTTGACGGACTGAAACGGAATCCTGCGCCAAGTCTCTCCAACCTGTATTTGGCTGACGATCAGGGGAAAATACTATACTCCACGGAAAGCGACCAGATCGGACATCCTCTTCCTGCCAGCTTTAATCCGGCAATGAAGCAAGTGAACAGTAGTTCACAGTATAAAACCATTCAGGATAAAATGATGACCGTTATACAAAAGGTGCCTGGACATAACTGGAATGTCATTGCCAACATCTCTCTTGAACGCTTATACGAGCAGTACAACATCTCTCAAAAGCTATTTTTGTATGTTGCTGTAAGCTGTGCTGTAATCTTTCTACTCTTATCCTTTTTCTTGTCCAACCTGATTACCAAACCGATCATTGAATTAACCAAAATGATGCGTAAGACCAAATCACATCAGTTCGTGAAGATCAAACCGCAAAAAAGCAAACATGTGGATGAAATCGGAATCCTCTATCATGAATTCAATAAAATGATGAAGGATATTGATACCCATATTCGGGAGAGCTATCAAAATAAAATCCTGACACTCGATTCACAGATGAAAGCACTCGAAGCACAGATCAATTCTCATTTCTTATACAATACACTGGAGTCAATCAACAGTATTGCAGAGATTGAAGAGGTCGAAAGCATTGTCATTATGACCAAGTCACTCGGCGATATGTTCCGTTACAGCATCAAAACAGATAGTGAACGCGTGACCGTCAGCGAAGAGCTACAGCATGTTGAAAATTATATGGCCATTCAGCAGATCAGGTACGGAGATAAAATCAACTTCGAGCTCTACGTGGAGCCTGAGATCCAAAACCACTATATGCTTAAACTCCTGCTGCAACCGCTCGTGGAAAATGCAATCTATCATGGTCTGGAGAACAAACGTGGCAAGGGTACGATTATGATTACCGGCAAGGTTCAAGATGAACAGATCATCTTTGAAGTATGCGATGACGGCGTAGGCATTGCACCTGAACAGGCAGATGAGCTGAGACAACTACTATTACAGCCGCCAGAATTCATTTCTGTCGGTCAAAGGCTCAAGCAGAGCATTGGCATCAAAAACGTACATTCACGAATTGTTCTGTATTATGGTGACGGATACGGGTTGACCTTCCATAGTGAGGTTCATCGAGGAACCCGAATTACCGTAAAAATTCCAAGTCTTTGAGAGTAGAGGTGACGGCTATGTATACGTTTATCGTTGTGGATGACGAACATTTGATTCGTAAAGGTCTGTTAAAAAAACTGGAGGCATCGGAGCATAAGATGACGCTGGTTGGTGAAGCAGACAATGGAGCCGAGGCATTGGAATTGATTGAATCTTTGAGCCCCGATATTGTCTTCACAGATATGCGCATGCCCGAGATGGACGGGCAATGGTTAATTCGAACGGTGAGCCAGCGTTTTCCTCATATCAAACTCATCGTGATCAGTGGCCATACTGATTTTGATTATATGCAGGAGGCCATCTCGGCCAAGGTAGTCAATTACCTGCTTAAACCGTTTAGCCGGGACGAAGTTCAACGTGCCTTGCAACAAGCCATACGAACACTTGAACAGGAACGCGCGCTGAAACAAGAGGTTGTTCAGCTGACTGTGGAGACAGAACAGATGAAAATCGATGCTGACCATCAGACTTTTCTTCATGTTGTGCTGAGTCCATATCTGCCCGCGAAGCGCCCTATATTCCGTTCCCGAGAATTCGCTGTCCTTCTGGAAGCCGAACTTCTGCTTTTTATGATGATCTATAGTCCTAAACCCTTCATCGTGGAGCATCTTCCATCTTTTCCGCACAGTCTCTATATCCCGCATCCCCAATCAGAACAACTTGTTTTTCTCATGATGTGTGATCCAGGCGACACAGTTGCTGAACTGCAAAAACGTGCCGTTCTATACGCGGAGCGTATCCTTGCAGAAACAACAACAGCGGAATGTTGTATCGGAATCAGTCTCCCCTTATCCGATGTAAGTCGTATTCGTGATGCTCATCATCAGACTATTTTAGCTCTCGACCAACGCTCCATTACCGATTTCGGTAAATGTTATACCTATACAGAGGAGAACAACACCTTGTCTTCCTTGCGCTGGAGCAAGTCGCATGAATTACTGTTTTCCATCGAAAGCGGCAGCGTATCCAAAGTGCAAGAGTTAATCGCTGATTTCTTTGCTTTCTTTCTCCAGCAACCTGATGCTTTACTAGCACACCTGAAAGAGCAGTGCCGGGACATTGTGGCTGAAACGAAACGCTTGCTGCAACATTATTTGCAAAGCGGTAGCAGTAGCAACGGAAATGCTTCCTCCAGTCTAGAAGCCGTGCTTGACATTTCATTTGATATGGAATCCATTCGTCAGTATATGGACAAGGTGTTGACAGGGACAGCACTACTGCTTCAAGAATATAATCCTTATCGATCCGATCAGGTTATCGACAACGTCAGGAAATATATCGATATTCATTATGCCAAAAATTTAACGCTGGAATGGGTCTCCTCCCTGTTTTACCTGAACCCAAGTTATCTCAGCTATCTGTTTAAAGAAAAACACGGAGAGAACTTCACAGATTACGTTAACCGCCTGCGTATCGAACAAGCAAAGCACGCCTTAACCTTGACAGAGGACAAAGTCTATCGCATTGCCAAGCAGCTTGGTTACGATAATCCAAAATACTTCTTCCGCGTATTCAAAAAAGTGACCGGACTGACCCCCGAGGAATTCCGGAAACAGTACAAAGTTACGTGCAGCACCAAAGAACCAAGTCACGAGTGATGACCTGGTTCTTTGAGGTTTGCCGGTTTGGTGCAAAGTCATTGCATCTTTTCCTGCACAGAGAATGCTAGACTGATCTGGAAACGCTGCTAACACAGCCACACTTGGCAAGCACATATAAAGCCAGCCAAAACTACGTCCTTCTTCCACTATCCTCACTTGGCTGAATTGACCAACTTCTCTTCCTCAGATAACAATAGTCAACACTACAACCTTTCTTCCGCAGCAAACGTTAGCTAACACAATTTATTTTGTAATTTTCAATTATGATCTAACGAGCAAAGCCTCCCAGTAAAACTGCTCACCATATCTCTCCAAATTCTAACGATCTCAGATGAGCTTATTTAAGCGAAATAGAGCCCTCTGAAATTGTAACGATCTCCACAAAGCTTATTTCAACAAAAACAGAAGAAACAAGCCCATTTTAGCGGCAAACAACTCAAATAAGCTTCCCTGGAATCGTTAGAAAATAAAAACGTGTGATATCGCTGAAATAGCGTTTCTGGTGATCGTTAGAAAAACCTAGTCCCCGGTGCCCTCTCAGCATCGTAAATATTTCCAATCTAACTTCCTCTACATCTATCAAAAAATAACATAACCTGGTAACTGTAATACATCTTGCATCTCATACTGCGAAGTTATCAATACCCCGCTCGTATGCCGCGGTCTTCCCTTCCAAGTGAGGAAAACAGAAATTATCTTCTCTAAAAATCCAAAAAGGCATTTCATCAAGTCACACATGACTGATGAAACACCCTTCTTTACATTACCATACTCTTTTGAATGTAATGCGGCTTTTCAAAAAATTCAGTTTGCAAATTAACGGAGAGAGCAGAACCAATCTGAAGAAGCGAAGCGGGCGCCTTTATTACCGGATTTTACCCTTATAAAGGGTAATTCCAAAAAATCCGGGGATAACAGCGCTCGGAAGATGGTACTGCACTCGGAGTGTCCCGTGTAAACCCCTATATGTTTTGAAGTAACCCCATCACATTCAACCTTACCTGAACATACCCCACAGCTTAATCAAATGAAACGTATTGTTCGGATCAATCTTCTGCGCGATCACAAAAGTAACAAATTGCTCCTCCTGTGCAGGCGAGAAGTTCTCATTCATAATGACTGCCGACGATTTAATGAGCCGACGCACCTTCGCTTTATCCTGCAGATCGGCCTTCGTTACGCCATCGATCAGCTTTTTAATCCGCTCTTTGACCGCAGGATTTTTCATCTTAAGTTTGATCCGCTCCACCAGCTGCGGACTAATTCCATATTGTTGGTAACCCAAAACGTACAGCACCTCCCAAGAAATGAACTCACTTCTTATTCATATGTCGGGAGGGCTTGTTCACTTGTCACTTTTTACAAAACATGCCTTAAAACACATCCAGCGCTTAATCGATCAGATCGCCCTTGAACACCTGCTGTTGCTGAAGAAAATCACGGAGTGGTGTATAGTCAACAGACGTCCAGAATGTAGCATCCGCAATCAGATCAGATACATCATCCCGAGCCTGCTCCAGTATAGCGAAATCCGCCACCATATCGGCCAGACGGAATTCAGGTAACCCGCTCTGCTTCGTGCCAAAGAAATCGCCAGGCCCCCGCAGATCCAAATCACGCCGTGACACCTCGAATCCATCCTCGGTTTCGGTCATGACCTTCATGCGTTCCTGCCCGACCTCTGTCTTCGGATCAGCAATAAGCACACAATAGGATGCATGAGCACCACGTCCAACACGACCGCGAAGTTGGTGCAACTGGGACAAACCAAAACGGTCTGCGTCCATAATCACCATTAGAGTAGCGTTAGGCACATCCACCCCGACTTCTACCACCGTGGTAGACACCAGTAGCTGAATGTCATTGCTGTAAAATTCACGCATCATTTCTTCTTTTTCCGCAGCTGTCATGCGCCCATGGAGAAGTCCCACTTTGTATTTGGGGAAGTTCTGCTGCATCTGCACATGCAGGTCAATCGCATTTTGCACATCAAGCTTTTCCGATTCCTCGATCAGTGGGCAAATCAGATAAGCCTGACGTCCCTGATCTACCTCTCTCGAAATAAAACCGAGCACTCGCTCCATCATGTCGTGCTTCACCCAATACGTGGATATCGGAATCCGTCCCTTCGGCCGCTCCGATATCGTCGACACCTCAATATCACCAAAAGCCGTAATCGCAAGTGTCCGGGGAATCGGCGTAGCAGTCATCGTTAATACGTCAGGATTAAAGCCTTTACGTCTCAAAACGCTGCGCTGATTCACCCCGAAGCGATGCTGCTCGTCCGTCACCACAAGGCCCAGCTCCCGGAAAAAGACATCTTCCTGAATCAGGGCGTGTGTGCCCACAACAATATCCAGCATCCCCATCTGCAATGAGGCGATCAAGTCCTTGCGTTTGCGCCCGTTGACACTGCCCGTTAACAGACCCACCGTCACACCAAAAGGCTCAAACAGCTTCTGCAAGGAACGCATATGCTGTTCCGCCAGAATCTCAGTTGGCACCATAAGTGCTCCCTGAAAGCCGGAGCGCACCGTCGTATAAAGTGCAATGGCTGCGATCACCGTTTTACCAGAACCTACATCGCCTTGCAGCAACCGATTCATCGCATAGGGTGAACGCATATCATGCAATATTTCAAGTTCCACCTTCTTCTGCGCATCTGTCAACTCAAATGGCAAACTACGTACAAACTCTCGAATCGTCGTATTGTCCGTTGTATGTACCATGCCATCCATTCGGTTTCGATTTAACGCACGAAACGCCTGCATTTTAAGTTGGAACAAAAATAACTCCTCATAGACCATGCGCTGTCTGGCTCGCTGACCTTCCTGATTATCTTGCGGACGGTGAATACCGGCTATTGCCTGCTTGCGTGGCATCAGATTATATTTTTTAATCAATGCCTGTGGTAAAATCTCCGGAATCATCTCACCGTACTGAGTCAGTCCCTGGTTAATCGTCTTGCGCATCCATTGCTGCGTGACCTTGCCCGTGACGGAATATACCGGTTGCAGTGTGCCTGAACGTCCATCGCCTTTATCCGGGAATTCCGAATCAGATACGGTAAGCTGCATACGCTTTTGTTCCCATTTTCCGGTAAGCACAATTTCCCGGTTGGGTGTAAGCTGGTCCTTGAGAAAATGGCGGTTAAACCACGTTGCTGTAATCATCCACTCTTCCGTCATAATCTTGCAAGTCAGACGGGACTTTTTACCGTAACGTTGCAACACCGGAACACCCATAACCTGACCTTGTACCGTAATTTTGTCTCCGTCTTTTACCTCACTAAGCGAACGCAGACGATAATCTTCATAACGAAACGGATAATACTCCAGCAAGTCTTTCACACTAGAGATGCCAAAGGCGTGAAGCTCTCCCTCTTTGAGAGCACTCACGCCGTTAATTTGCTTGACTGATATTTCTTCCAAGTTCATATCTAATCCCTCATTCCGGAACAGGCCACATAAAGATAGCAATAACACCGGGCCCCACGTGACTGCCAATAACGGCCCCGATGTTCGTATAGATCACTTCATTCAATGTAAAATGACCTCGTAACTGTTCCGCACAAGCCTCTGCTGACGCGGGGTCGGCCGTATGACCTACCGCCAGGTTGACTCGCTTTCCAGCCAGATCCCTCTGGAACAGTTCAATAATACGTGCCATAGCCTTTTTATGACCTCTGACTTTCTCTACGGCGTAGATTACGCCTTCTTCATCGATAGACAGGATCGGTTTGATATTTAATAGCGTTCCCAAGATCGCTGAAGCTTTGCCAATCCGTCCACCTTTCTGCAGATACTCCAGCGTATCCACCAGAAAAAACAGTTTACGGGATTGTTGCATTGCCTTCACAGCAACTGCAATCTCAGTAACAGACTTACCTTGTTCAGCAAGCTCGGCAGCATGTACAACCATTAGACCATACCCGTAGGAAGCCGATTTTGAATCAATGATTGTTAGATCCGCTTCCCGTTCCAGTAGAGACTTGCCGAGCATCGCCGATTGATACGTACCACTCATGCCCGAAGACAAGTGTATAGATACGATAGGTCTGTCCGGGTTTTCGTCCAGCAAACGCTGGTACACATCCATAAAATCGGTAGGAGAAGGCTGTGAAGTCGTAGGCAGGACTGCGCTCTGCCTTAACTTATCGTAAAACTGCTCCGAAGTCAGTTCCACTCCATCCGCATAGTTTTCTTCCCCAAACAACACACGCAAGGGAACCACATGTATACCGTATTTACGAATCAGTTCCTCAGGAATATCCGCCGTACTGTCCGTTACAATCGCAACCTTGTGGCTCACAGGCTCTCCTCCTCTTCACATCAAGTGCTATCATGCATGTTTAACAAGTCATTCGTCCAGCGTCTAAAATCAATAGTGATTGGCTTGTGAAACAACCGCAATTAGGACTCTACAGAGAACAGATAATAGTACACGGGCTGTCCTCCCTGATGTACCTCGACTTCCGCGTCAGGATACTGCTCTTCCAGCCATGCAACAAGAGAAGAAGTAATCTCAGCGTCAGCCTCTTCCCCCTCAAGAACCGTAACCACTTCATCTCCGCTCTCCATCATCTGCCCAAGCAGACCTTCACAAGCATGAAGCATGCTCTCATCTGTCGCAACAATTTTGGAGTTATAGATTCCGATATAATTTCCGGCTTTGATATCCAGTTCATCATATTGTGTATCCCGAACGGCATGTGTCACTTGTCCGGACTGCACGCGGCTAATGGCCTCCAGCATCTGTTCACGATTCGTTTCTGCAGACTCATCCTCTTGGAAAGCAAATGCCGCTGCCATCCCTTGTGGAATCGTCTTGCTTGGAATAACCGTAATCCGACGCTCATCCTCCAGCAATTCACGAGCTTGTTCAGCTGCAAGAACGATGTTGGAGTTGTTCGGTAAAATAAAGATTTGATCCGCCGCAATCGAACGAACGGCTTTTACAAAGTCTTCTGTGCTTGGGTTCATCGTCTGACCACCAGACATCACCACATCTACACCCAGACTTTTGAAAATTTCCGCAATGCCGTCACCGGAAGAAACCGCAATAAAGCCGTAAGGTGCCATTTCATCAGCCGGAAGCACCGCTTCTTCCAATGTGCTTGTCTTCTCATGCGGAATGTCAGCAAAGAGATCAGGTGAAGCTGCAATATCCATGCCTGCGCTCAGCAGGTCCCGGTGCTGTTCACGCATATTGAGAATATGAATCTGTGTAATCTCTCCATACTTCAAAGCCAGATTTAATACATCACCAGGTGTCTTGGAATGCACATGCACCTTAATCACTTCATCGTCTGCAATGATGATGATCGAATCTCCATTTATTGACAACGATTTACGGAACGACTCTTCATCAAATGTTGCTCCTGCATTCTCACCAAGCTCACGATTGATGAAAAACTCCATGTCGTACAGGAATTCAATATCTTCTGTTTCCAATCTTGCCTGAGCTGACAAAGGCATCTCGGGCGTAATTACTTGTGCCGCCTTCGTTGCAACTGGCTCGATTGCAGGCGTTTTCACCGGTGTTACTGCTGAAGAAGCAGATTCTTTTTGCAGTGAGGCACGTGAACTACCGTCTGTTTTCAATAGCACGTCCATAAAACCTTCATAAATATATACAAGACCCTGACCACCCGAATCCACCACACCGACCTGCTTTAAAACAGGCAGCAACTCTGGAGTCATCGCCAGCGCTTCTTTTGCTTTTAATAGAACTTCATTCATTAATTCAGTGATATCATTCGTCCGTCTTGCATAGTAGCTGGCATGTTTAGCCGCTTCTTTAGCTACGGTAAGAATGGTTCCCTCCACAGGTTTAACTACAGCTTTGTATGCTGCGTCAACACCATTTTGCAGGGCGGCTGCGAATTGAATCGTATTCAATTCTTCATAAGGAGCTGCTGAACGGCTGAATCCACGGAACAATTGGGATAAAATAACCCCTGAATTTCCTCGCGCGCCCATAAGCAAGCCCTTCGACAGTATTGCGGCAGCTTCACCGATGGAAGCAGAGCTCTTTCTTTTGATCTCTGCAACACCAGCAGTCATTGTCAAATTCATATTTGTTCCCGTGTCACCATCCGGCACAGGGAAAACATTCAGGGAATTGACATGTTCTGCGTGCTGCCCTAGTTGTTCCGCTCCGGCGAGAACCATTGCGGTGAAATCTGTTCCATTTAAAGAACGTATACTCAAGTGAGAATTCCCCTTCCTAGCTTGATACACGAACAACTTGCACCAAGAATCAATTTGGTCTGTTCATGCGCTAACGCGGCTGCGTTATTCTTCGTCCATACCTTGTCCGGCACAGGCATATAATACAACATGTCAGCCGGATAAACGGTCTGGGCGGCCGGGCTACCAATATCCTGCATTCTCTGCAACCCGTTATGCGGGCATAGGGATATGCACCGGTATCAGAAGCCGACATGAATGCCGCATGGAGACTGGTGCCAATGATGGAATGCCGCATCTCACAGCGTTGCCAAAAAAGCAAACCTCCAACCTCTACGTACGGTTTTTTCTCCGGCTTCCCGCGGCAACAGCCTATTCATGGCTGTATTATGGACTATTCAACATTGTACTATATTAGACAAGAGAAATAAATAAAGTTTTTGGATCAGTTGACGAAGCTTTTTTGATTATGATATTATATTTAAGTATTGTTTTATGCAGGTTAAGTAATGGAAATGATCCGGCCATGCCGGCTTGAACAACCCATTAGCTACTGAAGCCTGACCTTTAGGATCAGGTAAGAACAATTAAGTCCTTATGGAATGACGTTTGTCTCTCCCAAAGGCACTGGTTATTTTAGGATAGGAGGTGTAATCTATGTCTCGCAAATGTTATGTGACAGGTAAGAAACCGGGCACCGGTAACCACGTATCCCACGCTAACAACCGTAACCGTCGTTCTTGGGGCGTAAACGTTCAGAAGGTTCGTATTCTCGTGAACGGCAAACCAAAACGTGTATACGTAAGCACCCGTGCACTGAAAGCCGGTAAAGTGACTCGCGTATAATCACGCAAAGCTACTATAAATCGGGTAAGCAAAAAGCACCTTGTTCCTTGCAGGTGCTTTTTTGGTGTTCCAAAAAGCACATGTCCAACACACAGGAATGGCCGCCGCATGGCACATCATACAGATCTGGTTCTCCAGATGAGCGTGGAGCCAAAACGGCGGTATTCGACTAACTGTGCTGTTAATCAGATCAGTTCTTTTGAAACGTATTCAGGATCGCCTTTACAAACCCTCCCAAAAACTTCGGCAGTTTGAATGTGTAAAATTTCATACTTCACCCTCCCCATCATGCTCATGCATCCGCCGTATCCTATGCTTCAGGCCTTTTTCACCCAAACACGACAAAAAAGGCTACATGAGAAACCTGCTCATGTAACCATATTTATGCGGAACCTGCTGTCCCTATTCCACAATGACAAGCCTGAGATCAGCCCATTTACGTTTGAGTAGGGATGTACTGATAAACAGCGATCATAAAAACACTCATGAGATAATACAGTATGCTGAAAATGACAAAAGTAATCCGATGTCCCTTCCGATCAAACTTTCGGAAATACATGATAACTACGGCAACCCCAATTAATGACGTGAGCGCATTAAATGGAGCCTGGAGAACTGAAAACAGTGCAAGCACCAAGCCCGTAATCATGCTTCCCGCCATTGTCAGCAATGTCTCTTTAAAAGTCATGAATTAACCCTCGTAACTGCTACGAATCTCGGCAATGGCAGCAGCGCGGTCTTCACGTCCGAATACGGCACTACCAGCGACCAGAACATCAGCACCAGCTTCCACAACGAGTGGAGCTGTATCTGCAGCAATACCGCCGTCTACCTCGATATGTACGTCATGGCGTCCTCTTTCGTTCAGCCATGTACGAATCTGCTTGATTTTGTTCATCGTACCGGAAATAAATGCTTGTCCGCCAAAACCAGGATTCACCGTCATGACAAGAACCATATCTACATCGTCCAGTACTTCCTGAATTGCACTTGCTGGAGTACCAGGATTAAGAGCAACGCCTGCCATAATTCCCTGCTCTTTAATGAGATGAATGACACGGTGCAGATGCACGCACGCCTCAGCATGAACTGTAATCACCGCTGCGCCGGCTTTAGCGAACTCTTCCACGTACCGTTCCGGATTCTCAATCATTAGATGAACGTCAAGCGGCAATGTTGTATGAGGTGCAATGGCCTTAACAATAGCAGGACCGAGTGTAATATTAGGAACGAAGTGCCCGTCCATAACGTCAACATGAATCCAATCTCCGCCTGCTGCTTGTGCTTCGGCAACCTCTGCACCTAATTTGGCGAAGTCAGCCGATAATATTGATGGGGCAATTTTAATCATATTAATACCTCCGCTTCTTATCTTTCATTTCTGTCAGGAACTGAACATAATGCTGATATCGACTTTCGGAGACCAGACCTTCCTCCTTGGCTGTCAGCACTTTACAACCTGGTTCATGCGTATGTGTACAACCACGGAACTTACACTGATCAGCAAACTGAGCAAACTCTCGGAAACATGTGGATAATTCCTCCACACCAATCTCCAGAAAGTCCAACTGGCTGAATCCCGGTGTATCCGCAACAAATCCGCCATTATCGAGTGGAATGAGTTCCACATGTCTGGTCGTATGTTTACCGCGCCCAAGACGCATGCTGATTGCACTCGTCTCTAGGGTGAGTCCTGGCATCAATGCGTTCAGCATCGATGATTTGCCAACACCAGACTGACCGGAAAACACGCTGATCTTGCCCGCAAGGCGTTCTCTAAGCAGCTCACTGCCTTCTCCAGTCCGCGAACTGGTTGATATGACTTCGTAGCCTATCTGTTCGTACATCGCCTTCACTTCAGCCACGATGTTCCGATCCTCAGCTTCTGGATCAATCAAATCCTGTTTCGTCAGCACGATAAGGGCATCAAGTCCAGCTTGCTCAATATGCACGAGGAACTTATCCAGGAGATTCAGGTTCATATCGGGCTCTTTGACCGAAAATAGCAAAACAGCCAAGCTGACGTTTGCCACCGGCGGACGAATTAACTCGGTCTCTCGCTTGTGAATCTCATCAACGGTTCCTTCCCCATTCTCCGTGAGCATGTAGCTTACACGGTCACCAACAAGCGGAGAAGTGCCTCTTTTGCGAAAAATCCCCCTGGCTCTGCATTGAACGGCGGAACCTTCAACCGAAGGAACCCCGTTGTCTTCTACCGGCATGACATAGTAGTAACCACTTAACGCTTTAACGATGATACCTTCTGGCACAGCTCCGTCGCCCTCCTTCAGATGAGTAATATTCTTTCCTTACGTCAGCATAAGCCGTCCTTATGGACGGCCTGATGCGTTGATAACTCCTTTTTTCTTATCCTCTTTATGCTTGCCTGGACCTTTATCCGTCTTCATTGCTGAAGTGTCGCCTTCCTGATTATCCCCTTCTCCATCAGCCGGGGTGGAGTCAGGTTCTTTTTCCTGACCACTATCTACGCTGCCTTCATTGTCGCCATTCCCTGGATCAGGGGTATTGGCTGGCGGTGCTTGCGTGTTCTGTTCAGGGTCGATGGAAGGTACATTCACTGTACCGTTCTTCGCTTCACTGTAAGACACAACATACGTATCCAGGAATTTACCATCACGATAAACGGACACAGCGCCATTTTCATTCGGTGCGAGTACAAGCGGTATCGTCAAGACTTGAGCGGAATTGATTGTACGTGTGCCCCACTCCTGATTTTTGCCGCGTGCATCTTCAAAGGTGATACGAATTTTACTGTTTTTCCCTGCTTCTTTTGGTGATACATTGATATTAAAAGAATACTCCAGAGCCTGATCCGGATATCCTGTGCTGATAAAAATCGTGATCTTGTCGCCAGGATTCACATCGGTTCCTGCTTCCACAGGCCATTGCTGGGTAACTTTTCCCTTTTCTACAGTGTAGCTGGATTCCTCCTGTACCTGTCCAAGCACAAGTCCCTTCTCTTTCAGCATCTGTTCTGCTTCACTGCGCGTATGATTTTTCAGATCAGGCATTTTGACCGTTTCAGTGCCCTTGCTTACGGTTAACTCAATCTCAACAGCTTCAGGATCAAATTCTTCGTTCACACCTGGTGTCTGAGAAATGACTTCACCTGAAGGAACTTCATTGGAAAACTCGTCCTTACGTTTGATTTGGTCTTCCTTAAGACCGAGTGCAGTCAAATTTTTGACGGCCTCTGTATATGGAATACCTTTAACATCAATCATTTTCACCAATTCTTTTTCAGCGCCAACACTTAGCTGAACCTCAGTGCCCTTTTTGACCACATCGCCTTCATTCCTGCTCTGGTCAAAGACAATGCCTGGTTCTACATTTTCTTTGTACTGTCGAATGACTTCATTGCTCACCACCAAGCCCTGTTCCTCCAGCAGTTGGCGGGCTTTTTCTTCTGTCTGATTGACTACGTTAGGCACCGTTACCTCAGGTACAACAAGCATACCTTTGACATACCATACCACTCCGACCATGGCGATCAGGATAAGAACCGTCAAGGATATGATAAGCGTTGGTTTTTTCCAGTTTTTCTGCTTCGGTTTACCTGCGTTCTGTTCCTGATCTGTTTCCATCACAGGTACCGCTCCAGTAGACTTCATTCCACGCGGTTCCGGTTTGATGGCTGGCATTACACGTGTCTGATCAATGTCATCCTCATCCGGAAAATCAACCTTGGACTCATTGCGACGCTCTGGCATGAGACATGTTTCCAGATCATGCTGCATTTCTTTCGCAGATTGATATCGCTCCTGCGGATTTTTACGCATGGATTTCAGAATGACATTTTCCACACTTTGCGGAATGAGCGGATTGAATTTGCGTGGTTCATCAAACTCTTCCTGCAAATGTTTCAAGGCTACACTAATCGGACTTTCCCCGAGAAATGGAAGCTGTCCTGTAAGCATTTGATAAAGTACAATTCCAAGAGAATATAAGTCCGACTTCTCTCCAGTCACAATACCCTTGGCATGCTCTGGTGAGAAATAATGTACTGAGCCCACGACAGAGCCAGTCTGTGTGATCGTTGTAGAGGTAACAGCACGCGCGATCCCGAAATCTGTTACTTTTACCCGGCCATTCCGGCCAATTAATATGTTATGCGGTTTAATGTCCCGGTGAATAATCTGATTATGATGGGCGTGATCCAGTGCATCCGCGATCTGAGAAGCAATGTGTACCGCTTCGTCGACCTGCAAAGGCGCACGTTCCTTAATAATTTCATTTAGATTTTTGCCTTCAACGTACTCCATAACAATATAATGAACGTCATCTTCCTGACCCACATCATAGATGCTGACGACATTCGGATGTGAGAGCGATGCAGCTGATTGTGCCTCTCTCCGGAAACGGCGAATAAACTCTTCATCATGAACAAACTGTTGTCTGAGCACTTTAATTGCCACATTTCGGTTTAAGAGCAAATCCTGGGCTTTGTAAACCAGAGCCATGCCGCCACCACCGACACGCTCAATGACTTCATAGCGTCCGCCTAGCTGATGCCCAATCATGACTCACACCCCGTTTCCACTTGTGGGGCGTCTTGCTGCTGAGGCTCAAATAAAGCGACAGTGATATTATCGTCTCCTCCAGCAAGCAATGCCAGCTGTAGCAGTCGATCTGCACGATCTTCCAGTGGAAGGTCAAGATTGCCTGCAACCTGAATAATCTGCTCATTGCTGACCAGGTTACTGAGTCCGTCACTGCAGAGAAGCAGTACTTCCCCCTCTTCCAATCGAACAGCGTCCATATCCACCTTCACTTCAGCATCTGTGCCAAGTGCCCGGGTAAGCACATTGCGACGTGGATGGTGAGATACGTCCTCCTTGCTAATCTGACCATTTTTGTACAATTCATTCACCAGTGTGTGGTCTTCGGTCAGCTGGAATACTTCCTTACCTGCAATTTTGTATGCACGGCTGTCCCCGATATGTCCAATCACACCTTCCGCATCATTTAACAGAGCGGCGACAACTGTCGTCCCCATATTATGATACTTATCGTCCGTGGATGCAGTGCGGAATATGACCTCATTCGCATGAAGAATCGCATCGCTAAGCGCAGCTGACAAGGAAGCATGGGACAAACCTGGCTCAAGTGTTGCCAGATCCTGTACCAACGTCTCCACTGCAAGGCGGCTTGCCGTATCACCAGCAAGATGTCCACCCATGCCGTCTGCAACGATTCCCAGAATATATCCTGTATCCAGATTCCGAATCCAGGCTGAATCTTCATTCACCGAACGTACTCGTCCGATATGGCTCACATGAACTGTTTTGATCAAAACGCTCTCACCTCAACTCCATATGCTTTGCACGAAGCTGGCCGCAAGCGGCAGCAATATCATGTCCCTGTTCACGGCGAATCGTTACATTAACTCCCTGTTCCGAGAGAATTCTCTGGAAGTTAAAAATATCACTTCTTGATGTTCTAACATATTTGCGCTCAGGCACATGGTTAACCGGGATCAGGTTGACATGGCATAACATGTTTTTGAGCACACTTGCCAGTTCTGCCGCATGCTCCGGCTGGTCGTTCACACCGCCGATCAATGCGTACTCAAACGTAATTCTTCGGCCTGTCTTGGCCAGATAATAACGGAGAGACTCCATCACATCATCAAATGGGAAACGACGGTTCACCGGCATCAGTTTCGAACGCAAGGCATCATTTGGTGCGTGAATCGAAATAGCCAGATTGATTTGCGTGTCTTCATCTGCAAACTTGTAGATGTTCGGCACGATTCCACTTGTAGAGACAGTGATATGACGCTGACCAATATTCAGACCTTTTTCGTGAATCATAATCCGTAAAAACGTCATCGTTGCTTCATAGTTTTCAAATGGTTCACCCGAACCCATGATCACGATGCTGCTGACACGTTCACCGCGCTCATCCAGAATTTTCTGAGCCTGTACAACCTGAGCAACGATCTCCCCGGCTGTCAGGTTACGTTTCAGTCCCCCGAGCGTGGATGCACAGAACGTACAACCAATCCGGCAACCAACCTGCGTTGTTACACAGATGCTGTTCCCGTAGTTATGTTTCATAATAACCGTTTCAATCGCATGATCATCATGCAGACCAAATAGGAATTTCACCGTGCCATCCTTGGACTCGAACTTCGTAATTTCCTTAAGAGTTACGAATTCAAACTGCTCTGCGAGCTTCTCGCGTAGCGTCTTGGAGAGATTGGTCATTTCACTAAAATCATTAACACGTTTCACATAAATCCAGTCAAAGATCTGACCGCCGCGAAACGCTGGTTCCCCGTTCTCCACAGCCCATTGCTGCAGTTGCTCCAGGGAAAAATCGTATATAAAAGGTTTCATTTTGTTTTCAACACCTATTCCTTTTTTCTTTTCATTTGCACTTCTTTTGCTTTCCATCGTTTTACTGCATTCGTCCTATTCTATCACAAACGGCACTTTACATCCATGTATACCCTGGAGACCCGTTCTTCATGCATTATAACATCTCACTGTTACCATCGCATCCTGACATCGTTTTATAAACGAGTTAGTAATCACCAAGTGGCCTCTCACAAAGAAATCCGCCGAGGGTTTTCCTCGGCGGCCTTCCTTTAGTGCTCTATTAAACGTTTAATTGACCGTTCTTGTCAACCTTGCGATGTAGAAACCGTCACTGTGAGCGTATTGTGGCAAAATCTGAACACCACCATTCACAGCCTTCCATTCCCTGCTTCCTGGCTGTGACCATGCGGATGTTTCGATAGCCTTATACTCTGGATGACGATCCAAAAAGTCCGCTACCATATCCTCGTTCTCTGCCGATTCAATGGTACACGTGCTGTATACCAAAATGCCACCCGGTTTGAGCAATGGCGCAACGCAATCCAGAAGTTCTCGTTGCAAACTGGAGATATCTTCGATGTCGGATGAGGATTTAGTCCACTTCACATCCGGCTTGCGACGAATGACTCCTAGACCTGAGCAAGGTGCATCCAGCAAAATCCGGTCAAACGAAGACTCGGCATATCGCTTGTCTAGATCAAGCGCATCCCCGGTTACCGCATCAATGCAGCTTAATCCAAGACGTTCAGCCTGATCCAAAATAAGCTCGCGTTTATGGGCATGAACATCGTTAGCTATAATGCGTCCACGGTCCCGCATTTTCTCTGCGATATGAGCTGTCTTGCCGCCAGGTGCTGCACAACAGTCCAGCACCTTTTGTCCCTCTTCCGGCGCTACGGCTTCAGCGACCAGCATAGAACTTTCGTCCTGAACCGAGAAAAGCCCATCGCGGTACCAGGACGTTAGAGCCATATTGCCACCGCTTCGAACCAGAATGCCATCTGGGCTAAGATGCGAAGCTTCAACCACAGCTCCCGAGCTTACCATTTCCTCCATCAGCTTGTCCCGTGTTGTCATCGTCGTATTCACACGTATACTCACTGCTGGAGGTTCATTATTCGCACGACAGATGGCCTCAGTTGTCTCTTCCCCATATTGAGCAATCCACCGCTCCACCATCCACAGCGGGTGAGAATGCTCCAGTGAGATCCGTTCAGCTACCGGCAGATGCGAGGGAACATGCAACTGCTCCTTGTTTCGAATCATATTCCGCAGCACACCGTTAACCATACCTGAGATTCCCTGATGACCAAGTTTCTTAGCCAGGTTCACTGCTTCGCTGACGACGGCATGTTCCGGAATTCGATCCAGGTAGATCAATTGATACGCACTGATCCGAAGCAAACTACGCACCCAAGGCTGTAACTTTGCTGTTCCTTTGGCAACAAAACGCTCCAGATAATAATCCAGCGTGTTTCGTCTTGCAATCGTTCCATACACCAGTTCCGTAGCGAGTCCTGCATCAGCAGAACTAAGATCTGCTTCTTTGAGACGGCGGTTCAGTTCCAGATTGCTGTATGCTCCGTCCTGCTCCACCGCACTCAGTACCTTGACAGCGAGTGCACGAGCAGATGTCTTCGGTTTCTGCGAACGATCATGAGTCTGGCTTCCCTTAGCAGAAGAGCCTTTGCTAGTCTGACGAAGATTCGCGGGGCCTCCTGCGTTTCCGTTGCCTGCTCCTTTGCGTTCTTTTCCTGAAGAATGTCCTGATCTTGAAGTACTCATCGCAGCACCATACCAGGTTTCAATGTTCCACCGCGAGCAAAGTCAGCAGCTTGCATTACTTTTTTGCCAGCGGGTTGTACTTCTGTCAGCCACAAAGAACCATTGCCTGTCTTGATTTCTATGCCTGATTTGTTCAATTGCAACACGGTTCCAGGCTCGGCTTGTCCAGCACTGGAAACAGATGAAGCTTCATTCGCCACCTGATCTGGATTGCACGCTGCCCAAACTTTAAATACCTGTTCATCCCACATCGTGAATGCACCCGAAAAAGGAACAAGACCACGAATCTGATTGAACAATTCACGGGATGTACGATTCCAGTCCATCTTCTCGTCTTCCCGTGTCAGATTACGAGCATAGGAAGCTTCCTCATCATTCTGTGGAACAGCTGTCGTTTCGCCTGCGATGAGACGTGGCATCTCCGCTTGGAGCAACTTGGAGCCGGCCTCACTTAATTTGACAAACATCGTGCCGGATGTATCTTCATCCGTGATTGGTACTTCCACACGAGAGATCATATCCCCGGTATCCAGACCTTCTGCCATATACATCAACGTGACCCCTGTGACGGATTCTCCGTTAATGATAGAACGTTGTATCGGAGCGCCTCCGCGATATTTAGGCAGAAGAGATCCATGCACGTTCACACAGCCGCGAACCGGCATATCCAACACCGCTTTGGGAAGAATCTGTCCAAATGCGGCAGTGACGATCAAATCCGGTTTCCATTCCGCAAGGCGGGCTACCGCTTCCGGATCACGAAGTTTGACAGGCTGAAACACCGGCAGACCGTGGCGTTCAGCTGCGGCCTTAACCGGTGTAGGTGTAAGCACTTTTTTTCTTCCCTGCGGTTTATCCGGCTGTGTTACCACGCCTACCACATGGTATCCTTCCGCCATCAACATATCCAGAGAAGGAACGGCAAATTCAGGTGTTCCCATAAAGACAATATTCAAATCGATCACTCCTTAATTGCGACGCGGTCCAGTTTGCTCTGGGGTAATTTCATATACTTTTTCAGCGATATCTGTGAAGAGCACACCGTCCAAATGGTCAATTTCGTGCTGAAACGCACGGGATAGCAAACCGGTTCCTGTAATAATCAACTCTTTACCTTCACGATCGAGGCCTTTAACGGTCACTGTCTCAAAACGACGAACATCACCGTTAATTCCAGGAATACTCAGACATCCTTCAGGTCCGAACTGTTCTCCTTCACTGGAAATGATCTCCGGGTTAATCATTTTGATCAGCCCTTGCTCATCTCCTGCATCAATCACAATCAAACGTTTCAAAATACCGACTTGCGGAGCTGCAAGACCTACCCCTTCTGCGTCGTACATCGTGTCTGCCATATCATCAAGCAACTTTTGCACATTAGGTGTAACTTTGGTAACTTCCTTGGCTCTTTTGTGAAGCACCTCATCTGGTTCTTTAACGATAATACGAATCGACATGTTGTAAGCACCTTCCCAATTCTCATCATAGTTTCTAGGCAATAATCTCTATTTCGTTGTTCATTTAATCTATGTTTATACCGCTTGTTCACATCCACATTTTCGCATCAAAATGCTATAAAATGTCTACATTAACATCTGCGGATCTACATCAAGGCTAATGAGCAGCTTCTGGGCCTGAACATCATCGTCCATGTGCCGGGCCGTTGCCAGAGCCAGGCCGATGGCATCCACATCCCCACGCCATTTTATCATACATTGGAATCGGTATCTATTCTTGATCCTTGGAATTGGAGAAGCTACAGGCCCAAGCACATCAAAGGCTTCGTTACTGAAACGGTCCAGACTGCCCAGCCATCCAGCAGCATTCGCCTTTTCTTTCAGCAATCGGGTATAGTTTTCAGCCAATCGAATCAGTACAGGAAGTTGTTCATGGGAGAAGGTTACCAGAATCAGACGACAGTATGGCGGATACTGTAAATTTCTCCGATGTAGCAATTCCTCCTTCACAAAGGATACATAGTCATGCTGGCTTGCATGTCCAATGGAGTAGTGTTCTGGCGTGTAAGACTGTACAAATACTTCACCCGGTAATTGATGGCGACCCGCTCGGCCTGCCACTTGTGTCAGCAGTTGGAAGGTTTTCTCGGCAGCACGGAAATCAGGCAAGTTAAGAGCTGAATCCGCGGTGATGACTCCAACGAGCGTCACATCAGGGAAATCGAGCCCCTTGGCAACCATCTGGGTTCCAAGTAACACATCGGCTTTTTTCTCCCGAAACTGTTTTAACAGCTTCTCATGCGCGCCTTTCTCCGTTGTTGTATCCACATCCATACGGATTACTCGTATCCCTGGAAACAGCTTGGCCAGTTCCTCTTCAACCCGTTGCGTTCCTGTACCAAAGTAGCGAATATGCTCACTTCCACAATCCGGGCACGTTTCGGGCGCCGCTTCTGCATACCCGCAATAGTGACAGCGTAAATTGTTGGAACGCTGATGATATGTCAAAGAGATGTCACATTCAGGACAGCCCGCCACATATCCACAGCTTCGGCACATCACAAAGGTTGAATATCCGCGCCGATTCAGCAGCAGCACCGTCTGTTCTCCGCGCTCCAAGCGCTCTTCCAACCCTTTGTGTAACGCTCTGCTGAACATGGAACGATTGCCATCCTTCAGTTCTTCACGCATATCGATGATTCGTACAGCTGGCAGATTGTTGCCAAGCGCCCTTGTAGGCATTTCAAGCAAGAGAGGAGCAAAATCATCATTGCTTTGCGAACGCGCAGCATAATAACTTTCCAACGAAGGCGTAGCCGAACCCAGAACCACCACGGCCTGATGTTGTTGCGCTCTTTTGACAGCTACATCACGCGCATGGTATTTCGGCGTTTCTTCCTGTTTATAGGAAGTCTCATGTTCTTCATCCATAATAATCAGTCCCAGACGGCTGAATGGAGCAAATACCGCAGAGCGGGCACCAATCGCAACTTTCACCTGACCTTCCCTGATTTTACGCCATTCATCATAACGTTCACCGCCGGAAAGACGACTGTGCATGACCGCAACCTGATCACCAAAACGTCCTTTGAAGCGCTCCACCATCTGTGGAGTAAGAGCAATCTCGGGCACCAGCACGATGGCCTGTCTGTCCTGATTGATGCACTGTTGAATCGTCTGCAGATATACTTCCGTTTTACCACTTCCGGTAACACCATGCAAAAGAAATACACCATGACGCTGTTCCTGCAACCGACCGTTGATACTGCTGTATACGCCTTGTTGCTCGTCTGTCAATTTCAGTGGTTCTGTCGGTTTAAAACGTCTTCCCTGATACGGATCGCGGAATACTTCCACGTCCTCTGTTACAACCAAGCCTTTTTCCTCAAGCCCCTTAATCGTTGCTGCCGAAACTTGAAGCGTAGACAATACTTCCTTCAAAGGCATGGGCAGCAAATCCTTCATCTCCAGCAAAAAAGAAAGAATTTCCTTCTGCCGTTGTGCCTTTGACGGGAACGAAGACAACGCTTCTTCCGCGACAGCGATATCCACAGCCAGATTTACGGACTTCATCGTTTTTTTATTCAGCTTATCCTTAATCGCCTGACTTTCCAAAAGCACACCGCCGAGCAACAGCTTTTTGATCAAGGCTGCATGGTTGGGGTATTTTCGGCTTAATTGTTGCAGCGGAACCTGCCCCCGGCTTTTGACAAAACGGATAATATCCTGCTGTACCTTCTCGGTTGTCGATTCCTCTCCCCACATAAACAGAACGTCCTCGTTAGAAGATTCACCTCCAACATGTCCATCCAGTGCATCACCTAGCGAAATGTAGCGCTCCGCTTTTCCTTTCAGCGCGGTTGGCACCATCACTTGCAAGGACAAAATCCGATTGCTCGCATATCGCTCGCTCATCCATTCCGCCAGTTCCACCAGATCCTTCGATAGTGGCGGCACGATATCCAGTAGCTCCTGAATAGGTTTTAGCTTAAATGATTCTTCTCCCGTACGGGGAACCAGATCAACGACGAACCCTTGCACGGTGCGATGTCCAAAAGGTACACCTACCCTGCTCCCCACCTCAATCCATTCCTTCATGGAGTCGGGCACCAGATAATCAAAAGGCCGGTCGGTCTGCTTCACAGGCACATCGACAATGACCTTGGCAATCTCCATCTTCTAATTCCTCCCGGCAATGCGCTCCGCCGCAATTCGGAGCAAACGATGTGCCACTTCTTCCTTGGACATCAGCTCAAGCTCCTCTACCAACCCATCACGGTCATAAATATGCACCGCATTGGTGTCTGTTCCAAATCCTGCTCCCGAACGGGTGACATCATTGGCTACGATCAGATCACAATTTTTCCGTTCCAGTTTCTCACGTGCATACATCTCGAGCGACTGGGTCTCGGCAGCAAAACCAATCAAATACTGATGGGTTTTCCGTTTACCCAGCGTCTCCAAAATATCTATATTTTTCACAAGTTCGAGCGACAACGTGTCGCCTTTTTTCTTGATTTTTTCCATGTAAACTTCTTTCGGGCGATAATCAGCCACAGCGGCTGCCTTAATGACGATATCCGCACCATCCCACTCACGGGATACTGCCTCATACATGTCCTGGGCAGACTGTACAGGTATGATCTCTACATTTTCTGGCGGCTGTGCCTGTGTATTCCCCATAACAAGCTTCACATCAGCCCCAAGATCCCGTGCAACAGTGGCGATGGCAAATCCCATTTTTCCGGATGAATCATTCGTAATATAACGAACCGGATCAATGCGCTCGATCGTACCGCCAGCGGTAACCACGACCTTTTTACCATTTAAGAGCGAATCCTGCCCTAACATCACGCTGTGCAACGACTCTTGAGTTCCTGGCTGCGCACCACCTTGTGCAACAGTTGTAAACCAGGTCTGTTCTGAAGGTTTTACCGATACCGCACCACGCTGTGCAAAAAAACGCTCTACCACATCCACAATGGTCTCCGGTTCTTCCAGGCGCCCCTTGCCTACATATCCGCAAGCCAGAAGTCCTTCACCCGGTTCAATCATCAATGTGCCCCGTTCAGCCAGCAGATTCATATTGTGTTGCACCGCCGGATGATCATACATGTGCACATTCATGGCAGGAGCAATCATCACTGGTGCAGTAGTAGCAAGCAGGGTCGTAGTTAGCATATCGTCAGCCATCCCGTGTGCCATCTTGGCAATGACATTCGCTGTTGCCGGAGCGACCAGCACCAAATCAGCCATGTCTGCGAGATTAATATGAGAGACCACCGCTGGCTCACGTTCATCGAATGTATCTGTATATACTGCGTTTCGGGTCAACGTTTGCAGCGTTAATTCGGTAATAAACTGTGTCGCCGAAGCGGTCATGATGACGTGAACATCCGCTCCCTTTTGCACCAGTTTGCTGCATAATGTTGCTGCTTTATAAGCTGCAATGCCCCCTGTTACGCCAAGCACGATTTTTTTACCGTTCAACATGTTCAATATCCCCCGATAATGTTAAGACATCAATACAAGTTCAATACAAGTTCATCTATATGATCAAGGCTTATTCGTAAAAAAATAACAACCTTTCGGTTGTCAAAATGATTTCGGCTATCGCCGTATGCAGTTGAAGAGCAGCCCTGGGGCTTACTCTTCTTCTTCGTCCTGCCCTTTAATCACAACAAGGTGATCACCATAAATCTCTTCCAAAGCAACGCCAACCTGTTTATGGGACTTTGCGTTTCTCAGCTCTGTTTTTTCGCCTTCACGAAGCTGTCTCGCACGGCGGGAAGCAGCAACAACCAGGGAATACTTGCTGTCAACTTTGTTCATCATTTCATCAATTGAAGGATACAGCATATTAACAAAACACCTCTTTGCTTTAGTATAATCACAAGTTGCCGCCGGACAGAACCTGATGTTGCGTGTCCTCACGTAGAAGCAGCAGTCCAGAATGAACCTCAACCTTAACATGATATGACAACTGCCCCATGAATATCGCTGTACGCGGCGGCAAAAGGGATTATTTATTGATCTTACAATGTTCGGCGATAATGATGCTTTCTATTCGTTTGCAAGCCGAATCAATCTCATCATTAACCACGGCATAGTCATAGTGCTCGAGCAGATTGATCTCATCGACTGCTACAGACATCCGGTGATCAATCGTCGCTTGACTTTCCGTGCCCCGTCCTTGAATACGATCCTTCAACTCATCCAAAGAAGGAGGAAGCAGGAAAACAAAAATTCCTTCAGGGAATTTCTCCTTCACTTTAAGTGCACCCTGAACCTCAATCTCCAAGATAATATCTCGGCCTTCGTTGATCGTTTTCTCCACAAAATTACGCGGAGTGCCGTAATAATTGCCCACATACTCTGCATGTTCCAGCAGTTGATCCTCGGCAATCATTCTCAAAAACTCATCATGAGAGTGGAAAAAATAGTTCACTCCATGCTCTTCACCCAAACGTGGCTGACGAGTGGTTGCTGAAACCGAATAAGTCAGATTCGGCACCCGTTGGCGCAACGCACTGCATACTGTACCCTTCCCGACCCCAGATGGGCCGGACAACACTATCAGTAATCCCTTAGACATATTACACTCCATTTTATTCGTCGTTATCATCATCTTTCGAGGAAAGACGATGGGCGACCGTTTCAGGCTGAACTGCAGACAGAATAACATGATCACTATCCGTAATGATTACGGCACGTGTACGTCTTCCATACGTTGCATCAATCAGCATGTGACGATCTCTAGCCTCTTGTATAATTCTCTTGATCGGCGCCGATTCCGGACTCACGATGGATATAATCCGGTTCGCCGATACGATGTTACCGAATCCAATGTTAATGAGTTTGATTGCCATAATCAGGTTCTTCCCCCTATACATGCGACTCTTTTGCCGAAATTTAGCCGTTCATTCGATGTTCGCCGCTTGCTCACGAATCTTCTCCAGCTCCGCTTTCATCTCGACAACACGGTTCACCAGAGCCAAGTGGTTGGCTTTTGATCCAATCGTATTAACCTCGCGATTCATCTCCTGAATCAGGAAGTCCAACTTGCGGCCTACCGATTCCTCGCTCTTCAACAATTCTCTACATTGTCCAAAGTGGCTGAGTAAACGCGTAAGCTCCTCTTCAATGTTGGAACGATCAGCAAAGACTGCGATTTCCATACCCAATTTATGCTCATCAAAAGGGAAAGAGCCGTCCTCCTGTAACTCCGTAAGACGCTGTCTCAACTTGTTGCGGTAATCGCTCACCACAGTGGGTGCAAGTGCAAGCATCTCGGTGTGTAGTGACTCCAGACGGGTAATCCGCCGTTCCAGATCATTGGCCAGATGAAGACCTTCACGAGCGCGCATCTGCTCCAAACTGGACAGAGCTTCGTTCAACCCAGCCTGCAGAACCTGCTCCCACTCGTCTTTTTGTTCCTCTTGGATGGGGCTTGTCCCATCCGGTTGAACCATGACATCCGGCAAACCTAGCATATCCACAATACTTGGCTTGCCCTGCATTCCAAATTGAGACTCAAGCCGCTCTGCAGCCTGCAGATAGGCCCTGACCGCCTGCTCATTCAGAACAGCGGGGAGAGCCTGGTCTTCCTCTTTTTCTTTCATTACATAAACATCAATCCGCCCACGCTTCAAGCGGCCCTGTACGATCTTTCTCAAACCATCTTCATAATACGTCCACTCTCTCGGCAAACGCATCATCACTTCGCAATAACGATGATTGACTGATTTGATCTCCAATTGTACCTTGTAGCCGCCAAAATGAAAGGCGGATTGACCGTATCCGGTCATACTGAATGACATCGGCATCACATCCGTTTTACTATTGTAATTGATTATTAGGGTTGAAACAAGTAGGACATTGATGCTCCGATTTCTCCCAGACGTATTGAGTCAGTTCTGCCGTCATGCCATAGAACATAAACGGAGTCATCAGATAGATGCCCTTGAAGTGCTCTGTAGCTACATCCAGTAGCTCTTTTGCAATCGTCACTCCCATGGCACGCCCCTCTTCACCTTCCAGTCCTGCCATCCGTGAACGCACTTCATCGGAAAGCTGGATACCTGGAACCTCATTGTGCAGATACTCTGCGTTTCGGCCGCTTGCAAGTGGCATAATACCGATGAAAATAGGAATGTCCAGATGTTTGGTTGCCTCACGCATCGCCACGATCAATTCCGGATCATACACCGGCTGAGTCATAATATAGTCTGCCCCGGAGGCAATTTTCTTCTCAAGCCTTTGTACCGCTTTGTCCAGATGTTTCACGTTCGGGTTGAAGGCCGCTCCAATAACAAAGCCGGCTTTCTGTTTCAACGGTTTACCCGAAAAGGCTACACCATCATTCAGTTGTTTAATCATTCTTATGATTTCAAACGATGTCAAATCGTACACGGAGCTTGAACCAGGCAAGTCACCAAACCTTGCAGGGTCGCCCGTAACGGCAAGCACATGGTTAATGCCGAGTGCATCAAATCCCATCATATGGGATTGAGTTCCGATCAAGTTACGGTCACGGCAGGCAATATGCACAAGTGCACGAAGTCCTGTGCGATCCTGCACCAGATGTCCGAGTGCCATATTACTCATACGTGTTACAGCAAGGGAGTTGTCAGCAAGCGTAAGGGCATCCGCCCCTGCCGCTTTCAATGTTTCGGCACCCTTCATAAACTTGGCAATATCCAAATCACGCGGGGGATCAAGCTCTACAATGACCGTGTGGCGTTGTTTGACCAGATCAACAATGGTTGGCTGGCCCCCTCGTCCTGCGCGTTCATCCACATTCTCATGAAGTACAATGCGTGACGTAATCTCGGCAGGATCAGGTTCAGCAATCGGCTGAGGTACGTAATCCGCAAGCGCTTCTTTAATCGCAGTGATGTGATCCGGCGTTGTACCGCAGCAACCGCCGATAATACGTGCACCAAGATCCGCAAACTGTATTGCAGTCTGACCAAAGTACTCTGGTGTTGCACCGTAACGGAACTGACCATCCACATAGTCCGCCGCACCCGCATTCGGATATACGGACATCGGAACACCGATACGTCCAGAAACGGTTTCCATCGCACGCATGATCCCGTTCGGACCAGACCTGCAATTGAAACCGATGACGTCAGCCCCCTGTTCGCGCATGATACGAAATGCTTCAGGCATCGTGTAACCGTCCAGCGTATGGCCTACATCCTCTACCGCGAATTGTCCAATCACAGGCAGGTCGCTCAGCTTGCGGGCCTGCAAAAGAGCGATATCCATCTCTTCGATATCATAGAACGTTTCAAGCAAGATGCCATCTACGCCTTCGTCTAGTAACGCAAAAATCTGCTGTTGATAGAAGCGTTTCAATTCACTAGTAGACACATTTGTCCGTTTGCCGCCGCGAATCGAACCTACTGCACCCAGAACGTAGCCCTCTGCCCCTGCCACTTCTTTCGCGATGCGTACGCCCGCACGGTTCACATCCTCCACTTTGGACTCTAGCCCAAATTTAGACAACTTGTCAAAGTTAGCCGAGTACGTATTGGTCTCGAATATATCCGTGCCTGCATCACGATAACGACGATGCACATCAGCCACAACTTCAGGTGAAATTAAGTTCAACTCTTCATAAGATATCCCTACCGGAAATCCCATTTGATATAGAAATGTCCCCATGGCCCCATCCCCAACAAGGACACGTTGCTTCATCGCTGTACGTAAATCTGCCTTCATCCCGTTTCCCCCCGCCTGACTGTGATCGTTTTCATACTAATGTAACACAAAGAATGCTTAAAAACGAAGAAAAACACAGGTATTTACTGTATGTCCGACTCCAGTGGACATTCCTGCGAAATATGTGCTGAATTCGTCCTTGATGACCGGACAGCATGTAACATCTTGTCTAATTTGGATAAAAAAAGAGGCCCTGCAGGCCTCTTCCGTGTAACCTTCTACTTTTTTTCAAGAAACTATGAAGTAAATCCTTTGAAAACAACTTCGGCTGGTCCCGTCATATAGACGTGGTTATCCGCCTCGTTCCACTCAATGTTCAGATCCCCGCCTTTAAGGCTAATTACCGCAGTACGATCTGTATGACCATTCAGTACAGAGGATACCAGCGTTGCACAAGCGCCTGTTCCGCAAGCCAGTGTCGGACCAGCGCCACGCTCCCATACACGCATGTCTACATACCCGCGGTCGCGTACCGTTGCGAATTCAACATTAATTTTTTTCGGGAACATCGGGTGAACCTCAAGCAATGGCCCCCATGTTGTCAGATCAAAATTCACCGCATCCTCGACATAGATGACCGCGTGAGGGTTGCCCATAGACACCGCTGTGAATTTGAATGCATGTCCATTCGCTTCAATGTTGTGATTGACCACCGGATTCGCATCCACTGTGGTAGGTACTTGAAGACCATCCAGAATCGGCTCGCCCATGTCTACCCTTACGGTCTCTACCTTGCCATCCCGGATATTAAGAGTTACAGGTTGAACCCCTGCACCAATCGTTTCAATCGTAATCTGCTCGCGATCAACATGCCCATGGTCATATACATACTTGGACACACAACGGATCGCGTTGCCGCATTGCTCCGCTTCAGAACCGTCCGAGTTCATGATGCGCATCTGAAAATCCGCCTTCTCCGAAGGCAGTATATAAACCAGACCATCTGCTCCGATACCGAAGAACCGATTGCACCATTTTACCGCAAGTTCAGCCGCATCTGCTGGAAGCTGTTTTTCACCAAATACAACGATAAAGTCGTTGCCTAGTCCGTGCATTTTCGTAAATTCCATATCTTGCCCACTCCTTTTGGCAGTCTTCCGCCAAAGCTTTATAGTTTATTTATAGCTAATCTTCATATCATGCGCACAAAGCATACAAAAAAAGCTATCCTGCAAAATATCAAAGCTTTCGCTTTGAATCATTTTGAGGATAGCATATCGAAACGAGATATTAAAAGCTATTGATTTTATGCTGAAAACTTTGTACTTTTCGGTACGAAGCGTCCAGGACCGCCCATGCGGCGACGATTCCGGCGACCACCCCAGACACTGCCAGCCCCCATAAGGAATGTTGGGATGCCTGCGGCTACGATACAGATAGCCCATTCGCGCAGACCGAGAGGTACCGTTTTGAAGATGGGTTGCAACGGCTCCACATACATTACCACCAGCATCAGCACAACCGATGAGATAACTGCCAGAACGAGATATTTATTCTGCAACGGATTGCGGTGGAAGATCGAACGGGAACTTCGGCAGTCAAACACATGAATCAACTGGGCGAGCACCAATGTAGCAAAAGCGACGGACTGAGCTTTGAGTAGTTGACCAGGATGATCCGGTGCGGCCTGAAGTGTCAACCAGAAGGCACCGAGCGTACATAGTCCGATCAATACACCGCGGCTAATGATTTTCCAGCCCAACCTGCGTGCAAAAATATTTTCCTTTGCGCCGCGAGGTTTGTGCTCCATCAAATCTTTTTCCGCCTGATCCACCCCGAGCGCCATCGCTGGCAAACCATCTGTCACCAGGTTTACCCATAGAATCTGGATTGGCACGAGCGGCAATGGCAAACCCATCATCATGGCAAAGAACATCGTTAAAATCTCGCCGACATTCGAAGCCAGCAAATAACGGATAAACTTGCGAATGTTCTCATAGATGTTACGCCCTTCTTCAATAGCCGCCACAATGGTGGAGAAATTATCATCACTCAAAATGAGAGATGAAGCTTCCTTCGTCACATCCGTTCCCGTGATGCCCATGGCAATCCCGATATCCGCAGCCTTGATCGCAGGTGCATCGTTGACGCCGTCCCCAGTCATCGCGACAACGTGTCCTTTGCGCTGCAACGATTTGACGATACGCAATTTGTGCTCAGGCGAGACTCTGGAGAACACATAGATATCATTGACCGTCTTATCCAATTGTTCATCCGTCATGCCTGCCAGTTGCTGCCCGCTTAACGATGCTCCTCCGCGCGGGAGAATACCCAGCTGATGAGCGATCGCTTCCGCTGTTGTTCCATGATCTCCCGTGATCATCACTGTCCGGATGCCCGCTTTGCGGCATGTCGCAATGGCATCACGAACTTCACGGCGAGGTGGATCGATCATGCCAGCGAGCCCAACAAATACAAGCTGGCTTTCAGCTGCATGCTCGTCAGCCACATGTTCCTTCGGCTTGACTTCACGATAGGCCATACCAAGAACTCGCAGGGCGTTACCAGCCATACTTTCGTTGGCAGCCATCACTTTCTGGCGCAGTGTGCCGGTGAACGGAACCACCTTGCCTTCCCACAAAATGTAACTGCAATGCTCAATCAGTACATCAGGCGCTCCTTTGGTATACACCATACGCCCACCTTGATGTTTGATCATAACAGACATCCGTTTTCGCTCGGAGTCGAACGGGAATTCCTGCTCTCGATCGTATAATTCCTTGAGTCCTGCAGGAGTAAGACCCATTTTAGAAGCCATGGCTACCAGTGCACCCTCTGTCGGGTCCCCTTTTAACTCCCAGAGCACTTGGTTAGCACTAACTTGCTCCTCCTCCTGCTGGCCGTTCTTCCGGCCTTTCTTGCTCTCTTTTTTGGACTCTTTACTCTTTTTCTTGCTGGCTGGATCGTTTACAATCGTCTCGACAATACTGGCATTGTTACAAAGTGCACTGATCTGTAGCATTCTTCGTAAGGACTGGTCATTTTTCAGGTCGAGTATTCGATCATTTTCCAACATATGACCTTCTGGTGCATAACCGTCTCCAGTCACCTTAATGCTGCGCCCTTCAAGCCACACGTTCGTTACCGTCATTTTGTTCTGTGTAAGTGTACCTGTCTTATCCGAGCAGATCACCGACGCGCAACCTAACGTTTCTACAGATGGCAGCTTACGTACGATGGCCTTACGTTTGATCATCCGCTGTACACCTAACGCCAGCGCAATCGTAACGATAGCCGGCAATCCTTCCGGTATGGCTGCCACGGCGAGACTGACACCTGCCAGGAACATGCCTACTGCGGGTTGTCCATGAAGGATACCTGCGACTACGACCATCACCGTTAATCCAAGCGCAACAAAGATCAGAATTTTGCCTAACTGCTCGAGTCTGTGCTGTAGCGGAGTCTCCTGCTCCTCCGTATTTTGGATCAGATCAGCGATTTTCCCCATCTCGGTGTCCATCCCCGTCCGAATGACAACTCCCTTGGCTGTACCGCGTGTGACCATAGTGCCCATAAAACCGATGTTTTTTTGATCCCCTAAAGGAACATCGTCACTAGCTATAGGTCTGCAATGTTTGCTGACAGGCACGGATTCTCCGGTGAGTGCCGACTCCTCTACATCGAGGCTGTTGGTTTCCAGCCAGCGCACATCCGCAGGAATGCGGTCACCACTTTCCACCATGATAACATCTCCCGGTACCAATTGTTTGGCCGCAAGATGTACCTCCTGTCCCGACCTGAGTACTTTGGCGGCAGGAGCCGACAACTGCTTCAGTGCTCGAAGAGAACGTTCTGCCCGGAACTCCTGTACAAATCCCAAAATAGCATTCAATACAATAATTGCCACAATCGTTACTGCATCCAAATACTCTCCAAGTAAACCGGATACCAGCGTCGCTCCCATGAGAACTAACACCATGAAGTCCTTAAACTGATTCAGCAACAGGGTGATCGGGGATATTCGCTGTCCCTCGCTCAGTTCATTTGAACCAGCAATCTTCCGTTTCTCTGCTGCCGCTTCGTCCGTCAACCCTTCCTGCGGGCTCACGCCGAGAGTTTCACGAAGCTCTTCGTCGTTTAGTTGGTGCCACTTGGTATGTTCCATGCTCCAAAATTCCCTCCCAGTCCTATTTCATCTGCAATGCAAGCTCACATGTTTCACCGGCATGCTGCTAGGGCAGGCTGTACACTATGCCGGACAAACTACCTGCTCTATATGTATTCGGACAGGTCCGTGAATAGCACCCGGAAGCTGAATCCTTTCCCTCATGGGCAGAATAAGCTAAAATAAAGGTCTGCGTAGATTACTGCTCAACTCCGTTATTTGGAAAAATGCAGTCAGCCATCGTTATAACAAATGTTATTACATATGCTGCGGTTGCCTGTGAGCCGTTATAGATGAGGCATTCTGTATGAATTCATTCGGATGCCAGATAGAGAGGAAGTGGACAATATGGCACTTGACGGTATTGTAACCCGAGCCATCGTACATGAGCTGCAAGGCTGTATCGGAGGACGTATTAGCAAAATTCATCAGCCTAACGGCCATGATGTGGTGCTTACCCTGCGCGCTCAGCGCGGTAACAGCAAACTGCTTGTGTCGGCAAGCCCGACATATCCGCGTGTACATTTTACAGAGAAAACATTTTTGAATCCGACAGAGGCACCGATGTTTTGCATGCTGATGCGCAAGCATTGCGAAGGGGCTATCATTGAAAATATCCGTCAGATTGGAATGGAACGGATCATTCATATCGATGTACGTCAGCGGGACGAGCTTGGCGATGTTTCGGCCAAACGTATCATCATTGAACTGATGGGACGTCACAGTAACATCATTTTGCTTGATCCTGCGACGGATGCGATATTGGACGGGATTCACCATGTCACACCATCCATCAGTAGTTATCGTGTGGTTATGCCTGGTTTTTCCTATACTGCACCGCCAGAGCAACATAAAAGCAATCCGTTAGAGGTATCCCAAAACGAGTTTGAGCAGAAGATTGCTACTGCAGCAAATGTAGATGCAGACGAAAATGAAGCTGGATCACAAACGGACACAACTAAAACGGCTATAGAAACAAAAGCAGACGCCTCACGTTGGCTCGTCAATGCTTTTAGTGGGATGAGTCCGCTGATTGCAGGTGAGATTGCAACGCGAACAGGTTCCGATTCAGATCGCATGGAAGCAGGAGCACTTTGGACTGCTTTTAAGTCAGTCATCGAATCTGTAAAAGAACATCAGTACACCCCTGTAACAGGGCTGAACGCCAAAGGCAAAATGATCTTTTCCGCTATTCGACTAGAGAGCATTCAGGATCAGGAAAAAACGTACGATACGATGAGCAAATGTATGGAGGATTACTACGGGGACAAGGCCGAGCGAGATACCGTTAAACAAAGAGTAAGCGATCTGCTCCGGTTCCTGCAGAATGAGCGTAGCAAAAACATTAAAAAGCTCGATAATCTTAACAAAGACTTGCTTGAAGCCGACGATGCGGACAAGTACAGACTATGGGGCGAGTTGTTATTCGCATCCCTGCACTTGGTCAACAAGGGTGATAAGAGTGTAGAGCTGATTAACTTCTACGATGAAGATCAGGGCAACATTACGATTCAGCTTGATCCACTGCTCACACCTTCTGATAATGCTCAGCGTTACTTCAAACGTTATAACAAATATAAAAACAGTCTGGCTGTCATTCACGAGCAACTTGGTAAAACCAAGGATGAAATCGCCTATCTGGATAATCTGCTTCAGCAGCTCTCCATCGCCTCCATGAACGATATCGAAGAAATTCGAGACGAACTTGTACAGCAAGGTTATCTGCGTGATCGGAACAAAAAAGGCAAGAAAAAGAAGAAAAATGATCGTCCAACTGTGCATCAGTTCACTTCATCAGAGGGAATTGACATTCTGGTCGGCAAAAACAATCTACAGAACGAGTACGTGACCAATCGCCTGGCATCAGCTAATGATACTTGGCTGCACACTAAGGACATTCCGGGTTCCCATGTCGTTATTCGCAGCACTGATTTTGGTGAAGCTACGCTGGAGGAAGCCGCTCAACTCGCCGCTTATTTCAGCCAAGCAAAGGAATCAAGCAGTGTGCCTGTGGATTACACGTATATCCGTCACGTTCGCAAACCAAGTGGTGCAAAACCCGGATTTGTCATATACGACCATCAGAAAACTCTGTTTGTAACACCAAACGATGAATTAATTAAAAGCTTACCATCCACGATAAAAAATGGATAAGCTGCCACTTATCTTATAGGATGAGATGTAACGATAACCAAAAAAATCCCCTGCCAGCTAAGGCTGAAGGGATTTTTTTGGTTACCATATATGTTTAGAAAAGTAACACATGTCACTCCATTTATTAATTTTATTGTATATTTATTCACATTACCGTATAATAACTCCGTATTAATTCAATGAATACATAAAACATAAAAGAAGGATGTGTACTATGCCGATTCATATCAGAGAAACTCGCTCGGAAGATCTGAAACAACTGACAGTATTGATGCATGACTACGTCGTAGGTTTCTACAATAATCCGTGGCCAGGTGACCAAGCAATCGAACTTTTGATTAACAACCTGCTGGAGCAGCAGATCGGCGCTCAATTTGTAGCAGAAGAGGACGGAAAGTTGATTGGATTCGCTACGTTGTTTTTCACGTACAGTACGATGAAAGCAGAACGTGTAACGATTATGAATGACCTTTTTGTCACGGAAGCATTCAGAGAAGGAGAAACCGAAGCCAATTTATTCGCACGCTGTCAGCAATACACGCATGAACATGGATGTGCATATATGTCATGGATTACAGCCATGACTAACGAGCGTGCGCAACAATTATTCGATCGGCTTGGAGCTAAACGTGGCGATTGGGTTAACTATTCAATTTAAGGATAAACACATCCTAATGATGTTATCTCTTGCTGTGTGAAGCCGCCTGCAGTCTTTCGAGCACATCAAAAGGTACCGTCTTGCTACCCAGATCTCCATGAAAAACAACGCCTTGTCGTTCGCCATGGTAATCTGATCCGCCGGTCACTATAAGATTATAAGCTTTAGCCATCTCTGCATATCTACGTTCCTCTTCCGGGCCATGGTCTGAATGAAAGACTTCAATGCCATCCGGAAGGGATTCTGTGATAATACGGCGTACTAATTCATCATCGCTATAGAGACCCGGATGCGCAATTACTGCAGCACCTCCTGCAGCTCTAATCCACTCACAAGCATCCTTAGGCGTAACTCGGGGGACAGATACGAAGCCAGGCTTGCCTTCAGCAAGATATCGATCAAATGCATCTCGCATGTCGGTAGCGTATCCCTTTTTCACCAATACATCAGCCATATGAGGTCTACCAATACTCTCATCTAGCGCTAACGGTCGTCCGAGTCCATCCAGTACTTCCTGCCAGCTTATATCCAATCCTAGTTGCTGGAGCTTGCCAATAATCAGATGATTCCGTTCCTCCCGCGCTTCTCTCAATCCGCGCAACCTTTGCAGAAATAACTCATCCTCCGTATTCACGTAATAACCGAGCACATGAATATCTTTACCACCAGCCCGCGTGCTGATTTCAACTCCAGCTATAACATCGATACCGTACTCTTTTCCCGCTTGCTTCGCTTCGGCTGCACCTGCTACCGTATCATGATCCGTTAAGGCTACCGCAGCCAGTCCTCTCTGTTTTGCAAGCTTCACATTATCAGCCGGTGGTTGCATCCCATCTGAAGCCTGACTATGCGTATGAAGATCACAGCGTCCTTGATGCTGATCCATTGGCTCCCATTCCTTTCTGATTGAAATTTTACAGCCCTTTCATCCTTAAGCCCGTTCTCCCTGCTCGAGCTCCTGTTGTCGCAAATACCCTAGAAAGGCAACAGCCGACAAAGGCAACAAAGATGACTTAAGGTGAATGGCATAAAACTGCCGTTTGAATTCAAGCCCGCGAATATCCACAATATGTACAAGCCCCAGGGCCAGCTCATGCTGCACGGACGAAGGAGACAACATCGTAATGCCCACGCCAGCCTCTACAGCCGATTTGACCGCACCTGTACTCCCAAGCTCCATAACCACATTCATGTCATTCGGATCTATTTTTTTCTTTTGCAGTTGACCTTCCATCACTTGGCGAGTACCTGAACCTTCCTCACGTAGCACAAAAGGGTAGTTCATTACCTCTTCCAAGTTTACTTTTCCACGTCCTGCCAGATCATGTCCTGCTGGTACAATCAGTTTCAGTTCGTCCTGCATCACAGGTTCGACGATCATATCCGGATGATTTACCGGTGCTTCGATTAATCCAAAATTCAACTGGTGCTTCAAAATCTCATCCATGATCTGCGTGGTATTCATCACTTTCATCACAATCGAGATATCGGGATACTGCTTGGCAAAGGGCCCAAGCATACGTGGCAACACATATTCACCAATGGTCAGACTTGCTCCAAGCTGTAATCTTCCCTGCAATTTCTGCGTAAAAGCAGACATGGCTTCATCTGTCTGACGAACCAGTTCCACACTTCGCTTGGCGTGAGGCAGTAATGTCCTCCCTGCCTCCGACAATTCTATTTTTTTGGTGGAACGATGCAGCAGTTTAGTCCCAAAATAATCCTCCAGCGATTGGATCTGCATCGTCACGGCCGGTTGAGTCATATGTAACGCCTGCGCAGCTGCGGAAAAACTCCCCTTTTCCGCTACCGTATAAAAAATGTGCAACTGATGAAAATTCATATCTTCGCCCCTCTTCTACTACACTTACTATATTGTATCCGATTTCCAGTCTGGCAACAAAAAAAAGCATGCAGCTTGTCTGCATGCGTTGGTACAAATGATTCTTCACTTCTCATCCATAAATTTTTATGATTGCAATCTCAAATCTGTTTCATCATCTATGCTTCCGGCTATTTTTGACCAGCGTCATTCTTCTGGAATGCCTCAGCCAAGAATAATATGACTTCAGATCTCTCAGTTCAATCGTCTCCGACATACGTCCCAAAAACGTCACTACAATCATTTTGTGTAGCGGATTGCCTGTAATGTCATATTCTCCTTCAAGCTCGGAAAACTCAGCAACCACCACCAGATCATCGTCAATCAGATAAACATCCTGCTCATTGCGGTAATATGGCGTTACCCTGTCCTGCTTCAGACACTCCCATAACCAAGCCGCAATATGGTCATCATCACTACGTGCAGGCTCAATACGGTCTGCATACCGCATCTTTGCATGATGGGTAATGACGATGTCAGCCACTTTCTTGTCTCCGAGAGCCACAAAAAACGGCTCGTAGGTGCTCCAACGTTGCATCACCTTATCACGCATGGGAATCACTCTCCACCAGATAGGACTTTCTATCTATTTATTACCCAATATATTACAACATTAGTCCCGTAACAACAAGGCGTAAGTGTAACTTTTTTTCGCAATAATCTATTTATGCTTATTTTAGAAAAGAGCGACCCAGCGGGTCCCTCCTATGTTTCCTGCTATACTCCGTAAAAACTTGTTTTGTCCGCCGTTTTGCTAGCATACTCGGTTTTAATCTCGTTTCGATAGGAGCGCTCGATTTTGCGCACATAGGAAAGCCGCTTTACGTTTTTCATCGTATCGTCAGCCCGTTCTGCATTAACATACATGACAACATAATGCATACGGCGGGAGATATAATGCACGGTACCATATTTTTCGAGATTGCGGGCCGCTTTCAAATCACTGACCCAAATAATAAATCCTGTTCTTTCCGCAAACACCATCGTTCCCCGCCCTTCTATAAATGGAGACCGGCCCTCGAAAGGCCCGGTCTGTTCAAATTCTAAAAAACTATAATGTAACGGTCTTCAAGTTTAACTGCATCCACATTTGCCGCCGCTACCACAGCCACCTTTAGGATTAGGATCGTTGCTTGGCACCTTAATCGTGCTCGATACAGCAAAAGCAATGGTTTCGGACATCTGAAACAGCATCTCATCCAAAGCTTGCTCAGCCTGTTTGAAACGAGCTACAGCTTCAAAAGATTCCAGTTCCTTCTCGATCGCTTGCACCTGATCCTTCGCTGCATGAAAGTCAGGATGAAAATGGCCAAAACGCTGTGTTTCTTCAAAAAGCTCTTTCTTGGCATTTAATCTGCGGATGCCCTCTTGAATCTCAGAACTTGTTTCGACTTGCTGCTTCCAATATAAATAATCCGATACTTCGGCAGATTGGTTAATCATGTCGCCCAGTTCATATGCGCCCGTTAACACTTGGGCCATATCGACCGTGTTTATTTCCGCTACGCTCATGAATTATTCATCCTATCTATATATAAAGTTCTACTTAACGTAGACTTATTCATCATAGCATATCCATGAAAGGTTAAGAAGAGTTTTTCCACTAAACTAGACATCATCCGGTAGAATAAGACGCATTGCATCCCAGTCTTCCGGGGTAAACGTTCGCCATTCCGTACGCGATGCAGTTTCGTGCGGATCAAGGATGCACCATCCTTCCAGTATCCATCGCTCTTGCTCTTTCACCTGATGCGGAATTAGAACAAACGTATCCTTCCCCTTTTGAATTCCTAGTTTCACTTGCCATTCGATGGCTTGCATTGCAATTTGGCGCTCAGTTGACAGGTGATACTTTCTCCATTCCCTGTGCCAAGTCTCAGGTACATCAGCCTTCCTCTCGTTCCATGCCGATTTTTCAATCGCATCATAGTCAGACCCATCCTCATCGTAGTCCACCGTCATACCAGGCATCAATGGGAATTGCAATAAGCCTTGAGTCTCACCGTTGTAAAAGAAAAGGGAGTTCCGCTGTTCAGGGTGATCCGGATTCGTAGCAAATATCAGCATATCTTGCTTATCTTGAACATTCTCTCCGACTGTTGCCCAGTCCTTCAACGTAACAAATACTTGGCCGGGCAACTCCCCTTGTCCATGTCTCTGTAAAAAATCAGCGATGCCTTCCCACTTCACTCCACTCGCAGCAGCAGTTTCCACCCGGGCCTTGGTTAAACGATAGATTGACATCTGGTCGCGTGTGATCCGTTCACAGTATTGTTCGAGTCTCCAACAGACTTCAGCTGGCACATCGGGCGGCACCATAACTTCAAAGTCGGGCTGCACATAAAATTTGCCGTAGTGTATCTCCCCCTGCTTGTGTAGCCTATCTACATGATAAACACCACAGTCTACTCCCCTATTCAAGAATTCGGCTGGATCGATCAACCAGCGAAATGCAGCCTCCCCATTCTCATTCTCACCGACTTCACCAAACCCCCAGCCAGCTAAAGCATGCAACCAGCCTTGAAACCCTGAATTACCTCCTCCGCACAGTACACGGAACCATTGATTCACTCCAGGCGTAAGTACCGCGAGCTGATAGCGAGAATGTTGCATCTCTGATCCGGACGCCCCATATCGCTCCATGCATACTCTAAACACTTCACCATGCATCTCGAACCAGGACAACTTGATCCACTGTTGCAATTTATCTTGCCTGATTTCGAAACCCCGATCTGTTTGTTGCACCAAGTTTAAGCAGAGCAGTAAATCCAGCAAAATAACTACATGCACCGGGTATAATGCCTTATGATCATACGCAATCTCCAACGGTTCGAAATCCTCTGGAGACATGATCGTTAATGTGCTTAACTTTTGTACCGTTCTCTTATGTATTGTACCTTTTCCAGTGACAGGCAGACCTTCTCTATCAATCCAAGCAAGAAGATGAAGTAATTCCCCTGCGATATGCGGTTTTCCTTCCTTAATGACACGCCTGACAGAACCGACCATCGGTTCAACAATGCGGTCCACGCGACTTATATACGATAAGGTCAATGTTGCCAGATGACATTCAGGGATATGAAAAGAGCATTCTCCCCAGCTTTTATGTACGGATTTAATCCATTGTTTACGGCGCAACATGGCAAAAGCAAGCTTCGCTTCAGCTCCACTTAACCCTTCCTTAGCCCAAACCTCCGAAGGCAGAAGAGAAGAGAACGTTTGACCCGCATATTTGTGAAAAAGAGCACCAAGCACCCGTTGCTCCGCTGACGTAAGTGCAGACCACTGTGCCAGATCAGCCAACTTTCTCGATTGCATCGATTTCTCCACTTCAAATTCCAGACCAGACATCAGCATTTCCCTTCCCTTCTGCAACATGTTAATGAACCTTGTCCTGCTCATGCACAATCGCATATTCGTAACCCTGCTCTACCAAAAACATCTGGCGATTTAACGCAAATTCCTGTTCCTTGCTATTTTCGGAAACCAGTGCATAGAAATAAGCTTTGTTCTCACCTGCTTTGGGGCGCAAAATCCGTCCAAGCCGCTGGGCTTCTTCCTGCCTGGAACCAAAGCTGCCAGAGATTTCGAGTGCTACCGCCGCATCCGGCAAGTCAACGGCAAAATTGGCAACCTTGGACACAACAATCGTGCGAATCTCGCCCTTTTTAAAAGCAGAAAACCAGTGAATACGCTCCTGTTGAGACATTGATCCAGAGATTAGTGGCGCATCAATTTCCCGGGCAATCATCTCAAGCTGATCAAGGTACTGCCCAATGACAAGTGTCGGTAGATTTTGATGTCGTTCCAGTAAACGCTTTACAACCTTCAATTTTGCCGGATTTTCAGCTGCCAGGCGAAATTGATGTTTACTCTCGGCCTGCACATAAGTTGATCTTAATTCAGGAGACAAGGGCACCCTCACTTCCTGACACTTCACTTCTGCAATCCAGCCTTGCTGCTCCAGCTCTTTCCATGGCATATCATATAATTTGGGGCCGATCAACGAGAACACATCCTGTTCACATCCATCTTCACGAACAAGCGTGGCGGTCAAACCCAGACGACGAGTGGCCTGAATATCCGCAGTAGCCCGGAAAACCGGCGCTGGCAACAAATGCACTTCATCATAGATGATCAGTCCCCACTTTCTCTCTTGTAAAAGATGAATGTGGGTAAAATCCGCATCTTTCGATTTTCGATGAGTCAAAATTTGATACGTTGCTACCGTTACCGGTTTCACCTGTTTTTTTTGCCCCGAATACTCTCCGATCTGTTCCGCAGTTATCGTTGTTTTATCCTGAATCTCCTGTATCCACTGTCTGACAGACGTTGTATTGGACGTTAAAATAAGACATTCACATTGCAATCGTTCCAGCACAGCCATGCCAATAATCGTTTTGCCCGCTCCGCAGGGTAGTACCAGAAGTCCGCTCCCCCCGATTCCTTCACCCTCTTGAAAAGCATCCACTGCCTTCTGCTGATAAGGACGTAGCGCAAATGTAGGTCGTTCTCCCTCTCCGCATCTACTAGACATACTCGTCGTTGAATCATTAATATTAGACCGCCAACTAAATAAAAGTTCGCTCCCTTTCCGATAACCGGCATAATCCAATACAGGGTAACCAAGACGTGTCAGTTCCCTTTTCAATAAACCACGCTTTTCTCCCGATAACACAAGCTCGTTCACGCTCGTTCGTTCCATACGGAAAGCAGATATCGATTTGATGTCGCTTAAATCATCTAGCAATTGCTCGTCTTCACTTGTCAGGCGCATTTTGGCATGGTCAGGCTCAGCATGTAACTTTAATTTGCCGTATTGTTCCATTATTCTGCACACATCCTGAGTGAGAGCCGCAGGCACATTCCAGCGTGACACGTTCTCAAGACTCTTGATAACCCATTCAGAATTCCAGCCTAGTGCTGCCGCATTCCAAAGCGACAACGGGGTGATCCGGTAAATATGAAACGTTGCAGGTGTCTTTACGAGCTCCGCGTACATACCGAGCTCCGCTCTGGCTGTTTCAAACTCGGGATGCCCCACTTCGAGCAATACTGTGAAATCACGCTGTACAATGCAAGCTCCCTGCGGATTGAACATCTCCATCTTTCCCACATCCATTCCTAATCTATATCATTCAAACAAAGATCTGACTCGTATACTCCGACCGCAAACTTCATCTCATACACAACAAAAAAAAGCACCCTGTCCATACCCCTGGTATGTTCAGGATGCCCAACTATAGTTCTCAGCATTCGGTTGCGTAGCCTTTCGCCATTGCCACAAACAATTTGACGCCCGTCTGCATAGCGTCCTCGTCAAAATCAAACATCGGATGATGATGAGGGTACACTGCATTTTTCTCCGGATTACCCGCACCGACAAACATGAAGCACCCCGGCACCTTTTGCAAATAATACGCAAAGTCCTCTGCAGGCATCAGCATCGGAGAGTTCTGCACCCGGTCTGGGCCAAATATCGCCGTTGCTTCATTAAAGAAACGTTCAGTTTCCTGCGCATCATTAACCACCGGCGGATACCCCATGATGTATTTCACCTGTGTTTCCGCACCATAAGCAGCCCCAGTTTGTGTCACCATAGATAGCACACGCTCTTTCATATTCATCCGTGTCTCTTCATCGAATGTTCGTACCGTGCCACTGAGCTTGCACTGCTCTGCAATCACATTCTGTGCGGACCCTGCCTGCATCGTGCCAATCGTTAGCACTGCTGGACGCAACGGGTCAACGGAGCGGCTAACGATAGTCTGAAGCTGCATCACAAGCGCAGAGCCCGCAACGATACTATCAACGGTAGCTTGCGGCATGCCGCCGTGACCACCTTTTCCTTTGATATCAATGTAAAAGTCATCTGCCGCAGCCATCATCGGTCCTGCTGTGCTTGCAACGATACCAACGGGAAGCGGTGTCCATAGATGAATGCCATAGATAACATCTATGCCTTCAAGTGCTCCGTCTGCTATGACCTGAACTGCACCGCCTGGAAGCAGTTCTTCCGCCGGCTGGAACAGAAAACGGATCTCTCCCCGCACCTCCTGCTTATGCCGACTAAAATACAGTGCCGTTCCGAGCAACATAGAAATATGACCATCATGACCACAGGCATGCATTGCCCCAGCTTGTTGGGAGGCATATTCTACATCTTTCTCGTCCTGGATTGGCAAGGCGTCCATATCAGCGCGAAGCATGACTACAGGCCCTGACCTGTCCCCGCGAAGTATTCCAATCACCCCATGGCCACCTATATGACGTTTCACCTCAATGCCAAAGCTCTCCAGCATATCTGCCACAAAAGAGGATGTTTTCTCCTCATGAAAGGAAACTTCAGGATTGCGATGAAGGTGACGCCGCCATTCCACCATATGGATCTGCAGATCTTCCCACCATATTTGATTTGTCATGTAACCCCATCCTTTCGATCATCAGCAGGGCTTGTTCATAGCCCCAAACCTTCCTCTTCAAACCTATTGCAGTATATTGTAGCAGAATTGAACGAAAACCGATACGAAAGGCCTTTGGAAAGCTTGCACGGGAAGGGGAAACATACTATCATGAACTAGAGAAACACACGAGAATTATACTCGGAAGCTTATGAGGAGGATCAAACGCTTATGATTTTTGAGAATACAGGCTTGGATGGCTTGAAAAGCGACTTGGCATACCTGGATGAGAGCGCCGAGAAAGTCGGATTCGTCCGGTGGCAATGGGAATATTACCGTGCTACATATGACTACAAAATCGAAGATGAACAAACCAACTCAGAATACTTTGTACGCATTAATACGCGCGCGGTAGAAGGCAAACTGGAGAAACCCGATACGGTTCTGGCCGTTGAAGCCGTTTATCTGGGCAAAGCTACTTTCCCCCATGGACTCGATTACGACTCTTCCGTTCCGCAGCCAGTCGTGAAGCTGGCCACCCAAAAATTGCAGCAGCTCAAAGAACTGCTCGAAGCTTAGGCGGGCCAGATTATGAAACAACAAACGGCCCAGACGAGAACGAAGAGAGGCACGCCGGATTTTCAACTGCTAATCCTCACTTTATTGTTGGTGGGCTTTGGACTGGTGATGGTATTTAGCTCCAGTTCCAGCATCGCAATCGCAAGCGAAAGTTTTAACAACGATGCCCTTTACTTCACGAAAAAACAACTTATGTGGGCGATGATCGGTCTGGTTGGCATGTTTTTTGCCATGAATATCCGCTTTAACAAGTACAAAAAGCTCTATGCACCGTTTTTCCTGTTCACCACCGCACTACTCTTAGTTGTCTTGGTATCCGGTGCCGTGTTAAATGGTGCAAGAAGCTGGATTCGCGTGTTTGGATTCAGTTTGCAGCCTGCAGAGTTCGCCAAAATTGCAATTATTTTATATTTGTCTGCACTCATCACCAAAAAAGGTGAACGTTTCCGTGATTTCAAGACCGGATATTTTCCTGTCCTGTTCATCGTCGGATTTATTGCAGGATTGATCATGTTGCAACCTGACTTTGGTACCTGTTTCATTCTGGTATCTACCTGCGGTCTTGTCATTTACGCTGGTGGAGCTAACATGAAGCACATCCTGGGTTCTATTTTATTGGTTGCGCTTGGTGGTGCACTTGCCTTTGGAGCCAGTGCCCTCTTTTCCTCCATGTCTCCGGACACTCCTGCGCTGGACAGCACAACAACAGTGACAGCAGAGCAAAACTACAAAATTGGTCGTATTCAAGCCTTCCTTAATCCAGAGTCTGATATCAATGGCGGAAGTCTCAACCTCTACCGTTCTCTGGTTGCCATCGGGGACGGCGGTATTACAGGTTCGGGTATTGGACAAGGCACCATGAAGTTGCATTATTTGCCAAATGCCTATAATGACTTTATTTTTTCCGTCATCGGAGAAGAGCTCGGTTTCATCGGGAGTGCATTGTTCCTGCTCATTTATCTGTACTTTATCTGGAGAGGCATTATCGTCTCCCTACGTTGTCCTGATCCTTTCGGAACGCTGGTGGGTATAGGTATCATGGGGCTTATTGCGATCCAGGCCTTCATCAACATTGGCGGGGTAACTCAAACGATACCTGTAACGGGAGTTACACTTCCGTTTATCAGTTATGGGGGGACTTCACTCTTTGTCATGATGGTGGCGATGGGTATTGTGCTAAGTATTTCACGGACCAATAACCTAGAAGCAATTAAGGAACAAAAAACGAAATCGGTAACGGTGCAGACACGCACCTCCCCGGCACTTCGTTCACGGGATTCGATTCGCCGAGTTCGCTAATGGAATGAAAAAAGACTTTGCATCTGATGGATGCAAAGTCTTTTTTGTGTTTTTTTGTATAAAGATAAGGAACAAAACATAGATTTGTTCATACCTTACGTGGAGTCTAAAGATTTACAGGTCGTCGCCTTTGAAAGAGACACCTTCAACCTTCACATTCACTTCGACTACACGTAGTCCGGTCATCGTTTCTACCGCTTCTCTTACATTCTGCTGGAGCATACGGGAAACTTCATGAATCGGAGTTTCATACAGGACGATGATACGCAGATCAATGGCTGCTTCCAGCTGACCGACTTCCACGCCTACGCCTTTCTGTACGTTTTTACCACTGAGACGCTTCGCCCAGCCCTCTGACAAACCTCCAGACATTGCGGCGATTCCAGGCGTTTCCATTGCAGCCATTCCAGCAATTTTCGCAACCACGTCATCGGCAATCCGGATGTTTCCGCTCTCCATTTGAAGTTGTTCTGCCATGCCACATCCTCCTTCACTTCGTTACTCGTATTTTAAATCCTTTCCACCCTAAAAAGCAAATTTAACTGTAAACATGCGTTTACAACCTGCCCCCCTTTGGTTATATTGAAATATGAAATTAATCGCATAGGTACATATCGTGAATTTCAAAACAAAATATGTATATAACCGAGGTGTTTTTTGTGAGAAACCGGATTTCATCCTTTTTGCTGATTGCATTTTTTGCGCTCAGTGCCATCGCCCACTTCTTGAAATGGGATTCGATTCTGCAGTTCGTGATATCTGCCATTTCGGTTATTTTTGTGGCCGGTTTTTTAGGTAAAGCGACCGAAAGTGTAGCCCACTATGCCGGTCAACGATTAGGAGGATTCCTAAATGCAACCTTTGGCAATGCAGCCGAACTCATTATTGCGATTTTCCTCGTAAAAGAGGGCTTGTTCGACATGGTCAAAGCCAGTCTGACCGGGTCCATTATCGGTAACCTGCTACTCGTGCTGGGACTCAGCATTTTTGCCGGCGGACTAAAGTATAAAACACAGAATTACAACGTTTCGCTTGCGGGGCTCAACGGCTCCCTGATGATCGTTGCCATCATTGCCCTGTTCGTCCCGGCCGTATTCCTGAACACCCACTCTATCACACAGCGGGATACGAATACACTCAGTCTCATTGTGGCTGGCTTGCTTATCCTGGCTTATATTGCGTGGCTTATCTTCTCTATGGTCACGCATAAAAGCTATCTTGCCGATGTAACGGATGACCAGGACGAAGAATTGCCTCATGAGCATGCTCCTGCATGGTCGAAGAAAAAGTCGATCCTCTATCTCGTGATCGCTACCGTTATGGTCGCCTTTGTCAGTGAATGGCTGGTTGGCACACTTGAGGTATTTACTTCAGAGTTTGGACTAAGTGAGCTGTTCGTTGGTGCTTTCCTCGTGGCCATTATCGGTAATGCAGCCGAACACAGTGCGGCCATCATGCTTGCGATGAAAAATAAAATTGGTGCCGCTGTTGAAATTGCCGTAGGCAGCAGTTTGCAAATCGCACTATTCGTAGCACCAGTGCTGATCTTTGTAAGCTATTTTACGGGTCGTACGATGGATATCGTGTTTACCACCATTGAACTGGTCGCCATCGGTGTGTCTGTTTTTATTGCCAAATCGATCACACAGGATGGCTCCACCAACTGGTATGAAGGTCTGCTTCTGCTTGTTGTGTATGTCATTCTAGGTGTCTCATTCTTCCTGGTATAACAGAACTGTTGATTAACGTTATACCACTCCTGCGTACATCAAGAGACAGCCGAGGGACTACTTCCCCGGCTGTCTTTTTACGCCTACTGCAACACTAGACATATACATCAACACATACAAAAAAAGCATGCAACGGAATGTGCATGCCTTCTATTCTGACCCGCGCGATTGCAGGCTATTGCTCATTCTTTTTGTTCAAAGCTTCATATAAAATCGCCAAGTTCCGCTCAAGCGCGCTAACCATCTGCTTACCTGTACCTTCTGGAAGGAGTCCTGCACGGACAGCAAAATCAACTTCCTTGGAGAACCCATACATCTGTGTATCCAATACTTCCTCATAGAGAGGGCAGTAGCGGGTAGCCAGATTCTCCATCTGTACTTCAATAAGCTTCTGTATTTTATCTGCATCTTCTTGAAGAAGATTGATTGCTTTCAGGTTCAGCTGGTCCTGCAGATCAGATGAAGTCATGCATCATTTCCCCCCTATGTCCCAAAATCGCGTAAAGACGTTCTACCTCTAATATTAGACGAAATGAAGAGCTAATACAAGAACCTGACCAAAATAACCGCACGAGTTGTGAGCTCTGTTACAGCCTTTTCTCGCTTTGTCTAATTCACTCTAACGGACATTGTGTTCTGCTATGATTAAAAACACCCCTGCCCGAAGGCAGAGGTGTTCTTAATGATGTTATTCAGATGCGATGTTTACATTCAGGCCATGCTTTGCAAATACTTCAGACATTGCTGCCTTCGCTTCATCTGCATCCGGGCCATGAACGTGCAGTTCATAACTGTGCGTGCTAATCAGCGTTGTAAACAACCCAAGAATACTTTTTACGTCAATATACTTGTTCTCTGAATGAAGCACGATTGAAGAAGTAAACTTGCCTGCTGTTTGAGCAATTTCCACTACAGCCGCGTTATTACTCGACATAGGAATCCCTCCGTCTTTTCACTTTTGGTATCATCTATTAATTACCACTACATGATACCGTGAATCCGCTTTCCTAGCAACTGCAAAATACAGTTCCTATTTCAACTGGTCCGGATTCAAACATTCCAGCTCAGGAATGACAAAGATGCCATCTTTACGAATCAGCACATCATCGAAATAGATTTCGCCACCGCCGTAGTCTGGACGCTGAATCAATACGAGATCCCAGTGAATGGATGAGCGGTTTCCGTTATCTGTTTCTTCATATGCCTGACCTGGCGTAAAGTGCAGGCTACCTGCAATTTTTTCATCAAACAAAATATCTTTCATCGGATGTAGAATGTGCGGGTTGAAACCAATCGCAAACTCACCGATATGACGCGCACCTTCATCTGAGTCCAGAATTTCATTCAGGCGTTTCGTATCATTGCTGGATGCTTCTACGATTTTACCGTCTTTGAATGTAAACTTGATATTCTCAAACGTAATTCCGTTATACAGCGTCGGTGTATTATAACTAATTGTTCCATTAACGGAGTTGCGTACGGGTGCGCTGTATACTTCACCATCCGGAATATTTTTTTGTCCGGAACACTTCTCTGCACCGATATCTTTAATGGAGAAGCTCAGATCCGTGCCTGGCCCCGTAATCCGCACTTTATCTGTACGTTTCATGAGGCTTGCAAGTGAGTCTTGGGCTTTGTCCATTTTTGCATAATCCAGGTTACATACGTCAAAATAGAAGTCTTCAAATGCTTCCGTGCTGGTGTTCGCGAGTTGCGCCATGCTTGCGTTAGGGTAACGAAGCACCACCCATTTTGTATGTTTGACACGCTGTTCGCTATGTACTGGATGGGAATACAGGGAGTTGTACAGTTTCATTTTTTCTTCCGGCACATCGGACAGATCATTCACGTTCTCTCCCGCACGGATGCCGATATAACAATCCATTTGTTTCATACGGTTCAAATCAATCTCTGCCCACGTTTTCATCATCTCTTCCGTAGCATTTTGCAACATCACACGCTGAACGGTTCGATCTGTCAACTGTACAAAAACGTTACCGCCTTTTTTGCCCACTTCTTCAATAATGGCATTGATCAAATCACGTTCTGATCCAATCATCTCAACCAATACATTTTCGCCAGGCTGTACATCAACAGAATAACCTACGAGGTTCGCTGCAAGCTTCTGAATTCTAGGGTCCTTCATTCGATTAATCCTCCTGTCATCTGCCATTCAATGAATTGAACAACGGTAAATTACGTTACTATTGTAGCACGCACCAGACATCCCGTCAGCAGGCAGTCACAGGTTTTATTTATTGATATGATTTAAAGTTCACATCGGTTACCAGTGCTTCTACATTGCTTCGGCTACTGTTATCCGTGTATTTCACCTGACTCTCAGAGGAAAGGCGCATTGGTAAGCTGGTTTTGCGATCAACCGTCAGATGATAGACCGTATGCACCTCAGCCTTTTGAATCAACTTCTGCATCGTGTCCTCACCCTGCTGCCATACCTTTTGCAATTCCTGCTCAAGTTTCTGCTTACTCGCACCTTTCACTTGACTCGCCTTGTGCATGTACTCTGCCCGAATGGAATTCATCTCATCTGTCAGTTGGTCTGTAGCCCAGGTTTTGGCGTCCTCTGGCGCAAGCTCAATCCGCAATATGCGTGTTTGGCGCCCCGAACCATATTCGGACTGAATCGTTTTCTTCATACGATCGATCTTTTCTAATTGCGCAATGGGGTTAAAACGGGATAAGGAGCCACGTAATGGTTCATGCTGCGCTGTTAAAGCATTCCATTGTCCTTTTTTACGTTGAAAAGAGGCACTGAATCCGCTCGGTTGGCCATTATTTTTCACCGCATTCAAACTTACTCCTGAATCCGCTGCAGTCACGGCACCTGGTAATCGGGTCTGCAATGTCAGCCGGTCATGGTCTTCCAGCTTGCCTTCAAATTTAAATTGATTTTCAAACATTCCACTGTTTTCTCGTCTCAATCCAGCCTGTCCTTCAAACGTCAACGTCTCTTTCCCCGCTATGCCGGATAATGCCAGAGAAAATATTTCTTCAGGCGTCCGATCATGCTGGAGCATCCCGCACCCCGGAACAATGGCTAGCACAAGGCAAAGGATTAGCGATAAAGAAAACGTAGACTGGCGGTTCAACATGTCTATTCCACCTTTCAGTCATTTTCTCCATAGATTGCCCTCACAATATGTGCTTATACTTCCTTACTATGCGACCAGACAAACCACATGGACTTTGATCCACATACCGGTCCCATAAAAAAACAAAAAAAGGAGAGAAACGACTCCGCAACCGGAATGTTCTCTCTCATCGTATACCTTCCTGTTCCTCTATGACAATTCGATTCCGGCCCCCGTTCTTTGCGCTGTACAGCGCCATATCTGCACGGTAAAACAGGGACTCTACACTTACTTTCTCATCCATCCAGTTCCATTCAGCAATGCCACTTGACACCGTAACAGACGGTCTCGTCTCGGCCTCAACTCGGGTACGGATTCGTTCCGCATACACAAGCGCTTGCTGAATTCCGATCTGAGGCATGTAGATAGCCAGCTCTTCACCGCCCCACCTTGCGCAAATATCCTCGGCTCGAACCGAACTTGTAACAATATCACTGACTTGTTTTAATACTTGATCCCCGGTTTGATGCCCAAAGGTATCATTCACCTGTTTGAACTGATCGATATCCACGACAACCAATGAGCCGCAGTAATCATGAGCCTGACGTTCGTGAATAATATTGTCCAGGTAATGCCTTACGTACAGTCCGGTCAACATGTCCAGATTGGCCAACCGGCGCACCTCAGCATGCAGGGTAGCATTGGTTAAAGCAAGGCCCAGATGAATCGATAACATTTGTAGCAACCTGTAGTTCTCATAGGAGAAAAAATGTTCCCGCACATGGGCAAGCAAAATAGCACTCTTCACCTGTCCATCCACGCGAATTGGTGCTGCAATCAGAGACATCGCGCCTGTTAATTCCATGAAACTGGAAGTCACCTTATCAAACTGCGTATAGTCAGATATGATTAATGGCTCTTCAGTCTGATACATGTAACCCGCAATACCAGAATCCATAGGATACGTTCTCTGCCGAATCTCTTTTACATTGGTCGCCATCACCTCAAACCTGTTCGTACTGTCATTCAATTGCAAAATGCAGCAATAGTCGGCCTGAAAGATATTTTTAAATTCTTGCTCGGAAAACTGATAGATTTCCATCAATTGCAGGCTTTTGTTAAGGCGCTGTGTCAAATCATTGATTACACGAAGTTCCTGAATCAACATATGGGATTGCTCATGAAGTTTTGCATTTTCGAACGCTGTCCCTGCTGTATCCGCCATCATCGCAATCAGTTGCAAATCGGAGTCTTCCATCAATTCCTCGTTCATTTCGATATGAAACACTCCGTATATGCCCTGTTTGCCTTTGAGCGGCAAGCCCACCTCAATGATTCGTTTGTCCAACTCATCAGACCGGGAGACAATCAGTCTGCCCTCCATAAATGAGCGAACACAGATATCTTCTCCACGCTCCTGAATAAGGAGTGGCTTAATACGAGGATTAAAGCTTCTCTGGTCCTGAGACATATAGAGCATAATGTGTGTGGAAGGATAGAGGTAGTCCATACTGACAAATACTTCGTCCAATATCGCCCCGACATCCATTTTGTCATGCATACGCTGTACGATCTGAAAAAGAATGGATCTTCGGTGTTCCTCCCGAGCGGTTTGTTCATGTGAGTGCAACAAGTCCGTCATAAATATGTATTCAAATCTTCGGTAAAAGCAGGTGCGGTAATGCAATGCCTCAGATCGAACCACAGCTTCTGACGTTTCGGATCGGTGGGATTCAAAGACCAGCGCAACAAACACAGCAAATATATCTTTATTGATTCTTGAAAACAGAGGCTCGGCAATCAGCAGATACTCCCCATGTTTACTAATTCCGCGTCTAGATAACGTCTGTTCCTTTTCAGCACACTCCAAAACCATCGAACGTACATTGATATCCGAATCGGTAATCTGACCGGAGTCCTCTCCTATGCACTCTCCTTCCGTATTCCAAACACTGTATGCAGCAATTGGCCCACCTGGCACAGAATCTGTCTGGTTTGTCCAATCCGTGAAGGCTTGTCCTAACAAACTGCTTAAATATGAGAAGTCAAAAGGTGTGATATCCATTTTTTGCATCCACAACGCATGGTCATCATGAGATGGAAGCACTGTAAACGATGTGGAATCGCCCGCGCTTCGCAACTTCAGACTGGTAGGTAAACTTCTTAGATGTTCCAACATGTCAGGCGCTCCTTTGCACCGTTTTTGCATCTTGGGGGATGCATTAATCTGCATCAATTATCGCAAATCTGCAAAATATTAGCGAAAACCTTGATACATAAGATTGTTTAAAGTTAAGATACCATCTATTTTACTCTGTTTGAAGCTTTTTTGCACTCATATTTCAGAAAATTGTCCCATTATTTTAGGCCTAATGACCTATCGACAAATTTAGACGTTTTTCTGGCTTTATGTATTGCTTGACTTTACTCCTCTCAGAATGTAGAATAAATTGTTGATGAAGACTACTAATACGGTCTTTAAATTTGGGCATTACCGGTTGTGTCACCCTCATTCTTTTTGTTGCTTTCAGGACAGCGGCTGAACTTTCCTGATCGTTCTATGCGAGGCCAAGCCCGCATCAACAAATTGGAGCGCAAACAGAGCCCTATATGAACTTTAACTAAAAAGGAGCTACTTTAAACATGGCACGTTACACTGGTCCTAAATTTAAATTAAGCCGTCGCCTCGGCATTTCCCTGAGCGGAACAGGCAAAGAATTGAAACGCCCTTTCCCTCCAGGTCAGCACGGAGCTAACCAACGCAGAAAAATGAGCAACTACGGTATGCAGTTGCAAGAAAAACAAAAATTGCGCCACATGTACGGTTTGGGTGAAAAACAATTCCGCACATTGTTCTCCAAAGCGCAAAAAATGCAAGGTATTGCCGGTGAGAACTTCATGTTCTTGCTTGAGTGCCGCCTTGACAACCTCGTTTACCGTCTTGGCTTTGCTAACTCCCGCGCTGGAGCGCGTCAATTGGTAGCACACGGTCACGTAACTGTAAACGGCAAAAAAGTCGATATCGCTTCTTACCAAGTAAGCACTGGCGATGTAATCGGCTTGCGTGAAAGAAGCCGCGGTCTGACTTCCGTTAAGGAAGCTTTGGAAAACCGTTCGCATCTTCCAGCATACGTTGAATACAACGAAGCAGCTGTAGAAGGTAAATTCATCCGCTTGCCTGAGCGTGCTGAATTGTCCCAAGACATCGATGAAAAACAAATCGTCGAGTTCTACAACCGTTAATCGTTGCATCACAACAAAAAAGCAACTGTTCGAGATTTCCTCGGCAGTTGCTTTTTTGTTGTTTTTTTTCACTCCTTCCCCAGACCCTCTTCATTACTAGCCTCTACATAACGATAATATGTTTATCGAAACACGCACAAAATAGAAAGATAACTTAGGGGGCTACACATGTCATTTTTTCGAAATACCAAGCTTGCGGTAAAGCTAGGATTACTGCTCGGATTAGTGCTCCTCTGCTCGATCGGCGCATTAATTGCCTTTAACACCAAAGCCATATACGACAAAAGCCTACAATATGGTGAAGCTGTAGCCGAACACTCAGCAAGTGCAGCTACTAGCGAATTCATGACTTACATCAACCAGGTAAAAAATACGCTCGACAGTTTGAGTACAACCCTGCTGGACGCTTCAAAAAATGGGACGCTGAGCCGTCAAGATATCGTAAGGCTTTTGGAAGAATACTTGAAAAAGGACGAAAAGGTTTTTGGTTTTTATACCGGATGGGAGCCCAATGCCTTTGACGGCAAAGATGCAGAACATGTGAATAAGGATAAATACGATGATGAAACAGGCCGTTTTATCCCTTACGTTATCCGGGATGGAAGCTCCTTGCATTTTGAACCGCTCACTACTTATGAGGGAAACAGTGAAACCAGTAAATACTATCAACAGCCGAAGGCGACCAAAACCATCTATTGGTCCGAGCCCACTACGTACAAAGTTGCTGGTAAAGAGACCTTGCTCGTATCCATCGTTCTGCCTTTACTTGATGAGAACAATGCTTTTCTTGGCATCGTTGGGGCCGATTTTACGATTGAAGGTTTCCAGCAAAATATTGCATCTCTGAATCCAGACCAAGGCTATGCCATGCTGATTACAAGTGAAGGGCACGTTGCTGCGCACGGCTCAAGACCGGAACTGACCAAAGAGAATGCCGAGCTCTCTTCCAGTACCCAAGCACTTATTCAGCGGATCCAGTCGAATGATACAGGGTTCTACACTGCGGTTGACAATGGCAAACCAGAATTATTTATTGCCGAACCTGCCAAGCTTCAAGGCTCCGATTCTAGCTGGCATCTAGTATCTGCATTACCCAAAAGCGTGATACTCCAGCCTTTTTATGATAGCTTGAAATGGTCTGTACTCATCGCTATATTGGCGGTACTTCTACTGGCAAGTGTGGTCGCGTACACCATCATATCCATAGTAAAGCAATTGAACCGTGTAAATGTTGTCGCAGGACAACTCGCGCATGGTGATCTGACACAAAAGTTGCCTGTTAAATCGAAGGATGAATTTGGAGTCATGGCCATTCACATGAACAACATGATGAATACATTACGCCATACGATCTCTGTTATATCTGAACATGCCTTATCGGTCGGTTCAACTTCGCAACAATTAACCGCCGGGGCAGAGGATACAAGCAAAGCCGCCGAACAGATGGCACTTACCGGAATGGAAGTTGCAAACAAAGCGGAGAAGCAAGTTCAGGAGTTACTTCATTCCTCCCGCTCGATGAACGAAATATCCACGGGCATCGGAAGAATAGCTGAGGCTGCTGCCGAAGTAAGTAGTACATCAAAATCAGTGACGGAACGAACTTCATACGGAACAGACAAAATGCAGGCAGCTATCCATATGGTGGAGAGTGCAAACACTTCTGTCCAATCCTCCATGACTGCACTGGAGCAATTTAAAAAGCGCTCGGAAGAGATTGGTCATATAACGGGTATGATTACCGAAGTAAGCCGACAAACGAATCTTCTCGCCCTCAACGCTTCTATTGAAGCTTCGCGAGCGGGGGAACACGGACGCGGCTTTGGCGTTGTAGCTGCAGAGATTCGCAATTTAGCCGAGCAATCCAGACAATCGGCTGCTGACATTGCCGCGTTGATCCAATCCGTTCAACAAGAGATTTCGGCTATCGTTGAAAATATGGAAAAAGGAAGCACCGAGGTGACTCACATTGCCGATGTAATGAACGAGAGTGGTGAGCTATTCTCATCCATCTCATCACAGATCGCCGACGTGAATCAACAAATTGCACAAGTCTCCACCATTGCCAAACAGATGTCAGGTGAGTCCCGACAGGTCGATTCATCACTTGAGCAACTTAAAACGATTGGTCTTGAAACAGCAGCGCACGCAAGCCAGGTTGCCTCAGCTTCGGAGAAACAGCTTGCATCTATGGAGGAAATCACTGCTGCATCCGCTTCTTTGGCACACCTCACACAAGAACTGTTGGAACTTATCCAGCGTTTCAGAACCTAATGAGCCTAAGATACTATATTTTTCTTCAAACACTCTTTTCTATATAGACTTCAAGGCTGGCCTGCTTGCATGCAGTTCCAGCCTTTTTCCTTACTTTTGCAACTCATGAAATGCTGTTCGATATCACATGCTATATATCATAATCCATTCCAGATTGGCAAATTTCGACCATTACTTGTATTTCTCAGGCATGCAAACGGGTCTTTTTATGCTATAATTAGTGCTGTTAAAAGGAGGAAGACACTGAATGGTTGATGTTACTAAGAAAAAGCCTGAAGATCCGCCTGTACGCAAGCGTAGCTTTGCACGCAAACTAGGTAGCTTCGTTATGTGGATGGTTGTCCTTGGATTTATGGGCATACTATTCGTTGGCGGTGCTTTAATGGGTTACGTCAGTTCGATCGTCAAAGACGAACCTGTCCGGTCAAGGGCCCTGATTGAACAAAAAGTCAGCGAAAACTCCATCACAGGCTTTGCTTACTTTTCTGACGGCAGTCCGATTGGTCAACTTCGCACGGAAGAAGACAGACGTCCGGTCACCTTTGACCAGATCCCCAAAAAAGTTATTGATGCCGTGATCTCGATTGAAGACAATCATTTTTACGAACATAAAGGTGTAGACATGAGCGGAACACTGCGTGCCGTGAAACAAAAAGTGCTGAAAGAATCAGTACAAACGGGTGGCAGTACGCTTACGCAGCAATTGGCTAGACGTGTATTTCTGAATTTGGACCGTACGGAAGATCGTAAAGTAAAGGAAATTTTGCTTTCCCTTCGACTGGAACGTTTTCTAACCAAAGACGAGATTATGACCGCTTACCTGAACAAGGTGCCTTTCGGCAATGGTTCCAGCGGATACAACGTTTACGGAATCAAAGCAGCCGCCAAGGGATTGTTTAATATCAATGATCTCGAAAAAATAAATATAGCTCAGGCCGCTTATTTGGTTGGATTACCTCAGTCTCCCTCTTCCTACTCCGCCTTTAACGGTAAAGGCGATTTTGTAGAGGATAAATTTGATCGCGCAATCAATCGTCAAAAACTGGTTCTGCGCCGCATGCTGGAACTTGGCAAAATCACGCAATCGGAATACAACAATGCACTTGCCTTTGATATCAAAAGCTCGCTTGCTCCGAAAACCATTAAAGCCTATAACACTTATCCATACCTTATGATGGAAACGGAACGTCAAGCAGCACAGATTATCATGCAGCAGATGAATGCCGACAAAACTAAGGCAACAGGCAAAAGTACAGACGTCGAGGCATCGCAAAAGGAAAACAGTGCCCTGCTGGAAGAGGCTCAGTCACAGCTTCGCACAGGCGGATATCGCATCTATACAACAATTAACAAGAACATCTACAAAACGATGCGTACGATTGCCGAAGATAACAGCAACTTCTCAGCAGATGATCCTGTCAAGGGAAAAGAGCAGACTGCAGCGATGCTGATCAATCATAAAACAGGAGCAATCCTCGGTATGATTGAAGGCCGAAGCTTCCAGGATGAACAGATGAACTATGCGACTCAAATGATTCGTCAGCCCGGTTCTACGATGAAACCTATTGCGGCTTATCTGCCAGCTCTGGAGGAAGGTCTTATTCAACCGGCCTCCGTCATCGACGATGCGCCAATTATTTTGAAAGACGGCCCTAGCGGATACCATATCGCCAAGAATGCGAACAACCGTTACCAAGGTTTGGTAACCGCTCGTAGAGCATTGAACTACTCATTGAACATTCCGGCTCTGAAGCTTTTTAATGAGGAAGTTGGCATCGATAAAGCCTGGACTTTTGCGAAAAAGCTTGGCATTACAACGATCCAGAAGCAGGATTACCAGGCCCAGACCGGTGTTCTCGGCGGACTTCAATATGGTGTAACTGTGGAAGAACTAACAAATGCCTACGGTGCAATTGCTAACAAAGGGGTCTACAACGATTCTTATATGATCAGCAAAATTGTGGATTCCAAAGGCAATATTGTATACAAACACGAAAGCGAGCCTGTACAGGCATTTTCGGAACAGACGGCCTATCTTATGACGGACATGTTACGTACCGTTATAACAGAAGGTACAGCCGATAAAGTACGGGAAAACTACAAGTACAGATCAAGTGTGCCTATTGTCGGTAAAACAGGTTCAACCCAGAACTACGCCGATGTCTGGTTTGAGGGATATACACCAGATGTTACGCTCGGTGTGTGGGTTGGTTATAAACAGCCGATTAATACACTCGAAAACAAATCACAACGCAAACGTGCTCAGCAGCTTTGGGCCAAAATTATGAATGAAGTCGTCGAAACACAGAAGGATCTGTTTGTTACTAATTCATTCAAAAAACCTTCTGGTATTGAAACCAGAACGGTCTCAGCATACAGTGGCAAGCTACCAACATCCCTGACCGATAAATTTGTTACTGACATTTTCAATAGCAAATTTATTCCGAAGGACCGTGATGATGCTGTCGCTAAAGCGAAATATATTACCTACAACGGTGTAAATTACATTCCACGTGATGAAACACCTGCGGATATGTTGAAGGAAAAAACGGTTGTCAAGCGTAAGAAACCGATCTCCGATCTCATCAAAGAATTGCAAAATGCATTTAAACGGATGAGTCGTCATGAGTCGCTTGCATATTATCTGCCTGAGGATGCCGGTGCTGATCTGCCAACTGAGGTTGATCCACGCAAGGATAACGGCAAAGCTCCAGATGCACCTGGCAATGTCCGCATCTCCATCTCGGGAGAACGGGCATCCATCACATTCAATGCTACACCTGAAAGTGATGTTGTTGGGTATCGTCTCTATCGTTCAGTCGGTGGTGCCGGATTCCAGAATCAAGGCCAGGTTGTACTGACAGGTGAGTCCAGATCGTTCTCAGCTTACGCAACAGCTAGTGGCAACTTTGCATTCTATGTTACTGCCGTAGACGTTGCTGGCAAGGAATCTGCTCCAAGTGCGACGGTGAGCAGTGCAGGCGCTGGTGCGCCTGATACAGAAGTCAAAGAGCCTATTGAGGTACCTGGTACGGTGGTAACCCCTGGAGAAACCGTCAGTAACAACAATGCACCAACGGCGGCTCCAAGCACACCAGGCCAAGTGAGCGTATCAGCGCTCTCCCAAGGGCTTCGTATTCAGTGGGCACCGAACTCGGAAACGGACGGCGTGCAGAGCTACGCTGTCTTCTATAGCGAGACAGGTTCGGACCCCTTCACCAAGATTGGCACCACTTCAGGCACCAGTATGGTTTATGGTGTACCTTCATCAACGGGGGGTTGGTTCAAAGTATCTGCCAGCAACAGTGTAGGAGAGTCCGCATCCTCGGAAGCGATACACTATCAGCCTTAATACGGGTGGCAAACCCGTTGACAAACCAATATCGTAAACGAATGAAAAAGCCGCATGTCCAGTGTAAATACACTGACATGCGGCTTTGTTTATGTTCATGTCCTTTTTAATTCTACATGCTAGCTACTCAGTCCTCAATGGTGGATAAGTCACCTGTTGGCAGATCAAGTTCCCATGCCTTCAACACACGGCGCATAATCTTGCCTGAACGAGTCTTCGGCAGTCTTTCTTTGAATTCGATCTCACGCGGTGCAGCGTGAGCGGACAGGCCCTCTTTTACAAACCGATAGATTTCTTCCTTCAGTTCCGGCGTCGCCTCATACCCCTCACGAAGCGCGACAAACGCTTTAATGATCTCTCCGCGTGTCACATCGGGTTTACCGATCACGCCAGCCTCAGCAACCGCTGGGTGCTCTACCAGTTTACTTTCCACTTCAAATGGTCCAATGCGCTCACCTGAAGAGTTGATGACATCGTCGATGCGTCCCTGGAACCAGAAGTATCCGTCTTCGTCCATGTACGCTGAATCCCCGGATACATACCAGCCTGTCAGTCTGAAGTACTCCTCATACTTCGCTGGATTATTCCAGATTTTTGCCATCATCGACGGCCAAGGTGTGCGGATCGCCAGATTCCCCATACTGTATGGAGGGAGCTCTTGTCCACGATCATCGATAATAGCTGCTTCAACACCCGGTAAAGGACGTCCCATGGAACCTGGTTTAATCGGCATACCGGGGTAGTTACAGATTAACTGTGCTCCCGTCTCGGTCATCCACCATGTGTCATGAATTCGTTGACCGTACGCTTTCCACCCCCAACGTACGACCTCCGGATTCAGCGGTTCCCCTACCGACATGACATGACGCAAGCTACTTAAATCATGTTGGGCAATCGTCTCGTCCCCTGCGCCCATAAGCATACGGAACGCCGTAGGGGCACTGTACCATACACTTACTTTGTTTTTCTCGATTGTGCTATACCAGTCCTGCGGACTAAAACGTCCCCCACGAATCACATTTGTTACCCCGTTAAGCCAAGGGGCGAAAATGCCATACGACGTGCCTGTTACCCAACCTGGATCGGCTGTGCACCAATATATATCATCTTCTCGCAGGTCAAGTACAACTTTACCTGTATAATAATGCTGAATCATCGCATTCTGAACGTGGTACACACCCTTCGGTTTCCCTGTTGAACCCGAGGTGTAATGAATCAACAGTCCATCCTCACGCGTCAGCCATTCTACCTCCATATCATCTGAAGCCACAGACATCTCTGCATCAAAATCAATCAGTCCATCCTCAGACTGTGGGCCGCCACCAACAACAAAAATATGTTTCAGCTCTGGTAATTCGGAACGTTTGATCCGTCCCAGAAGCTCCGGCGTTGTCACAAGCGCTACCGCTCCGCTGTCCTCCAGCCGATCCTTCACCGCCGTTTCCATAAAGGCCTCGAATAAAGGACCCGCTACAGCGCCCACTTTCAAAATTCCCAGCAAACTGAAATACAGCTCAGGACTTCGTGGCATAAAAATAAAAACACGATCTCCTTTAGCTACGCCATATTTACGCAACACATTACCAAAACGACTCGACTGCTCGCTCAAATCTGCGAAAGTGTAAGCTTCCTCACGAGAAGCATCGCTGTAGAGCAAGGCTGTCTTCCCACCTCTGCCTTCCAGGACATGGCGATCAATCGCCTCATGTGCCATATTCACTTTGCCGCTGGCGTGCCACGTAAAGTGCCTTTCTACCGTTTCCCAATCGAACCGGCTTCTTGCTTCTGTATAATCACCCAGATTCGATTCAGACACCACCGTTTGCAGCATCTCATTATGTGCTTGACTCATGCTTGCCAGCCTCCTTCAACTCGACATTTCGATTCCCTTCAGGGTTCATTCGTATTGCCTTTGTGTTGACTGAACTTCCAGTTAGCGCTTACATTAGTAGAGAGAACTTCTCGTCATGTACTTGCCTGACCCAACCGATGCACTCAAACGGTGTTGAATTGTGAACATTTTTTGTCAACGCAATTATAGCAAATTGGATCAAACATCGTCTACGGCTTTTCATTTTTTTGGTTTTTTGCTATAAGTAGGGGGAGAGAGGGGTATGAACCATGGAGCATATCAAGAAGCATCATATACGTTCCATTTTCAAGTCCGACCACCGAATTACGGTTGAGGGGCCCGTGCCCGCTGAACAGATTATGGAATTGACGTTTCACTCCGATCTGGATGCCTTTCGGCGCCCAACAGAGCAACAAGAAGCCATTGCTGAGATTGCTGCCTTACCCGAAGGGCGAATTATAATTGCCCATGAGAATAATATCATCATCGGATACGTTACTTTTCACTACGCAGATGAGTGTGAACGCTGGTCCGAGGGCAACATGACAGACCTAATCGAGCTTGGAGCCATCGAAGTCGCAGACGAGTATCGCTCTCTTGGTGTAGGCCGTGAAATGCTCCTTACTGCGATGCAAGATACGTATATGGAGAACTACATTATCTTCACGACAGAGTATTACTGGCACTGGGACTTGAAAGGCAGCGGACTATCGGTATGGGATTATCGCAAAATGATGGAGCGGCTTATGCAAAACATTGATATGACCTGGTACGCGACAGATGATCCTGAAATCTGCTCCCATCCTGCGAATTGCCTTATGGTTCGGATCGGCAGTCAAGTACCCATGACCTCGGAGGAACAGTTTGACCGTGTCCGCTTTCGTCATCGGTTTATGTATTAAAGAAAAAGATAAAAGGTACGAATCGCGAATTGAATACATAAAAGAACCGCCTTACAGATCATTCTCCATCGTAAACGGAAAATGCATCTGTGAGGCGGTTTATTGGTGTCTCATTTCGATTTATTCGTGTCTCATTGCGGGTAAGTCACGTGTTTCGAATCACATATGTTCAAGCATGTGCTCAACAATACGATGGGAACGCTGAGAAGACTGCACCGTAAACTCGGCAAAATTCACATGTGCAGAACCGTCTGCCTTGTCAGACATGCTACGTAGCACAACGAAGGGTACACGGTTCATGTGACATACTTGAGCCACCGCAGCCCCTTCCATCTCTGCACAAGCTCCGTCCATCTCTCTATAGAGCATGTTTACGGTTTCCTTGCTGGCAATAAACTGATCACCCGACAACACCTTGCCAATCCGATATTGAGCGCCCTGCGCCTTGCATGCTTCTTCAGCAAGCGAGATTAACGCAGGCTCTGCCGGGAATGCCGATGTCTCCTGGTACGGTATCACTCCACGTTCGAATCCTAGTGGCGTTACGTCCATGTCGTGCTGCACACACACTGAAGAAATAACCATGTCGCCAATGTTCAATTCGGGATGAACCGCTCCTGCCACACCTGTAAAAATCACTCGATTCACCTGAAAACGATCAATCAGAATCTGCGTAGTTACCGCCGCATTTACTTTCCCTACGCCTGACTTGCATACCACAATCTGCTTGCCAAGCCACTCACCGGCGACATACGTAATCCCTGTCTGCTTCACCGTTTCAAGTTGTTTCATGCCCTGAAGCAGAAGTTCCACTTCCTCATCCATAGCACCCATAATTCCTATCGTTTCACGCACTGTTGTATCCTCCCTGTTCCCGTTCTGTATGTGAGATCATGTCATTACCCAAGCCGTTTTAAGCACAAAAGCTCCGTTTCCGGAGCTCCTGCACAATCAATATCTATGTAGAGAGAATTGAATCTCCCTTTCGCTTACTTAATAAAATAGTCAATTAACCCGCGTGACTTACAGACAGACGAAGAATGGTTTCATGCGGCAAAATCACTCTTGGATTTTCCACATTTTCTTTCTTCATCAGTTTGGTCAGCAAACGCATCGCTACCGCGCCCAGATCATACATCGGCTGTGCAACAGTTGTTAACTGTGGACGCACCATGGAAGCCATACGAATGTTATCCACACTAATGATGGAGAAGTCATCCGGTACTTTCAATCCATCGTCTTGAATGCTGTGAATTGCACCAATCGCCATTTCATCTGTTGCAGCAAAGATCGCAGTCGGTTTTTTCTTGAGTCCAAGGAAGTATTTCATCGCTTCCACACCGGATTCATAACGATAGTTACCGATGCGTACCAGATCCTCTTGATATTCAATACCCGCTGCTTCCAGTGCCTTCTTGTACCCTTGGAAACGTGCAAACCCGTTAGCCGGATCCTGCAACGTTCCACTGATCATCGCGATCTCTTTGTGACCGTGGCGAATGAGTGTGTTGACAGCATCAAACGCAGCTGCTTCATGATCAATATCAACAGAAGGGAATGTGCCCTTCTCATCACTTGTTGCGCACAATACGATTGGAACTGCTGCAGACTGGAACGCTTGAATGTGTTCATCCGTTACCGTACCGCCCATGAAGAGCAGTCCATCCACTTGTTTCTCCAGCAGGGTGTTGATAACACGAATTTCTTTTTCTTTCTTTTTGTCCGCATTACACAGAATGATATTGTAGTGGTACATATTCGCAATATCTTCGATTCCGCGGGCAATCTCCGCAAAGGTGGAGTTCGAAATGTCCGGAATAACGACTCCAACTGTCGTTGTCTTTTTGCTCGCCAGACCACGGGCTACCGCATTCGGACGATATCCGAGTCGTTCAATTGCTTCGTATACTTTTTTCCGCGTTTGCGGTTTGACATTAGGGTTATTGTTGACTACCCGTGATACCGTTGCCATAGACACTCCAGCTTCACGTGCCACATCATAAATGGTTACCGTCACAGTACTTCGCTCCATTACCAGTAAATTTTCATTCCATTTTCATTAAGATTTATATTACGACAAATTATTGCATTAATCAATTAAAATAGGCTCTAGGACTCACTTAAAGTGTTAGCAAGCATCTTACTGGTAATCTCTGAATGGGAAGTATGCCATACTGGATTTCCCTTTTTGACCAAAATAACTTGGGGAGATTCGTGCTTAACACCCAGTCTCTCAGCTGCTTCGTTAGATACCGGACGATCTTCCACCACATAGATGATGCCATATTTCACGCTTTCATTCGGAGAGTTATGCAGATAATCATTCATCTCCTGATAAGCATGTGCGCTGATTGGACAGCGGGTACTATGCTTGAACAGAAGCAAGGGTTGATCCTCCGTCGCCTGCACAGCGGAGTTTAGCTGTTCAATACTTGTCATTTTAGTCATGTCAGCCATTCGTTATACATCCCCCTTAATCAGCAATAACGCCTTGTTGAGCGTTTTCACTCTTCGATATCTTAACAAAAAGTGAGCAAAAAATCCAATTTTCATGAAAACAAGCATTCTACACGTCAAAACTAGACGGCATTTGAGAAATGCGCCTGCCATACAAAACCCGACAACTGTGCCAGTCTGCGCTCCGTATCCTCAATCCACGCCTTGTCTTCCGCTTTGTGTGCGTAGCTCATAATATCGAGCAATAGATTGATTCGTGCCTCTACCGCCTCTTTCATTCGGTATTCCATTTCTTGATCCGTGGCCTCCGGCCAGGCCAGAAGCTGCTCGTGAAGCAGGTCAGCCAGTTCATTCTGTTCCCCAAAAGAGACATCCTGCTTCACGGGCTGTTCACCCAGTTTGCTAATACATTCTGTCAAATCCGGTTTCACCGGCTGCAACACCTCGTATGATACACAGTCTGCACACGCAAAAACAGGTACATTACGAATTTCTACCTTCTTGGCGTATACGACCGTTCTTAATTCCAATTCCATTACATGTCCACATCTGCACGACTTGCGCACAACCATCACCTCATTCGTTCTTTACTCTCTATGTATGTACCATTCGACCTATTTCCGCCTAAATCCTGCTGTAAACTAAAGGTTGCACAAATTACCACTGTCACCAGATGAAGGTTGTCGAATGAAGGCTCGGGTTGGTTTGAAATCGTTCTATCCAGATGAGAACTTGTACTTAAACATACTTAAATTAGGAAGCCAATTAGCAAATCTGGTACAATATAAGACGCGATCTGCCAAATTCATTATCGAAGGAGAGTTCATATATGAGATTATCAGGTCAAAAAGTCATCGCACTGGTTGATGAAGAATTTGAAGATCTGGAGCTGTGGTACCCGGTATACCGCGTCCGTGAAGAAGGTGCCGAAGTGCATCTGGCTGGCGAGCAAAAAGGAAAAACATACGTCGGCAAATATGGTGTTCCTGCTACCGCTGAATACAGTTTCGGTGAGCTCAGCAGTTCCGATTATGATGGAATACTGGTGCCGGGAGGATGGGCTCCAGATAAACTACGGCGCTACCCCAAAGTGCTGGAGCTTGTAAAAGAGATGCATGCAGACCACAAGCCGATCGGGCAAATCTGCCATGCAGGCTGGGTACTCATCTCTGCCAAAATTTTGAACGGAGTCACCGTAACCTCAACGCCAGGCATTCGGGACGACATGGAGAATGCAGGTGCGATATGGAAAGATGAAGCCGTTGTCGTGGATGGGCATATCATCTCCGCTCGTCGTCCACCGGATCTCCCTCCTTATGGAAAAGCTTTCTGTGATGCACTCGCTGCAAAAGCTACCAAATAAAAGCGAGCTAAAACGAAAATAAAGTAAAAACCGCCATGCAATCCTATGCATGGCGGTTTTTATATCTTTTGGAAAAAGTGGTACAAAAGTGAATATATTAATTTAAAGGTATTGCTCGTCTACTAATGCGTGCAGTCAGTTTACTTTAAGATGCGTTTGATCCGCTCTGATCGTCAGGACTGCCGCTCGCATCATTAAATATCTGCAAACGCTGTTCAATTTCACTGCTCGTTCTGAGGGTAAAACACTTGCGTGCCTCCTCCTTCGCATCAGCAGCCGTAGTATTCAAAACTCTATGCTTCACGCGCAGCAAGGATTGCGGAGACATGCTGAGATGACGAATCCCGAGTTCCAGCCATAGCGGAATGGAGCGCTCGTCCCCTGCCATCTCACCACACACACTAACGTCAATCCCAGCCGTATGTGCTGCGTCTACGGTCGCTCGTAGCATACGCAGCACAGCCGGATGATACGGATGATACATATGAGCAATCTGTTCATTCATTCGGTCTACTGCTAGCACATACTGTACCAGATCATTCGTTCCGATACTGAAGAAATCTGCTTCTTCCGCAAGCAGATCTGCAATCATCACGGCAGCAGGGACCTCAATCATGATGCCTACCTGAATATTTGCATCGTAGGCCAAGCCCCGTTCATCCAGATCAGCCATCGCTTCCCGAAGGATTTCGTTGGCTTGTTGCAACTCCTCAACCGATGAGATCATGGGATACATAATTTTCACATTGCCCGCTGCGCTTGCGCGTAGAATGGCCGTCAGCTGCGTTTTGAACAGATCCTTGCGATCCAAACTGATTCGAATGGCTCGATAGCCCAGAAACGGATTATCTTCTTCCGGTAATTCAAAATAATCGAGCTCCTTGTCGCCCCCAATGTCGAGTGTGCGAATCACAACCGACTGTCCAGCTGTTTTCTCGGCAACAAGCCGGTACACCTCATACTGTTCCTGCTCTCCAGGGAAGGTCGAACGATCCATATACAGGAATTCAGTGCGGAACAAACCTACACCTTTGGCTCCGTGTTTCAAAGCCAGATCAAGCTCCTTCACGGAGCTGATGTTGGAAGCAAGCTTCAGCACAGATCCATCCTTGGTCACCGCATCTACGGTGGCAAGCACCTGCAACTGTTCTTTTTTCTGCATCTCCTTGTTGCGAAGCATCGTGTAACGTTCAATGGTTTTGCGATCCGGGTCTGTGAATACCAACCCATTATCACCGTCAACGACAAGCATGTCCCCTGTTTCGACCGGCATGCCAAGACTCGCTTCCAATCCGGAAACGAGAGGAATCCCGAGTGCACGTGCCATAATGGCCGAGTGAGACGTTTTACCTCCAATAAGCGTAACAATACCCAAAACATAGCTTGGATTTAAATGCGCCAATTGAGACGGTGACAGCTCTTTAGCAACGAGAATGTAAGGTTGTGTATCTGAAGGTAACGTAATCTCAGGTGCACCCAGAAGATGTTTAAGCAGGCGGTTACCGACATCCTTGATATCGATCGCCCGCTCCTTCATATATTCATCTTCCAGAAGGTCAAACATGGTGACAAAGTGGTCTATCGCCTCTTTTACCGCCACCTCTGCCGCCTTATACTGACGCTCAATAATGCCGCGGATCTCATTCATGAAAACCGGATCTTCCAGAATCGCCAGATGCGCATCAAAGATGCTGGATTCCTCAGGTCCTACAACTTCTTTGAACTCATTTTTGATATATTCGATCTCATCCTTCGATGTCCGTATCCCCTCGTACAGCCGTTCGAATTCCTGGGCAAGATCCACCGAATCCATCTTCTGGTCGGGTAGATCCCATTCCCAGCTGGGCAGGACAAATGCTTTGCCGATGGCGATGCCTGCAGCTCCATTGATGCCTTGTATCTTCATTCTACCCCTCCAACGTTCCTGTCATAGAGCACCACGGACATGACGGATGCCTGACCTTTCTTCACTTGCTTGAATGGAGCAAAACTCCATGATTTTACACGATCCGGATTCGTAATGACCATTGGAGTCGTGAGTGACGCAGCTTGTTCACGTAGTACGGCTAGATCAAACTTGATCAGCAGTTGTCCAGGCTCAACCGTATCGCCTTCTTGCACAAACGCTTCAAAATGCCCTTTCAGCTGTGAGGTATCGATCCCGATATGAAGCAGAACCTCCAGTCCCTCTCGTGTAGAAATGCCTAGGGCATGCATCGTCGGATACAAATGCATGATCGTTCCAAAGACAGGCGACACCAGTTCTCCTCGCTCCGGTACAAAAGCAACACCGTCTCCAACGAGCTTGGCTGCAAAAATCTGATCTGGAACTTCCTCAATCGGGAGCATTTTCCCCTGCACAGGTGCTGCGAACAGTACCTGTTGCAAATCCCGTTCCAGCAACTTCGCAATCTCTTCCCGAATCAGTTCGGAATAGGTGCCGAATACAACCTGCACGTTACCACCGCCGAGCTTGATCAGTCCAGCAGAACCCAGATTCTTCATTGCACCCGTATCGATCAACCGATCATCGTGAACCGTCAGACGCAGGCGTGTAATACATGCCTCCACCTGCACGATGTTGCTTTTCCCGCCCAATGCTTCGAGAATCAACGGGGCTTGATAAGGGATATTTCCAACCCAATCTTCCAGCATAGACCCTTCTTCTCGCCCTGGTGTCGGAATTTTGAACGTACGAATCGCCCAGCGGAACAGAAAATAATAGACCAACCCATATAGTATGCCAATCGGAATGAGCTTCCAAGCATTCTCAGACAGATGGAAATTGAGTATGTAATCAATAACGCCAGCCGAGTATGAGAAACCATGCCTTATATCTAGCCAATAACTTAGCCACATAGCCACCCCGGACATCACTGCATGTACGATAAACAGATACGGCGCCGCGAAAAGAAAAGCAAACTCGATCTGCTCGGACACCCCTGTTAAAAAACAAACCAATGCAGAAGTCAGAAACGTTTTTCTGATTTTTGGTTTTAAATCTTCCCTGGCCTCTTGAATAATGGCAAATGCAATCGCAGGGATAGCAAACATCATAATCGGGAAAAGTCCAGCCATAAAAAATCCAGCTGACGGATCACCAGCAAAGAAACGTGGTAAATCCCCTTGCACAATATTGCCACTCGGCGTTTCATAGGTTCCTAGCTGGAACCAGAATACGTTATTCAGCAGATGATGAAGCCCAAAAGCAACCAGCACCCTGTATAACACACCATAGATGAACAATCCGAAACCGCCAAGACTGTATTCCCATGTTGCAATGGAATTCAGGCCATGTTGCAGAACCGGAGCAAGCCATAACATAAAGCAGGAAAAAAGAGCCGAACAGAGTCCGACGATAAGCAAAACAAACCTTGATCCGCCGAAAAATTGCAAGATTTCAGGCAGTTTGATACTTTTGAACCGATTATGCATTCCACCGGCTAACGCACCGAGTATAATTCCAATTAATGATGCAGGTTGCACCGTGCCATCCCCGAAATTTCGGGTAACCTGATCATAGATAACGATACCAGCCAGCGCTGCAAGTCCAGCTTGACCGGCCTGGTTGGAGAGCCCCAGCGCCACACCGACAGCGAACAAATACGGCAAAAAATAAAAAATACCGTGTCCGGCCACGGTAGACACATCACCAACAACTCTCATTCCCCAGGCGTCCCAGGGCAGACTGCCCACACTGAGCAAAATGGCAGCAGCGGGCAGGACCATTGTAGGCAGCATAACCGCTCTTCCGAGCTGCTGCAAGGATCCGAGCCAATTCATGGCGACCTCTCCTTTCTATCCTAGATGGTAAGCTTTACACAGCATTTTGTCAAAGCAAAAGCATCATGTTTAACAGGAAAAATCCCGTGTCTTAGAAAAGACGCGGGATGTTCATTACAATCCTGAATTGGATATGCGATGCCAAGAACGAATTCATGACGACAGCATGGCCTCTTAGCCGCGGCCAGCGCCGCGCAGAACGATGGAATCTTCTACCTTGATACAACGATTGGTGACTGCAGTCATGCCGTTCTCTGCCGCAATCTGGACAGCCTCATCGTTATGAATGCCGAGTTGAAGCCATAATACATTGGCCTTGATCGCAGCAGCTTCACGAGCGACTTCCGCGCAGAACTCCTCACGCCGAAAAACATTAACAATATCTACAGGCTCGGGGATATCTGCGAGTGTGGCATACACCTTCTCGCCAAGAATCTCTCCCTGTGCTTGCGGATTAACAGGGATAATGCGGTATCCTCTGCTCTGCATCGCTTCCGCGACCATATACGAGGTACGATCTGATTTGTCCGATAAGCCGACAACAGCGATGTTGCCTGCATTGCGCAAAATGTGTCCAATTTCTTCTCGAGTAGGGTTGTTAAATTCCATGTTCAAGCACCATCCTTTTCTGCTTAACGTGTTAATTTACTCTTTTACCCACTGAACCGAGGCGCCAAGCGCCTGCAAATGATCAAAATATTGCGGATATGACTTGGCTACATGGTGTGCATCCCGAATTCGGATAGGCTGCTTGGCTCGCAGACCCACGACAGTAAGCGCCATAATGACACGGTGGTCATAGTGAGCATTAATCTCTACCCCGCCCTCGACACCTTCCGGACGCCCGTGTACGATAATCTCAGCCTGACGCTCTTCGACGTTCGCTCCGGCCTTGCGGAGTTCATTTAAATAATCCGTAATTCGGTCACATTCCTTGTAACGCAGGTTCTCTACATTATAAAACCGTGACGTCCCTTCCGCAAATACTGCTGCCGCTACCATAGCCAATACGGCGTCCGTAGCCGCATCTCCGTCGAATTCAACCGCCTTCAATCGGCCATTTCCTTGAACATGAACCACATCATTCTCATGAGTGAGCGGCACTTCCATCATACGCAACACATCGACGATGGCACGTTCCCCTTGCTTGCTCTGCTCCATCAGCCTGAGAATTTTCACATCAGACTGTGTAACTGCTGCGGCAGCAAGTACGGCAGCCGAGCCAGGGTAATCCCCTTGCACAGTATACGTTGTTGGCTTGTATGCCTGTCCGCCAGGTACACGGAAGGACATGTAATCATCGCTTGCGTGGATGATGATCCCTGCTTGTTCAAGAACCTCCAGCGTCTGACCGATGACCACTTTGGATTTCAAATCATTCAGAACCTCAATTGTGCTGTCTTCAGCAAGCAACGGAGTAACAAACAGCAAGGCGCTCAAATACTGAGAGCTTACAGAACCAGACACGCGAATATGTCCGCCTTTGGCCTGACCGCCTTTAATTGTAATCGGCAGTCGTCCTTGCTGATGCTCTACCTGTACCCCCATTTGACCAAGTGCATCAATCAAATCATCATGCGGCCGTTTACCCAGTGAATCAGGGTATGTATTCACAAAAGTTACCTCAGGGCATAGTGCGGTAACCCCCATCAGGAAACGAAGTACTGCCCCGGCATTGCCTACGTTTAATTCACGTACATCACGGGGGTGGCTTCCGAAACCTTGAATGACGATTTTGCTGTCGTCTTCTTCCAGCACAGCGCCCAGATCGCGAATACATCTGCGCATCGCATCGCTGTCCTCACTATGTGCCGGAAAATGAATCGTGCTTGTTCCTTCCGCCAGCGCAGCGGCCAGCAGGTAACGGGTGGTGTAGTTTTTGGAGGACAAAGCTCCGATTTCCCCGTTCAAATTAGGGGTAGGGTTAACAATAACGTCCATGGATGATATTCTCCTTTTATTGATTGTAATAGTGAAGCTGCATAAATGGTTTTAGTGAGTCTCTGTAAGGCCAAATTGACATCCCCTGGTTCCCTTGGGTATCATTATAGGCGTTAAGTCCATATAGAAAAGAGGACCTGAATATGACACAAATCGCAGAAATTCAACCATCCGAGCTACGTCGCCGTTTACAAGCGGGGGAGAAGCTACAGATGATAGACGTCCGCGAGGACGAAGAGGTCGCGCAAGGCATGATTGCCGGTGCCAAACATATTCCACTGGGACAGATTCCAGATCGCTTGTCGGAGATTGATAAGTCCGGTGAGATCGTGATCATCTGCCGTAGCGGTTATCGCAGTGAACGAGCTTGTGAATATCTGCAACAGCTTGGATACAACGGCTGTACCAATATGGTCGGCGGTATGCTGGAGTGGCAACAAGAAGATTAAAAAGTTAGGGCCATTGTTATCGCTGGCGAACCTTTCAAAGTGTTAATTTCCAATGGAGCACACACTCTGCCTTTCCCAAAACGGGCCCACATGGCCCGTTTTTCAATCTTCCTCTCTCGTTCAACTTCGATGATAACAAGCTTAGACGCGGTAATGCGCTAAAATTAAATGAGTCACTTCGGCCGCAGACAACGCAGTAGTATCCACCGTGTAATCCGCAAAACGATATGCATCTTTGCGTTCTTCCATTATCGTGCGAATGCGTTCCTCGGCATTACCTGCAAGTAGTGGACGGTTATCACACCCGCTCACACGTTCCACAATGACCTCAGGGTCTGCGGTTAGGGCAACAACCCAGCCATTCGCTGACATCGATTCACAGTTGTCCGTACGAAGTACGACCCCGCCTCCAGTTGCAATGACCTGTCCTTCGTTTTTAAGGACCGTGCACAACACCCGGTTCTCTACGTCACGAAAGTACGCTTCTCCCTTGCCCGAAAACAATTCCGGGATGGTACAGCCTTCCTCCTGTTCAACCGCGGCATCCACATCGATTAACCGGTATCCCAGCTCATGAGAAAGCATATCAGCAACAGTTGATTTGCCCGTTCCCATCATGCCAATGAGAATAATATTTTTAGACTTGCTCAAGGTGTACACTCCTTTAATTCAAGCATTTCGTGAGCACTTTTGTCCTATCATAACACAGCCCTGCGAACGGGGGAAGGCCATGCTTGTACCAAGCTTCCTTTCGAGCCACGACCGTATATACTGTCCCTCCTCTCCCAATGATCTTCATTCATTAATGTTACTCAACAGACTTTTAGTTTCTCTTATCGTATGAAAAAAGAGGAACCTGGTGGTTGTCGGTTTAAACCGATCCTCCAAGTCCCTCTTTACATGCTATGATTCGAATACTACTCCATCCAGTTGTGATGGAAGCTTCCTTCTTTGTCGACACGTTTGAATGTGTGTGCGCCGAAGTAGTCACGTTGTGCTTGCAGCAAGTTTGCCGGCAAACGTTCTGTACGGTAGCTGTCGTAGTAAGACAACGCGCTGGAGAAGCCTGGTACCGGAATACCTTGTTTCACCGCAACGGCTACCACTTCACGCCATGCATCCTGGTAGGATTCCACGATGTTTTGGAAGTATGGATCAAGGAGCAGGTTTTTCAGGGCTGCATCTTTGTCGTATGCTTCCTTGATGTTTTGCAGGAACTGTGAACGGATAATGCAACCCCCGCGGAAGATCATCGCGATGTTGCCGTATTTCAGATCCCAGCCATATTCGTCAGATGCGGCACGCATCTGTGCGAAGCCTTGAGCGTAAGATACGATTTTACTTGCGAACAGCGCTTTGCGCACGCTCTCGATGAACGCTTTTTTGTCACCGGAGAACGCTTCTGCCTTAGGTCCGCTCAGGATTTTACTTGCAGCGATACGCTCGTCTTTCATCGCCGACAAGAAACGGGAGAATACGGATTCCGTAATCATGGACAGTGGTACGCCGAGATCAAGCGCGCTCTGGCTTGTCCATTTGCCTGTTCCTTTTTGTCCAGCGGCATCCAGAATAACATCAACCATTGGTTTGCCTGTTTCTGGATCGTATTTGGAGAAGATATCCGCTGTGATCTCGATCAGGTAGCTGTCGAGTTCGCCTTGGTTCCACTCTGTGAAAATTTGATGCAATTCCTCTACCGATACATTCAGTACCGATTTCAGCAGGTGATAGGCTTCACCAATCAATTGCATGTCACCGTATTCGATACCGTTATGCACCATTTTAACGTAGTGTCCGGCACCGTCTGGTCCGATATATGTACAACATGGGTCGTCACCGACTTTGGCCGAGATCGCCGTCAGGATCGGTTCCACCAGTTTATAAGCACTTTCTTGTCCGCCTGGCATAATGGAAGGTCCTTTCAGTGCACCTTCTTCACCGCCAGATACGCCTGTACCGATAAAGCGAATGCCTTTGTCTTCCAGTTCTTTGCTGCGGCGAACCGTGTCAGGGAAATAGGCATTTCCGCCGTCGATGATGATGTCGCCCTCATCCAAATGAGGAAGCAATTGCTCGATAGTAGCATCTGTAGCTTTACCTGCTTGTACCATGATCAGAATTTTGCGCGGGGATTCCAGGGAGGCTACGAATTCTTCAATGGAGAATGCACCTGTCAGGTTTCTACCCTCGGCTTCTTTCAGCAGGTCATGTGTCTTCTCTGGGGAACGGTTGAATACCGATACTGAAAATCCTCTGCTTTCAATATTAAAGGCCAAATTTTTACCCATGACTGCCAGGCCGATTACGCCGATTTGTTGTTTTGTCATCTGGTCCTCCATCCTTTACTCCAATTAATTTTATTGAAAAAAAATCTCAACAATACACCCATTTTAACGGTTTTATGTATGAAAGTGAACCCTCCACCCGAGCAGGATAGCGGGAAATCGCTGTAATCAGCAAAGGTGTTCATCGTATTTTCATAAAATACGTTATTATAGTAAGAGTAATGAATCACCATCAGAGTGGAGGAACTTGTGAATGAGCTATGAGCAGCTTTCAAACGAAGAACGGTTTTCACTGGATATCCGTAGAACTTTTCTTTTGGGAACGTATATGAATGAATGGGGTATGCCTGAGAGCAGAATCGTACTTTCTAAAACAGAGCGCAACGTCCATGTGGAAATCTATTATTTCCCTGCAACGTCGCAATCAGAGATCTCCCGATTTGTTACTGTAGGTTTATCTCAAGCTATCCGACCTTCGGGGGAACAAGTCTCCGCAGAGTGGATGCTTGCGCTACCTTCCGATTTAGGCGGTGTAAGTGTAGAACGTGTCAACACCTACTTGGCAGATATCATTACGCATCATATCGAAAATGCTCCAGATTCGGATATCCCGCGTGTGATGAAATCAAGTACGCTAGCACCCACAGAATGGAATGCGACTGCCTTACTTATTGACGAATTGCGGGGAGAAAAGGAAGCTCTCGAACTTATTCAAATTGGTCAGGAGACAGTCCCTCTGTTGTGGGTCATTCCGATCACCCCAGATGAGGCAGATCTAATCCTGGAACAAGGGATTGTGGAATTTGATACTCATGTAGACAGTTCGGACTATTCCATTATTGATCCTCAGCGTCCGTAGACGAGCGGAAAAGTACAAGTCCAGAGATTCAGAATCCAAAACTAACATTCCCTCTACATATCAAGGGGCCGCCCCTAGTCCGTTAATGACCTTTGGGAACAGCCCCTTTCAACAAAAACGATGCTCAAACACGCTTTGTCTCATCCTTCCAGCATCAGCAGATGCCCGGACAATCGCTGCAGTGCTTCACGGCAGGCATTGGCCTTCTCTGTATTATCGATCTGTACAGCATTATACAGGCGCTCCAGTTCATCATCGATCTCCATACGCAGCAGCATCAGCCGTTCTTCGCCTTCGCGCGAGAGGAACATTTCTTCCATCTCTTCCGCCGTAGGCGCAGGTTCTTTTTGAAAAATAACCCGTTGCTTAAATCCCGACACTTCCACCAGACGAATGACTTCACCAAACAGAATATTCTCCACCGTCATTTGCTGATCTTTGAAGCGTTTCACCACAGCATGCCCGCGTGTATCGCCAATCAGTTTCTCCAACCACTCTGCGAGCTTGGCATCCTTGATCAGATAATCTCCTGTCATTTTATAGTTCCCACTGCGTGTTTGTTGAAAACGGAGCTTTACCAGCTTACGTCCGGTGCGGACTGACAGGATAAAGAAGGATTCGTCCTCGCTCCAATATAGTGAATACCCCTCACGAATTAGGTCTTTGATTAGATTTTGGATATGCCGACGGTTGAACCGCAGCTCCAGATTGCAATATTCAACTTCATAACTCTTGTTCACGGCACTCCCTCCATCTGTACCGGATCTGCTCCGGCCTCATGTTTCAAGCGCTTGTGTTACATCGGCTTACCCTATTTTATACTTCATTTTATGTAAGGGTACTTGGTTATTTGACTATTTTTCACGGAATACGAATCTGAATTGAAGCTTTCCGCAGGTGCACAGGGGCAAGCCCCCGGAAATTCACCGTATAACGGACGCGAAAGGAAAAGGCTGTTAATTTTCTAAAGGCACAGAAAAATTCCGAATTTCTTCTGCTCCAATCGTACAAGTGTCGAAATCATGATCATTGTGTTGTGTAGCTGAGATATCTCACTTCGTTTGCACTAATTGACACCTCCCAGGCATCACGACAAAATCAAAAAAAGAAGATCCTCAACCCTGATCAGGGTCTAGGGATCTCCTAGTTTACTATCCTTCATCTATCCAGTAGGTGCGGTACGGTAAGGCTTGCGCGCCAAGACAAAGTGAACGACGAAAAGTCCTGCCATCACAATAGCGCTCGCGATAAACGGGGCCGGATGACTGATGTGATCCCACAACAACCCCGACACAATCGGACCTACAACCATACCCGAGCCTTGCAAAGTAAGGAAAAATCCCCAAATTGCCCCGCGCTCCCCTTCTGGAATCAGTGTGGCAACAAATGCATTCCAAGCCGGAAGAATCATCGCATAACTGACGCCGACAAGCATTACAATGCCAAAAACAACAGGAATGGCTGTCACTGTCGAGAAAACAAACAAACTTGCTGCCGCCATTAAAAACCCGATATTCAGGAACGGCTTCGTGCCGAACTTGTCCACCATTTTGCCAACAGGAAGCAGTGCAACGACGGTAATTCCTCCTCCTGCAATGAGCAACAGGCTGTACAGATTCGGTGAGATATTCAGATCTGTTCGTGTATACAGCGTAATGACAGGGCTAAGAAGACCAATCACAAACGACTGCATAAACAGCGCAGGATAGACCAGCGGATTAACGTTGAGTGTGCTACGCACCCGGTGTAATGTACGCTTTACGCTCTGTTGTAACCGAATAAACGGAGTAAGAAGATTCGGCTTGGCTGGATATTTCTGATTTGCAGACATTCGGTCTTCTCTAGCATCTCCTGCTCCTGTTGCTTGTTCCCCCTGAGCCACAACGCGGCCCGGAAGAATCATAGCGACCAGAATGACCAGAATCGCACATCCCATCAGAACTAGGAAGATTGTACGGTAATCATGATCGGTCCGCTCCAGTAGCCAGTTCATGCCAACAGGCCCGAGCCCCGTGCCTCCCAAAGCCGCCATTTCCAGCGCACCCATCGCTGTTCCATTTTTATTCTGCGGGCCTGACATTGCAGTTACTCCCGTCATTGCGCAGGGCCACAGGGGTGACGTGCCGATTCCGAGAATGAGACAAGCCATAGATAGTCCAACTGCACTTTTGAGAAAAAGAATCATGATCACGGCAATCAAAGTACAGATCAGAGCCGTTACCATCGTGGCGCGGAAACCGATTCGTTCTGCTGCCCAGCCTGAAGGGGCTCTGAACAGATTATCCCCCAGATATTGAAGAGCAAATGCTACGCCGATAACGCCAGCAGACAACCCCAGAATATTGTCCATATATACGGGGAGAACGGCGACCAGCAGTGCCCCCTTGATGATCTCCACTAGAAAAAGTGTCAGCCACATCGCAATAAAAAAAGGCGATCTTAAGATCTTGGCTGGTTTGATGTCGGTTTGCATTCTTTTTCCCCTTTCAAGGTTCATTTACCGTTCCTCTACACATAGTGTAACCGGGGGCATGACAAGCAAATCTCACCAATTCAAAAATTTGTCGTTCATACCGCTTGCATTCAGTGCTTATTTTGCTATACTCATCTTTGTTTACCATTTTACTTAGGAAGGGTTGTGACAGCACTGATGAATCACCACCGTACGCCGCTGTTTACCGCTTTGAAAGATCACGCGGCACTCAATCCCGTACAGTTTCATATTCCGGGACATAAAAAAGGATTGGGAGCGGATACCGAATTCCGTGAATTTATAGGCGATAACGCCTTCTCCATAGATTTAATCAATATCGCACCACTCGATGACCTGCATCAACCCACAGCTGTCATTCGGGAAGCACAGATGCTTGCCGCAGATGCCTTTGGAGCCGATTATACCTATTTTAGTGTACAGGGTACAAGCAGTGCGATTATGACGATGATTCTATCGGTATGCGGACCTGGGGACAAAATTATCGTACCCCGCAACGTACACAAATCTGTCCTGTCTGCCATTATTTTCTCAGGAGCCAAACCTGTATTTGTTTCTCCTGCACAGGATGTTAACCTTGGCATCGATCACGGTGTAACCATCCAATCGATCCGTCGTGCCCTTGAGCGCCATCCGGATGCCAAAGCTTTATTGGTCATTAACCCGACCTATTACGGTGTATGTACAGACCTGAAGTCCATCGTAGAGCTGGCTCACAGCTATCAAGTGCCTGTTCTGGTGGACGAAGCACACGGGGTACTCATTCATTTCCATGAGGATCTGCCGCTGTCTGCAATGGCCGCTGGAGCCGATATGGCTGCTACAAGTGTGCACAAGCTTGGTGGTTCGATGACACAGAGCTCTGTGCTGAATCTGAATACCAAGAACGGGTATGTCAACCCACAACGTGTACAGACCATTCTCAGCCTGCTGACATCCACATCCACGTCATACGTATTGCTTGCATCGCTGGACACCTCCAGACGCAACCTGGCGCTCCATGGTCATGAGATTGCGCAAAAGGCGATTGATCTTGCTGAGTTTGCAAGGCGTACAATCAATGACATTGATGGCTTATACTGTTTCGGAAAAGAACTGTTAGGCACAGAAGCCACTTTCAATTATGACCCAACGAAAGTCACGATTCATGTGCGCCATCTCGGCATTACAGGCTACGAAACCGAGAACTGGCTGCGTGAGCATTATAATATCGAAGTAGAGCTTAGCGACATGTACAATATTCTGTGCCTTATCACGCCAGGTGATACAGATGACAGCGTGAATATCTTGCTTAATGCGCTACAGGATTTGTCCCGTACTTATTATCAGGTCAATCCGGCGCATGAACTGGTTGTCAAAGTGCCAGACATCCCTCAGCTGATGCTGACCCCGCGTGATGCTTTTTACGGAGATACTGAGGTCATTCCTTTTAAGGAATCCGCTGGACGCATTATCTCGGAGTTCATTTATGTGTACCCGCCAGGTATTCCGATCCTGCTTCCGGGCGAGGTCATTACGCAAGAAAACATCGATTATATCATTGATCATGTTGAGGTTGGACTGCCCGTTAAAGGACCCGAAGACCGTAGCGTTACGAACGTCAAAGTCATCGTGGAAGCTGACGCCATTTTCTAGAATGGCATTCAGGTCTGAGACAGCTTGAACAGAAAAGGACTGGGTCTACCACCTGGTCCTTTTTGATTTTCATTTTTGGTGACTCTCCGTCTCCGCACCAGCCTGACAATCCAAAGCAACAACAAAAGACCCCCTGAAATTCAAGGAGCCTTCATGTTATATTCCAAAAGATTGACTATTCTTGGGAAGCAACCAGTTCGTTGTATGCCGCTTCAACACGGTTCCACTCTGCTTCATCTTCAATATTGTACAGCACCATTTCCTCGTCTTCTTCTTCCATACGCAGGATGATGCCGTCAGCTTCAGGATTGTTGCGTTCCAGCAGAAGTGCATAAACGTGATCTTGCACGTCAAATGTTTCTACCAGAACCATTTCCACGTCTTGTCCGTTCTCATCAGTCAATGTGAGAAGGATCTCTTCGTGTTCATGATCGTGGTCGTGACCGCAACCGCAATTATCTCCATGCTCGTGTTTGTGATCGCTCATTGTAATACCTCGCTTCATTAATAGAAAATGTGTAACCTTGCATATCGTAACATGTTCACAGAGCTAGGTCAATTTAGAAGGATAGCGTCTATTCGCCTTTAATCATTCAAGGCTGTAATGATTTTTTCGGCGACCAGAACATAGTTGCTATTTGCATTTTCTTTAATATGAAAACCGACTTGATATTTGCCAGCACGACTAAAATCATAAGTGAAATCATACGTTCGGAACCAGAAATTGTCCTTCTGCGTAGCGAGATCTTGTGCCTGAATATCCTTAACCTGACCGCTCGGGTCCGTTATTGTAACTTTCACGGCAGCCACATCGGTTGTGAGACTATCCACCTGTGAGAACACATTAAATTTTAATTTGCCCACATTGACGTTCCCAAACACAGTGTCTCCCTTGAACAGAAAAATATGTACGTTCGGCTTGATCACCGTTACTCGCTTGTTACTATTGTCCCACCGAGTAATGCCTCCAGCCTCTCTAACAGGTACATAAGTCGTCCCATCAATCAAATAACCACCGTCAGACGCTTCCTTGCCGTTAATGAGCACACGAATCTTCTCGTTCACAGAGTCCGCAAATAATAAAGACCCGCCCAGCAAGGAGAATACCATGACACACAGCAGCACTCTTTTCCATTTCATCCCGTCAATATACCCTCCCTTGCTGTTAGCTTGTTTGTAGATTTATACTGCGAACGGCTCCACAAAGTTGCGCTGTTTTTCATCATTTTTCATTTTTTATCCAAAATATTTACCACGCTCTGGTAAACACAAAAAAAGGCTATCCTTTTTTTAGGATAACCTATGGCGTCGCATATTATATCTACGTCATTAGACGAAGTATCATGAAGATACGTGGCGAGTGAGGATACAGGGAACCCCTTTGCCAACCGCCCCGCCTTCTCTCATACGTGCAGCATATTCCGTCCCGCGCAAGCAAGGTGTCTTGCAGCGTTCACATACATCGGATGTGACCAGCTTCATGGATACACGCATCTTGTCACTTTTTAACGCGGGAGCTTTCTTTCCTTTTGCCTTTGCCATCACGGATTCCCCATTTCCCATAATGCTGAATGAATAGTGCATCATATGGGGAAACGCCCAATTGTGTGCCTTCCTTAGAAAACGTATTTAAATACTAAAAAGATAACGAACAAAATACCACCGAGAATCAGCCAATTGCTGATCTCCCACCAAATACTTCTTCCTCCACCAGAGATGAGTTGCTGTGATTTCTCCTCATGACGCTGCTGATGTGTGTGTGATTCGGATAAGTCTGGCGGCTTGTTAAAATCTCTAAAATCCATATCATGTACCTCTCTTTCGGTGATCTCAATTCATTTACAGGATTTGAATTAGTTCGATAAGTTTGCACTTTTATGAATATTTACGGCGATATTCATCCAAAGTTTCAACATTATTACATTTATTGAATTATAGAGCGAGGCTTTAATTCAACGTGAAGCAAGTTTAAGGCAAAAAAACCTCCGAGTCTTCGGAGGTTTTTGTCTATTGCATTTATTTTATTCTAAAGGAAACGTTACGAAACTTGTCTGCTTACGCCTGCTCTACTTTAACGTTAACATTACCTTTGATCGCTTTGGAATAAGGGCAATATTCATGAGCAAGTTTCACAAATTTTTGAGCCGTTTCTTCATCCAGACCGAGAATTTTTACTTCAAGCTCCACATCCAGCTTTACACCACCATCTGCCGGGTCCGCTACCAAGGCAACGGTTGCAGATACTGTGCTGCGTTCAATCGTTACATTGTGCTTTTTCAATTGAAATTCCAACGCAGAGTTAAAACATGCACTGTATCCTGCTGCGAACAATTGCTCCGGGTTAGTCGCTGTTGTGACTTGACCTCCAAGTTCAGGGGGTGTAGCTACATCCATCATAAATACGTTATCCGGGGATTGTACGATCCCTTGGCGTCCACCTGTATTAATAACTGTCGTTTCATATAGAGTTTTCATATTAAAATTCTCCTCTTCCGATTTAAGTTTTTGTTATATGTTTTGAACATGTTTTCTTTTAACTTGTTTACAAATTGATTGTACACAATTTAATTTGCTTTGTAAATAGTTTTTTAAATAAAAAAAGAGCGACCTTGTAAGGTAGCTCTCTATATTGTTTTAAGGCAAAACCAAAGCACAAACATTCGTGTAATCTCAAATACCTAGCAATGGAAAACGGAATGACATCTGAGTTTATTGGGATGTATCCGATTTTGATGTTTCAGATTGCTCCGTTTTTTCACTCTGTTGATTTTGATTTCCGGAATTACGATTGAACCCTGGGCCTCCGAATCCACCCCTCATGCCGTTTCCTTTGAGACCATCTCCCAATTTGTTTAGGTCAACGGAAGATGCATCAATCCGTTTATCCGCACTCGCTTTTTGCCCTTCCGTAGTGGAAGGAATCGTTCCATCAAGCTGTCCTTGAACGCTCTCGGCACGCAGTGTTCCTAATTTAGTCAATTCAGCAACAGCTTCTTTATACTTGTCATATGTCACGAACGCAGTCGCATCATTTTTTACGTAATCCGTAATCAGATTGTTTAACGTCTCTACCGTTTGCTCAAATTTTCCGTTGGCAAAATAACCGTCCACGATTTGTTGCAAGTATTCATGATACTTCGCTTTGTACTCAGGAACCTCCAGCAACTTGCTTAGAATCGGCCGTTCTTCCATCGTTACGCCCGATAACGGTGTATCAATGGCAAGATTGACCACATCGGATGCGGAACCTGCCTGGAATCCACCAAAAGCCATATTGTAGTCCCAAGGCAACATACTGATCTTGCCGTTATTCTCATATAAATAATAGTTATGCCCCATATTGGATGTGTAACTATCCATGTTAACCACCACATTATGAGCTGCAAAATATTTGAGCACAGCATCCACATCTACATATTTCTCAAGATCGGTGCCCGCATTCAAGTTTTTGAGTGCTTCAATCACACGTTGTTCATCTTCTTCCGTCGTTTTGGTCCTTGCATTATCAAAAATGCCAGAATAACTGGACACTTTATCATCCGTATACACTAAGGATACGCCGTTCGTGCCACCATTCATTCCACCGCCTCTGCCGAACCCCCGACCACCCTCTTCGCGAGTGTTGGCAGTCTGAGATTTGGCATCGCCTGTTCCTCCACCTTGATCGCTTGGTGGCTCCATGCCTTCAGGAGGCTGACGGTCTCCCATCCCTCCAGCATCCCCTTCTGTTGGCGGGTTACCCATTCCCATTGGGTTTCCCATTCCGCCCGCTCCCATATTACCATCGTTATTGGGTTTGTAGATCTCTCCTTCACCATTCTTCGCACGTGCCAGATATCCGCTGTCTATGTCTTCAACAGCCAAATATAAGCCCCACGCCTTTCCGTTTACGTTAATGTTGGCAAAAGAAAACAGCGGTGCATCAACTCCGATATAACTCATGATGTCATAGCTGAGATACTCTTTCATATAACTGGCGTCGGAAATCATATTATTCACGACCATTTTATCAAGACCATTCCAGGTCTGACCTTTGACGTATTTGTCAAACTTGATTTTGAAACTATACCGATCGGTTGAATCGTCCTGTGCCACTTGCCTCAAACTGGAGTTTCCTTTGGCTCGTATACCTACATTTTCTATGGTTGTTCCATTGATCGTTACATTGGCCTTGATATAGTTTTCCTCTGTTGCCGTGTTCAGCATTTCCTGCCAGGCATCCTCATCTACATCAATGGAGAAAGACATCACTTCCGTTTTATTAAAGTTTTGTGCGTAATCCACCGTTTTTGTCTGATCTTGTGTGGATTGGTTCTCTGTAGTTGTAGTCGTAGTCGTTGTTGTTTGCAGAGCTCCACTCTCATTGCTACAAGCCGCTAATAACATCGAAGCAATCACTGTAGTTGTCATAAGATTTCGCCATTTGTTATTTATCATATCATTTCCCACCTTTAGTTCTCTTTTATATTCCTGCTACAGAGAAGTTTAAAAGAGAAACCTTAAATGGAACTGAACAAGCAAAAAGAGCCACCTTCTAGGCGACTCTCTATAAACATTTCTTTTTATGCTTCTACTTTATGGTGGCTAAATGCATCATTCGACTTTTTTGCTGTCTTTCAATTTACCGTTGCCATCCAGCTCATAGGATTGGTAAATGTCATTAGAGAGCGTTAGAGATTCCAGAATCTTCTCCATAAAGGACGCTGATGCCTTGGTACTGAGATGGTCGCCATTCCAATAGTAATGAATCATAAGACGATTTTGATTGTATGGATGTTTAATAACATATGCTCCGGAGTGTCCAGATGCGTTCATGGCCTCTTTCCAGTCCAAACCGATACCCTTTGCCCGAACATTAATGTTGTTTTTCAAAGCTTGAACCATACCATTCGACTTTGCATCACCAACAAGAATGAGGTTACTGCTGCCAATCTCACGTTTCAGCTTCTGCTTCAACTGTTTTCGATCCCGAACTACATCGTACTTCATGCCAAATACATCAAAAATCTGAGTTAACTTGCTGGTCGCTTGTTCCTGTTGTTTTGCTGCTTCTTTGCTCACCTGATCTCCAAGTACAATGGTTAATGGCTCCCCTCGAAAGGACTTTTCCATTAAACGAATCATCACTTCGTAAGGCAGATTTGGAATGTTATTCACCACTGCTTCATACTGCGGCTGATAGGCATCATGCATATATGCTGCAAGTTCCTTCTCCGACATTTGATATTCCTGCTTAAGCTCAAATCCTGGCTCCATTAAAGCTTTTTCCATGTCCTGACGCTGTTCTTTACCAAGAACATCCTCAATAGTACCAAGTAATCCATCTATTGTAGCGTTTTGATAAACAAAGCGATTAAAATACTCCTTCATGAACGCATCAAATTTTTGTTCACCAACAGAGCGATATAATTGATAAATGGCCTGACGTCCCTTTTGGTAAAATACATAATTAGCCATGTCTCCTACTTGTTCATTCGTAGAAGCAATGGGTAGATCAATAGGTGACGGATCGAGCTGAATCGATCTGAACCCTCCCAGCTTATTGCCCTGCTTTTCTAAAAAATACACCGTGGAGAACTCGGCAAAACCTTCATCCAAAAAGGATTCCGTTTCTGAATTGTTCCCGATTAAAGCATGGAACCACTGATGTGCAATCTCATGTATAAACGTGGTATCCTCTTCAGGTGATAACCCCGCAGGACGCTGCGGCATCTGTATTAATCTTGAATACTCCACGCCAAAGCCATCCACATAAGTCTCGATGACACGAAATTCGGGATATGGATATTTACCATATTTCTCACTGTAGAACGCTATGACTTTAAATGCATAATCAATGTATTTGTCCACCGCAGCTTTTTTGGCAGGATCATCACCCGAATAAAAATATTCCACGGTTAGACCATTACGCGTCTCACGTTCTACCTTTAAGTTGGCGCCAGCAAAAAAAGCAAATTCTCTGGTGTTCGCTGCGCGCGCTGTAACCACTTTCCGTCCTTGTTCAGCACTGTTTTTGGAAGTGATATCTCCCGGCATGACCACCTGATATGACTCAGGCACATTGAACTCAACATCGAAATCGGATGAGGTATAGTAATCACTCTCGAATGAAGTGCTGTACGGTGTCTTATTCCATTGATGTGTAGTCTCGTCATACACAGACATCACAGGAAACCAATGTGCTCCGTTGACCTGATCCTTGTAATACGATATTCGTTGCATACCATAAGGAATGTCGATCCGATAATCCACTTGAAAAGTAATTGACTGACCCGGTTGTAGAGGTGCCTTCAATTGTACATGTAATGCCTGATCTTTCTTATCAAAAAGAAGCTTCTCTCCTTGCTGCGTCACTTCCACAATATCCATCCCGCCCAAAAAATCTGACGCTTTCTTCTCCGGGTGTTCTTTGGCTATTTGCTCATTCTGGTCTGTATACATAATTGTTTGTGTTGCTTTGGATCGATTCGAATCTGCATAGGTATGCATGACCAACTCTTGAAGGGTATCTTTGCTCGTATTCAGGTAGGTCACCGTCTGGCTACCCTGTATTGTCATGTCTTTTTCGTCCAGACGTGCTGTGATCTGGTACTGAATCGGGGATTGATCTTGAGACATGGCTTGTTGTGAGTGCATGCGAAAAGCTTGTTGCATCTGGAACGCTTTCTGCGTTGTCTCAGAACTCGCAGCCAAGCTCTCCCCCTTCGAAGAGGTGGCATACGTAGTGTGGATAAATGAGGATGTTGTGAGCGCCAGTACCATTGTGCTTAATATGGCCTTTTTCATCACGTTTTTGTTAGTAGATTGGGTTTTGGAAGCGTGCATTTTCTCTCTCCTCTGTTCTATGTTGTTTGCTTACTACAACAATAAGAGATCAACCTTACATTGAATTTAGGTTTGGTTTAAATTTTGTTTAAAAATAAAAAAAGAAGTCCTGCTATGCAAGACTTCTCGCTATAATCAGTAGTGTACTCCCCCTCACCTGTGTCAACTCCCTGAATATTTACTTTCACTCGATAAATGTCCCAAAAACTCTTTAAGTCTAACCTTGATCTCTACTGAAATTTTCTCTTTGCTGACGTAAACAACATCAATCATCGTACTTAACATCATTTTCTTCTTTTCCGTTGACGCTTCATCAAAAACATCTTGCCAAACCGGAATATACTCCATTAATGTTTCCAGTTCAGACAATTCAATCTTTTTAGAGGATAGTATTCTTTCAGTTTCATTCATTTCTTTGGTAGTTTGAGTAATCTCCAATTCCTTCTTCTCGATAAGATCATTAAGCATCTTTGGTTTGAAGGCGCTTTTGCCCATAATTGATTTTGGGACTTCGGCGTTAAGAACGGATAGCTCATTATAATGTTCTTCAAGTATAGACTGCAGCTTCTTAATTTTTTTCTCTTCCTCATTTGATATTTTGTTTTTGATTAAATCCATTTCCGAACTAAAATCTATTGTTTCGAGTTGATTTAAGTAACTATTTACTTGCTTCATTACTTGTCTCTCAACCATCTTAGAAGAGAAAGTAGCTTGACCACTACAATCGGTTTTGCCTTGTAATTTTCCGGTGCACCGATAACTTTTATTTTGATTGTATCTAAGTATTTCTCCATTAGCAGCCTTATATTTATTCACAAATGTTGTTGAAGTTAGCCTTGAGTTACAACACCCGCATCTCGCTATTCCAGTTAGAAGTAAACTTCCTTTTGTGCTCATCGGCACAGAACTATCATTATTTTGCTTACTTTTGGGATTCTTTTTTTCTCTAATATCTTGAGCTGAATTCCACTCTTCTTCGGATATTATCATTAATTCAGGAATAGGTTCAGAGTATACGGCGTCTCCCGATCCTTTCCTATATCTCATTATTCCTTTATAGATAGGGTTTTTAAGTATGACATTCACAGTAGCCGCACCCCAATGTTTAGCCTTTCTTGTGGGAATATTCTCTTCGTTCAACAATTTAGCTATCCTTAGTTGTCCGTATCCTTCGTCAAGAACCAGTCGGAACATCCTTTGCACAACCAAAGACTCTTCTTCGTGTATTACTAATTTAAGCAACACCTTGCCCTTTTTATTAAATTTGCCGGAATCAACACTTCTATACCCATATGGTATACCGCCACCTCTAAATATGCCATCTTCCACCATTTGCATATGCTTTTCGTTCACGCGATTAGAAGTTCTTTTACTTTCTCCGCTCGACTGCCAGAATCTAAGATAGTTAGTCACCCTATCTGTATTTACTTCAATTTTTTGTTGCCCTTCTATTACAGACCACATTTCAATTCCTCTGTTTACAAACCACTCAAGTACAAATGGTGTCTCATCATCTTTTCTACCTAATCTATCAAACATGAATACTAGCAGTACATCGAATAATCCATTTTCAGCGTCATCTTTAGCCTGTTTAATTACATCTCGGTTGGAAGCAGATACTTTGAAACCTGAGACTCCTCTTTCAGAATATTCTTTTACTAACTTCCACCCCTCCTGCTTTTCAATCATTCTTCTACAAGCTCGCTGCTGCATTGGTATATCATTTCCATCCAACTGTCCTTTTGTAGATACGCGATATAGGGTTGCAACCCGTTTAATTTGCTTCAATTGATTCACCACCATATCTTTTTTCTGTTGTATATTCAGAACTCTCTATAACTGCTTTTACAATTAACTAGTACTTCGATTATAGCATTAAACCAATAAAATATATTAAAGACCACCCCATATTTTTGTAGGTAGTCTTCTGGTTCGTACCATATTCAGTTATCTTTCTAGATAGTAGTTTTTCATTTCAATTAAGATAAAGCAAAAAACAGCCGTTTATGGGCTGTCTCGGCTGTAAATATTGTTTTATGTATAGGACGAGTGGGGATCGAACCCACGACCCTTACCCTGTCAAGATAATGCTCTCCCGCTGAGCTATCGCCCTTCATTAAATAGATTATATACAGTTACAATTTTTGATTCAATTTGACGCCTCAATATAAATCAAAATCCAATGAAGTAACAGTATCATACCAAGTAAACGTGTTCATTGTCAATCATTAAATTGGTTTTAAATCATCCATATTGGAGCACAATAATGGAAAGCTTACAATATTCTGCAATAGGAGAATGTATAGTGATGATGAATAAAAATACTGACCAATCGCTTAATCCACACCATAACAATAAACAACTGAATAAATACTGGAAGCTCACTGCTACTCATGTTGCTGTTTTGCTCATTCTCGCCTGTACCTTGACTGGTTGCAGGCTGGAACGGGACGAGCATACGGTACAATTTCAGCAATTGCACCAACCGAATCAACAAAATGAATCGCTGCCTGTCTGGATGGACGTCTACTCCAAATCCGTAAATCAAGAGGTATACTCCCCTCAGGGAAACAGTGAGTTTTTGCCTTAAATAGCAGAATGAGATCTAGAGCCTTTATCAGAAGTACATACTCACTCTTCTTCATCCCATTTGCGTGAGTATGCCTTCTTGGTCACATAATATAACAAAGCGATCATTCCCGCCGACATAAGCAATGTAATGGTCATAATAGCCGCCATTCCCATGACTCTCTTCCTCCTCCAAAGTCCCAATATGTACCAAACTTAACTATACAGGAAAAGCATTTTTTTGTATAATGCAGTCTGAACTTGTGCGCATGGAGCAGAAAGAAGGAATCGAATTTGGCAGCAGAAATTAGTTATGTCACGACAGAAGAAGAATTGAAGCAGGCTCTTGGGATTCGCCGTCAGGTTTTTGTCATTGAGCAACAAGTGCCCGAAGAACTCGAAATAGATGAATACGATGTTATCAGTCCTGATGTGCATCATGTATTGCTTCATACCGATGGTCAGGCTGTTGCCACAGGGCGTCTCATCTATTACAGCAAAGATACGGCCAAAATGCAGCGAATTGCTGTACTGGAGTCCTACCGTTCGTTCGGGTATGGACGTGTGCTGCTGTTAGCGATGGAGGAGCTAGCTCGTGAGCTTGGATTAACCTATTCGCTCCTGGATGCCCAGTGTCAGGCGCAGAAATTTTACGATAAACTCGGTTATGAAGTGATTTCGGAAGAACCTTTTTACGATGCCGATATCCTACATGTCCGTATGAGAAAAAGCCTGTAGTCCAACAGAACAACTCCACAACACAGGCACTACATACATTACACAGCTATTCTCGAAATGTGGAATGTTGTAAAGAATGCATACTTCTCTCCAATTCGGACAGGCTAACAGGGTAAACCTATTCCCATTTGGTCATAGAAGGAGAGTGTGACATGATGGATCAGACAACACGCGAAACGTTCACAGCAGTACAAAAGAATGGTGACGGTGACTTGACCGCCTTCCAGACATCGACAGGCCGTATTCTGGATTATCAGCAAGCTCTGAACGAAGTGAAGGCTGGAACAATCGCTGGTGTGAATGTATTCAAAGGCAAGGATGGAGAAATGTATATTCGCGGCGATGCCGACGGCGACCCGACCAACAACCTTGACCAGCTTCCGAATTTCTGATAAATGCATTCATTATACAGCGCCAATCCTTACGGATTGGCGTTTTTGCTGTAACTTCTGCAGAAGTCTGCTACACCTAGGCGTACCTACTCGCTCCTCAACGAATCAGTAATCCGTAAAATATTTTACTGCATTGCCAGCAGGTTGAGCTTTTCGCACGGGCTTAGCTTCTTGTTCCCAGGCCTGCAAAATCTGTATGTTTTCCATCGTAGACGGTTGAGGCCAGGAGATATATCCTTTCTGTTCAAGCGACTGCAGTGACTCCCGGATGTGGGCCGGGTTGCGCCCTGTCTTGGTTTCCAGTTCATCCATACGTGGAATTCGCCGCTGCTGACCTGCATAGTTGACAATAATACGCAATATTTTACGTTCAAAGTCGTTCAGCATACTTCAGTTCTCCCTTCCGGTTCCGATCCGTTACAGGGCGCCATGCCAGAATATTCTGCTCCAGAAAAGTCCGGGGTAGTCCTTCCATGCCATCAGATGCCCGAATTACTCCGCCTCGCATGCTGTTGATTCGGATCTGCCGCTGCGTAATCTGTCCCGCACGATCCATGTACACAAGCTCCACCATCTGGCCAACATATTTCCCTAGCATGATCATCCCTCCAATAAGAACGTTTGTTTGTATTCATTATTATATGCGAACATAAGTTCTTTATTCAATAACAAAAAAAGGAATTTCGAAAAAAAAAACCAGACATACCCGGTGCAAGACGGAAGTCTGGTTCATCTGGTGAAGATCGAATATTAATGACGATCTGATTCGGAAAATTGCACTGTTTTTAACTGCTGCGTATTCGGATTAAAATCCACATTAACATAAACAGCAAATTGCTTGCCGTCTTTGGCACGAACCCACAGCTTGAACTGCTCTCTGGACTGATTCGCGCTAAGCGACGAACGGCCGATATGTTTGTAATCCAGAATGTCGACATTGTACTTCGTTTGGGTTTCCTTCACGGCGATGATGCCCCATTTCGCATAATCCGGAATGTTGCTGCTTGCTGCCGAAATGGTCGTTGAGATGCCTGCGAAACCTAGAACAAGTGTTAATACCATTATCATAAGCACTCTCATGCATTTCACCCCTTGGGAGAATGTGTTTGCTGATATCGTGCCCGTTCGGATTGCATTTTACACCCAGATTCGAAAAATCCAGATCGCTGGCAACAGCCAAAATGGAACAACCGGCATCAGTTTAACCAATGAATCAACCTCGGAAATATTACTGAAGCTCATCCCCCAATCCCCGGAAAGTAAATGCCGCTCTGCCTGGGACTCTTCTGTAGGCTCTAAACCATACTTCTCCATAAGCATTTGCCTTGTCTGTTCATCCACCTGAACATCATTCCCCACACCGCTTGCTGCGACATGTGCACTGTTTATGTAAGTTAATATCATCATTAAACTCACTATTGAACATACGATATGTATCCATCTAAATCTCATATGTATTCCTCCCCTTCTACTTCGAATCCATGACCAAAGATCAACGCAACACTTAAAACAACTTGTCTGATTGTACATAATATTCGTGAAAATGGAAATACCAAACGAACCATTCAACACGTCCTTCAAGCATGCGTAGCAAATATTACATGCCCCTTTAGACCCATTTAATAGTTTATCTGTTTAAAAAATCCATAGACCGTGTAATGGGCTTTGACTGACCAAGCTGAATCCAACGTCCGCCCGAGTCCATTTTCATCCCATATTCAAGGAGGTTATATCTGCATGTTCAAACGTCTGGATGAAATTCTGATTGAAATTCCCAACGTCGAAAAGCCTGATCCCAATGCAGCAGCAGCTATACAGGAATTGCTTGGTGGTAAATTTGGAGAAATGTCCACACTGAACAACTATCTCTACCAATCCTTTAATTTTCGCTCCAAAGAAAAACTGAAGCCTTTCTACGACCTCGTCATGAGTATTACGGCCGAAGAATTGGGACATGTTGAACTGGTATCCCATGGGATCAATCATTGTCTCCGAGGATCAACCGAATATAAAGAACCTGATCAGACACCGCTGGGTTCCGTCAAGGATGCAAGACTTTCGTATCATTTCCTGGCAGGCGCACAAGGCGCGATGCCTTTTGATTCGATGGGTAATCCGTGGACAGGTGCCAATGTCTTCAACAGTGGCAATCTGGTAGAGGATTTGTTGCATAATTTCTTCCTCGAATGTGGGGCACGTACGCACAAGATGAAAGTATACGAAATGACGGATCATCCTGCCGTCCGCGAAGTTGTTGGTTTCCTGCTCGTGCGCGGAGGTGTACATGTGGTGGCTTATGCTAAAGCGATTGAAATTGCAACAGGTGTCAATGTGACCAAACTGATCCCGATCCCTTCTCTGGATAACAAAGCCTTCAACGAGGCTCGTAAATACGAAGAAAAAGGCGTACACACCAAGCTGTACACCTATAGTGATAAAGACTTCAATGCCATCGACCAGATCTGGAAAGGCACGCATCCCGAAGATGGAAAACCTCTAGAGGTCATTCAGGGCATTCCTCAAGGCTTCCCTATTCCAGAAGCTCCGGCGGTGGAAGAAGAATTTGCGCCAGGCATCTCTCATGAAGACTTCAAAGAGATTGCACGTCGTCTGAAGATGGCGGGGAATATTGTGGATTAAGGAGCAGGTTGTAGTTGGCCTATATGAAAAAAGCCCTCAAACTCCACTGTTTGAATGCAGTAAAGGTCTGAGGGCCTTTTGAATAAATAAATAAATTGAGTATGTAGTTAACTCATTAACAAGCAATTTTCGGACAAACGCACCGATTTCACGACTATATCTTGTTAAGCAAAGGGATGATAATTTCATCCATCTCCTCAAGTAATTCGCTATCTGTAGGGTGCTCTAATATTCTTTTCAGATCAGATTTTAACATACGAAGACATTCTGAGGGTAATCGGGAGATTAGGCCTGTTAGCATAAAATATTCCCAAGTAGAGTCTCTTGTTTGAAATACATATTGAATGTGAGGAATCAATTCGTCTCCGAATCTTAACAGCAAATCCTCCACGGCTTCGAAATCGGCTAATTCCCATCCTGCAACCACTCCATAATTTCGGGTAAAATATCTCTAAGTTCGTCGTTACTCCGTTTGGCAAGTTTCTCTACGGATTCGACATCAAATTTATCTTTAGGTAACATCGTTCTGATATTCATTCGTTATTCCTCAGGAAATTCCGGCATACCAGCCCGGATTATCGATCGTTTGAATTTTCACACCATACACATGCTCCCATTCTCCATCACAGTTCTGATCATACCTGTGTTGAATCCACGCTAAAGTCTCCATAACTAACCTCTCCTAATCTTCATGTAGCTGTTCCACTCCGTGAATCCGATTCAATTCCATTGCCAGCTCTTGAAACTGCGCTTCTTCCAATCCAGCAATAGAAAATTCGTAGTATTCAACATTCTCAAATATCCGGAATCCATATTTTATTGCCCGCTCTCCATCTGGGAGAGGATCGAACACAATAACGTTAACAGCACAACCTTCATGTTGAACAAAAAATTCAATCTCATGGGCATTTTGAATGATGAAACAATCCACTTGTCCCGTCCGCGTTGTAAGTTCTTTGAAAGGCAACATTCTTGTCTGAAGCACAGTGTCATACTTCCGGCCTAACTTCTGTGTAATTTCATACGAGTCCTGGTATATAACAATTCCGATTGGGAATGGATGCGCATAAAATACACGGATAATCTCAATCGCTTTTTGAGCCCGGCTTTTATCTATGGGGAATGAGAAATAGTAATTATTCATGAACAACCTCTCTATTTATGTACTATTTATTTACTATCTATTTTTGATCAGATTACCCATGATTCTTATAAGATCAACTAAAGACTAACGTTACATTTCCATCCGCTAGCACTTCTTTTAACTGTTGAAAATAACCCTCATTTGAACACCTTTCATGATCTACATTTTGAAGAATAATTACGAATGGTGCTATGGCTCCAAATCCACCACATAAGCAGTCGGACAAACTATCCAAGTTAAATCCATAGTATCCCCCTGGACCGTTAACTGCCTCACCTAATGCACAATAAAAAGAAGCGGAGTCCTCGATGTTAGTCGCATCCATGTGATATATGCCATTCTGTCGCTCCTGAGAATGAAGCTGGGTTCCTCGATATAATCGGGCAACTTCTAGCCATCCAATTCGTTGTTCTAGAGATAGTCCTACCCATTCGTTCGTTTTAGCTAGAGGTTTTCTTCGCATATTCCAAATGAGTATACTCTCTTCTGTTGCCACTTGGTACAAATCCCCAACCAGTTCAAACTGTGTTAAAACTTCATTAAATTCTGTAAATCGATTATATGAAAGAGGTTCTCTGAGAAAAAAATAATATGATCCCATTGGCTTTTCTTCGTGATCAAGAATAGTGATCTCTATGTTGTTAACACTCATTTTTTTCTCCTTACAGTATGCTACAAACTCATCATTATATTGAAAATGAACTAGCGTTACTTTATGAAAGTCCTCATCACCTACGGTCTCGATAAAGTTTCCAGTCAACCCAACCAAATCCAAGGATTTTCCAATAGTCATACCACTCTTATCATCAACTAACGAATACCGATTGATCATGATCATCTATTATATAAACTCCTTTAAAATGGTGTGAACGTTCCGAGAACATCAAACTCAAGCGAAACTTACCTTAGTTGGTAACTTTCTTCAAAATACGAAGCGTTATGAACGATGATGGAGCATTGGCTAATACATTATAAATATTCCTTCCAAACATTAAATACATCAATTAATTGTCTTTCATTACTTCTGTTTCTTAAATATCTCAGAGAGATATTATAAACAATTGCAATTGGATTCATTTCTACTTTCCCAAACCCTTTAATAACTGGGCGGTTCACATATACATAATTTTTAGGCGTATGAACTACTCCCCAGTCAAGGCTAGAAAATAAATTAATAAAAACAGTACCAAAATATATTCCTATATCAATAATGATTGAACTAGTTTCTTCACTGAACTTTTTAGAATTTTCTTTTAGCACCTCATCTCTTAACCATTCGGGTGTCATACTAATTTCTTCTTCCAATTCTTCCGCCGTCTTTGGGACCATCGTAATTTGAGGAATAAACCATCTCCATAAAATCCCTAAAGATTTTTCTGATAAGTCCAAGTCATTTGGAGATGAACCTGTCGTCTCATGGTAAAAGGCTCTAAGTACTTCTATTCTTTTTGGAATCTCAGAAGTAAACCACCCAAGATAAGTCCTAGCTTCTAATTTTGTCATAAGCTCAAAGGGTACCACTTCGAAAGGAGCTATCATTTTTTCATACATAAAATCAACTCATTTCAGCCAAATAATTATCCTTCAACCTTCTAATACATATGCAATATCTTCGAAATATCTCTTTAGTGACAGATTTTTCTCTTTAATCACATTATTCACTAATGTATGAGGCCAACGCTTAAACGCAGGAATACCACCCATGTTATATACTCTCGGCCCTTTTTCTGCGTCATATATCCATTGCCCACCGAATTGATTCCTGATTATTTCACCAAAACAATAACTAATATTATAAATTTCATCTTCCACAAGTCCTTTTATAACAAGCTGATCCAATATCTCAATGCTCTCCGAGCTATGCAGATTAAGTTTATTTTTATTTACAAAATCTTCAATAGAATTTCTCCAGTTTTCCTCTAAATAATTGGGCGCAGCAGGTGGAATGAATTCTGTATTTTTAGCAAACCAAGGTAATGCAAATTGTTCTATAATTTCTAGAAAATGTTTAAAAACACTTCTTAGTTCTTCTTTATCTTGATATACGTACCACTCATTTACTTGATGCCTCTCAAGCTTAGTGCTACTTACAGATTTCGAACCTGTTTGAAAGGTACAGCGGATTGCATTGGATTCCCAATTGCTTTTATCAATCTCAATATATTCTTGAACATATCCTTCTCTAGATCTAACAAAAACCCAAGGATTAGAAGAACCCTCAAACTCAAACGAAAGTTCTTTTAAACTACCCTGCAACTCTTTTAAAAGTATCTTAGTAAGGTTCATAACTTTCGCCGTTTCTTCAAGTGATCACATTGTATTTCTATATGCATATAAAACAACTCTCAAAGACCCTTCCATCAGACGGATCATTATCTGAAATACAATTCATTTCGCATAGCTGTATTCCTGTATTGATCAAAAAACAGTTCATCCACGAATAAGGGTAGTGTCAGATCATAGTTCCCTACGATTGCTATCCTTGAAAAGAAAAAATTACATAATAACATTTCCCTAGAAGTCATCTTGACCCAGAATTTTAGCTCTGTTATATCCGTTACAGCATATAGCTCATTTTCAAATTTCTTTATTTCTAATAAATACTTTATTTCTGCATCATCAAACCCTTTAGCTTTCATCATCTTTCGAGAAGATTCGGAATTAGATTTTTGAATAAAAATAAAACAACTCTCGGCATCATTGATAAAAATATCACTGAAAAAGTCAAAAAACTTGTCCTCATGGGCTAGATTATGGCACTCAAAAGTAATTTTCTCTCTTGCTTCAGATTGCGAAAGTGAACAACGATATACATCTAAAAGGGCCACACAGAGCCCATCCATCGGAGAAGCATTTTCAATATCAAGACGTGAATATTTGTCTACAATATTTGAGACATCATCTGCATTTACCCTGATCACACTATTTTCCTCCATACACTGCCATATTCAAACAAGTGGAGAGGTGAGTTCGACTATTCATCCCCTGTGATCACTCCACCATAAGATAAGATATGTATCTCAAGCCCAAGTCCTAAACCAACCATTTTTTTCATCGTCGCATGTGAAATCTCTAGCCCCATTTGACCATAATCTGATCTTAAGTACCCGCTTATCTTTACTTCCTTGTATTGTTTAATGAAACTATTCATTTGTTTGCAGTTCGGGGTCAACTTATTCAATAAATTATTCAGAGCCTCCTCAGGCTCGGTGCCTTTCGTTATTAACACATCAAATGACCAGATATCATATGGAGCCTGAAGTTTAGTCCTCTTGCTTATCGGATGTCCCCTTCTGGTTATCAATGCTGGTTTCATTCTTAATCTTTCACTGATATCAGCAAAATCCAAAACCTCATCACGTATGACAAACGTAAACTTACCTTTCATTTCCCATTCCTTCCAAAGTGCATTTTGTTACTATTGCACTCAATCTTCTTCATGTCGACTTTAATAATTCGAGAAAAATTCATCGGAAAACTCACCGTCAATCGTATACTCAATATCATAGTAGAATTCTGATTTCTTTGTTTTCGGGTGAACTAAGTCAAGGCTAATTCTAAAAAAAGGATACAATCTATACTCGTTATTTATCATAATTTCTGTATATGTATAACTAATAATATAATCTTTGAATTTCAGTCCGGAAGGTAATTTCTCTTCTTCTTCGTGTAGATAATTATTTTCACTGTTAGCAATTAATTCTTCCAGTGTCTTAATTGAATTCTTTTTAATTTCATCAAACGAATAAGCCTGATTAAAGTCAGCTTGTAAATCAAGTAAGTTCATTTGCAACCTCCTATTTCCCCGCTCTTCCTCAGTCATTTTATCCTACTTGTTCTCCGGCTTAAAAGAACTATTTTAAAATATACGAAATATTATATTTGCTGATCCAATCTATAAAAATCTTCTCTCTTAACAACTGTGGGAGCACGATTTCAGCAAAAAAAATGAACTCTTTCTTAATGTTGATTGTATTCTCTAAATACAAGCGATTAATTCGTTTTCTTCAGGCGAGCGGTTGTACTAGCGCCCCCTCATGTAGTAAAGGCCGTTCGGGCGGTCATCACGCCATCGCGAATTAATAAGCTTAGCAACCCTTAGTTCATGCCGATTTACTTGGCACTAAACGGGGAAAGAAAAACCTTGAGGGTGTTTATCCCCAAAGTTTTAGCGTTAGTTATCAATTTCAGCTTTCCTTTTGTAAAATAAATCTAAGTGGTACTTTTCTCTCTCCATTAATCCGACATGATGGTCGAAATTAAAAGCGATTTCTTTATAGCCAAGGATCGTTGAAATTTGTTCGCTATTTGGTTCACCTATAAAATTGAAGTACCAAGAATTTGGAATTTTTTGATCAATGACTTCGAACCATTCATACGGAAACCATACTGGGTCAAGATTTAAATCGGGGTCCTGATGATCAACTTTCAATAAGTAAAACATATAATTATCCCAATGGCCGATCGAATACACATTAAATGTTGCCCCAATAATTAATGACTCACATTGATAATTTATTGGGTAACCTGCCTTAGTGGATAATGAGTCACTTTTATTTGATATACATTTTACTTTCATGAAGTACCTCTCTATGAATATTCCATATTTCTATAACCGATAATATAATCTTTGAAATTCAGGCTGGAAGGTAGTTCCTCTTCCTATTCAGACCTTAAATTATGTAAAATCCCCAAATTTAAAAATAAATTCAATTATTTGATGTATAACCGTTCGACTTACCTACAGTTCTTCCGTTACTTTTTTAGTAAAATCATTTGAAGATTGACTTAATAAACTAACTGTTCTTGCCCATCAATCACTAACAGGTCATCGTAAATCTCCCCTGACATCCTATAAAACAACTCATATCTGCCAATTTCCTTTCCATCGTAAATGATGGGGACTAAGGCAATAATATGAGAATATTCAGGTTCATTCCAATTTATTATGCAATAAACTTTTTCTAATTCTAGCATTAATTTTTCAGAGTAGTACTTTCCAAAATACAGTTTCTCGTCTTCTGGAGACTCTGCCAAGTAGTTGTTTACGCACGATAAGCAATAATTTCGTGCTGTAGATTCTACATTATGGGACTTAGCCCACTCTACTATCACATTTTGATCAAACATTGTACCTCCACTAAAGCAAAATATAAACTACACCAACTAAGCATATCCTTATTCGGAGTCACCATCACTTTCTTTTCCCACGCCACCAATACCTTCCCCACACACCCAATACAGCGCACAACAGCAGCGCACAATACGTCCAGGCAAATAGCATGGCAAGCCCTAACCCAATGTTGGCATCCAGACGTTCGTCCGTTGTGTAGGTATACAATGCAAACGTAAGAGGTACGGCACCAGTAATAAAAAGTCCCATAAACCAGCCAGCCAAGTTTCGAGAACCTGAGCCTTGGTTATGTCCCATCAGTTTACGAATCCCCAATAATAACAACGATAAAATTAAAAGAAAACAGAGACAGGTAAGTAGTATTTTAGTCAGATCTGACATGTCGATTGCCTCCCAACGCTCTGAGTTTCTCCTGATGATATGCATGAAAGCCACTAATCATATACCGGTTAAACCTATCATACACTCCAACCATAGTTTTGCCCATCATTACCCATTTTGGTGCCATATGATCGTACTTTTCCCTCCCTCCAAAATAAAAAAAACCACCGCCCCGACTCCTTCCAAATCATGGCGATGGTTAACTTATATACTCCCGTGTACTACGTATTTCCCAATTTTTTTGCAACTCTGCCTATGCACCAAACTGCGCATAGTGCAGGCGACTGTAGATGCCGCCCGAAGCAAGCAGTTCCTCATGACGTCCCTGCTCTGTGATGCCTTGCTCGGCCACGACCACGATGCGGTCTGCGTTTTTGATCGTCGCCAGCCTATGAGCAATGACTAGTGTGGTACGCCCTTCGGACAACTCAGCCAGTGATTGTTGAATCGCAGCTTCCGTCTCGGTATCGAGCGCAGACGTCGCTTCATCCAGAATCAGAATCGGTGGATTCTTCAGGAACATACGAGCGATAGACAAGCGCTGCTTCTGTCCACCGGACAGCTTCACGCCGCGTTCTCCAATCAGTGTATCCAGCCCTTCCGGCATGGACAGAATCAAGGATTCCATCTGGGCCCGACGAGCCGCCATCCAGATTTCTTCTTCCGATGAATCCAGTTTGCCATACGCAATATTTTCCCGAATCGTCCCATCGAAGAGGAACACATCTTGCTGCACGATCCCGATCTGACTGCGTAAGGAATCCAGTGTCATGTGCTGAATGTCCTGACCATCAATCGTGATGCGCCCTTCCAGCACATCATAGAATCGCGGCAGCAGACTGCAAAGTGTTGTTTTCCCAGCACCCGATGGACCGACCAGAGCTACCGTTTCACCGGCACGAACACTTAGATTGATACCCTGAATGACCGGCTCCTGATCCGAATAACCGAAAGTCACTTGCTCGTAACGAATGTCTCCACGTAGATGGGATACCGGAACAGCATTAGGGCGGTCCTTGACATCCGGCTCCATATCAAGCAAGTCCGTATACCGTTTGAAACCTGCAATGCCTTTAGGATATGTCTCTATAACCGAATTAATCTTCTGAATCGGTGTCAGGAACACATTGGACAACATAATAAAGGCAATAAACTCACCATAGGTCATGCTGCCGTTAATGACAAACCACGTTCCGCATACAAGCACAAACAACGATACCAGCTTCATCAGCACATAACTGATGGAAGAGTTCCACGCCATAATTTTGTAAGCGACCAACTTGGTTTGACGGAAACGACCGTTGTTTACAGCGAATTGTGCTTTTTCATACTCTTCGTTGGCAAAAGCCTGAACCACGCGAATACCCGTAATGTTGTTTTCTACACGTGCATTGAAATCGGCAATATCACCGAACATTCGGGTGAAGGCTTTGGACATTTTGTTCCCGAAATACAAAGATAGATAGATAATCAGCGGCACAATGATAAACGTCAGAATCGCCAGATTCCCGTTAATGCTCATCATGATACTGAAGGCACCGACCAATGTCATCACGGCAATAAATACATCCTCCGGACCATGGTGGGCAATCTCTCCGATATCCATCAAATCATTCGTCATGCGGGATACCAGATGTCCGGTCTTCGTATTATCAAAATAACGGAAGGATAACTTCTGTACGTGATTGAACAGACTTTTACGCATATCCGTCTCGATATTAATCCCCAGCTTGTGTCCCCAATAGGTGACAACATAATTCAGAAATGAATTGATCAAGTAAATGCCCAGCAGTCCTAGACATGCCCATAAAATCCAGTCCCAGCGTCCACCTGGAAGCAGATCATCTACAACCCGGTTCACCGCTAGCGGAAAGGCCAATTCCAGCAACGCGACCAAAATTGCACAGATGAAGTCCAGAATAAACAGTTTTTTGTACGGCCTATAATAGGCAAAAAAACGACGAAGCATAAACCTAGTTCCCCCTTACGGCAATCCTCCGTCAACATGATGATGATTACCTTTTATTTCGTCCTGCTCAAGAGATACAGGAAATATGGTGCGCCCAGAATTGCAACCAGAATCCCGGCCGGAATCTCGGAAGGCTGCAAAATGACACGTCCCAACGTGTCCGCGACCAGAACGAGAAATGATCCGACCAGTGCAGATGCAGGCAGCAAAAACTGATGTTTTGGCCCGACCAGACGACGCGCCAAGTGAGGCCCGATCAAACCAACAAAACCGATGCCGCCACTCACAGATACACAGGCTCCCGCCAAAATTGCCGCAGCAGCAAGCAGAATTACCCGTTCACGTTCTACGGGAGCACCAAGACCACTTGCTGTCTGATCCCCAAGATTTAATACATTCAGCACCCGTGCCTTCGCTAATACAAGCGGTACAAGCACCAGAATAAACGGCAACAGTGCCCAGACGAACTTCCAGTTGGAGCCCCATATGCTGCCTGCAAGCCATGTCGCTACAAATTGATACTTCTCCGGACTAAGCCGCAGCGTTAACACGATCATAGCCGAACTGATACCGGCTGCAATCCCGATTCCCGTGAGCAACATACGGGTTGGCAAGATGCCCTCCCCTTTTTTGTAGGAAAGGATATAGATTAGAAATGCTGCAAAGCTTGCGCCAATCAGCGCAAGGATCGGAAGCAGAAAGATCGGAGCTGCTGTCGTCGTTGGAAAAAAGGAAACAAATAGCATCACCATAAGCCCCGCTCCAGCATTAATACCTAGAATCCCAGGATCGGCGAGTGCGTTTCGCGATACCCCTTGCAGGATACAGCCCGACAACGCCAGACCCGCCCCGATTAGAACAGCAATCACAATACGAGGCAGTCTGAATTCAAACAGGATCAGCTCCTGTTTCGGTGTACCGCTGCCAAACAACGTCCGTAAAACCTCCAGCGGTGAAAGCTTGGTAAAGCCGGTATTCATACTGATAATAAAAGCTGTAATAATCAAAAGACCAAGCACAATAAGAACAACGATCCCTTTTGTTTTCTTTTTGCGCTCTGCACCAACCATAGTTGAGGAACCCATCTTACAGCGTCCTCCTTTCTTTCCGCGCCAGATACAGGAAGAACGGCACCCCGATGAGGGCTACCAATGCGCCAATCGGCGTTTCGTAAGGCGGGTTAATCATACGTGCTGCCAGATCCGAAAATACAAGCAACAGACTGCCCATCACGGCAGAACAAGGAATAATCCAGCGATAATCGACCCCAACCAGCTTCCGGGTAAGGTGGGGGATGATCAGACCGACAAATCCGACTGCACCCACGACAGACACTGCAGTACCCGCCAGGATTAGTACTACAATCAAACCGACCAGCTTGATCACACCGGTACGCTGTCCCAATCCAACCGCAATCTCCTCGCCAAGACTGAGTAACGTAATTGAACGAGAGATGATCATGCCCACGATCAGTGCAGCGAGCACCCAAGGAAACATCACTTCAAGCTGAGACCACTTCGTTCCGGCCACCCCTCCGGCAGTCCAGAAGGCCAAGTCTTGTCCGATTCTGAAGTAGAGCGCAATCCCCTCACTCAGCGCAGACAACATAGCCGATACCGCGGCTCCAGCCAGCACGAGACGCAGCGGCGTGAGACCTGATCTGGATGCTGCACCGAAACCATACACAAGTAGTACACCAAGTCCTGCTCCCAGGAATGAGTACATAATAATGTACATGTACGGCAGGCCCGGGAAAAAGGCAAAACAGATCGCCAGTGCAAAGCCGGCGCCAGCGTTCAGACCAAGCAGTCCCGAATCGGCGAGCGGATTCCGGGTCATGCCTTGCATAATCGCTCCGGCAACAGCAAAGCAAGCACCCACCATCGCTCCGCCAAGAATACGAGGCAACCGAATCTCCCATATGATCTGATGGGGTGTCAAGTCAGGGTTAAAGTTAAATACCGCCTGCCAGACCACGCCGAGTTGAATATCAGCAGCACCAAATGAAATAGACAACGCCATGCCCAGAGCAAGCAGCAGAATACCGCCTGTTAGAATGAGAGTGGCTGCCCATGGGCGTGTATGGATTTTCGCTGTAGGTGACTCCTCATTTGATTGCGTGGAAGAACTATTCAAGTTCATACTTGTCCACCCGTGTTATGAGTGACGCTTATTAATCTTATGTACATAACAATCACCTCTCCAAAAATACCGCTTCTATTGATATTGATTCTCATTCCCATAGAACATTGTAAGGGAATCCTTCCCGTCTGGCAATGGACAAAAAGGACAACTTTCTTGCAGATATGAATATTTTCGCATGAATATGCATAAAAAAGGCCACACAGAGCTTCATTGCTCCTGTGTGGCACTCATACGATAACCTTACATATCTTTATTTGATTCCAATATTCGCTGAGCGAGTCCGAGCGGTCATCAATGAAGCAAGTACATCCGGAAGATCGGTGAGGATGCCTTGTACTCCCATATCCATCATCAACTCCATATCGCCGGGATCATTCACGGTAAACGGATAGGTGACTATACCTTGCGCAAGAGCAGCAGTTACTTCCTCTTTAGCCACAGCCAGCTTATACGGATGAAGGCCCGATGCCTCAAGTTTAGCCGCGTAATCATAAGGACGATACAACTTCTCCATATATAAAAGCGCTGTACGAATGTCCGGCGCGATTCGCTTACACTTCACAAGCGAGGCATGATTAAAGCTGGATAGAACAACCTGTTGCTCCATGTTCCACTCCCGAATAACCTGAATGATCTTCTCTTCCATCCCCTTGTATGGCACGATGCCATTTTTCAACTCTACATTAAGCAGAATTCTCTTGCCTTGCACCAGGTTAAACAACATTTCCAGTGAAGGTATAGGCTCTCCGGCAAAATCCGCATGAAACCATGAGCCTGCATCAAGAGTGCGCAATGTATCATAAGTGAAATCTTTAACCCAGCCCTCGCTTCCCCCCGTCCGTTGTAAAGTTTCATCATGAATTAACACCAACCGGCCATCGGCTGACATCTGCACATCCGTCTCAATTCCCGTTGCCCCCAGCTCTAACGCTCGCTCAAACGCAATCATCGTGTTTTCCGGGCATACCGCAGATGCACCACGGTGGGCAATAATTTCGATTTTGTTCAATCCAGACCCTCCTGCATTCAAAAGTGGATTCTATGAACTTTCACTATATACACCATTTGTCATACACGTATTAAGAGAGCGTATAATTATATACTGGCTTGTTCATTCAGCACGGGTCTAACATTTAAAGGGCTGGGGATTCACTCATTTTTGCGAACTCAATCTAAAAACCAACATAATATAATATCAGTCGTAGACAACTGCACTCCGCTGTAAGGAGGTTGCCCTTTGAAACCGTTGAAATCACGAACAAGGAAGCACTCGATCTCTTCCAAATCTTGCTCTGCCCAAAAGTGCTCATCACACCATTCAGCGAAAAATAGATCAGAACCCGGATCGAAAATCAGCACGTCAAGACCTCCCGGATCACGACAAACGATTCCGCGAGCTTCTGTTCGAGGACTCTCTTTACCTGACAGAACAAGTAATCAGTCCGGCGTCATCGAACCCAAACAAAATAAACTTGATAAACTGGCCTTTGTTGCGGCCATCCTTGCACTGATCGCTTCTGCTATTGGACTATACATTGCCTGGAAAACACTCATTCTGCCCAGCGATACTACGGAAATCGTCGTATAGTTTTCCAAGTAGATAGCTCTATCTCATTGGCTATGGGATGGAGGTCTTTTTTTAGGCGCAAGCAAAAAAACCGTTCCCCTGAAACGCCGGTAGCCGCCGGCGTCTCTTTGGAAAGGCCATTTTCTTCGAATGATGCCATGAGTCAGCATGCATCTGTTATAAGAATGGTCTGAATTACAGTACGAACGTGCGGGAGATGATAACCAGCAGGATAAACAACACCAGGATCGCGCCTGTTGATGTCCATACACCACCACCGAAACCTCCACAGTAGCCGTAACCTGCTCCTTTGAGATCGCTCATGAGTGACACTCCCCTCTTCTTCAAAGTACACTATAGACTATGTCCGCAAGTGTTATTTGCTTGGGCAGATGAGGAAGTTTTTCTCTTGAGGTAACAGGTTAACAACTCCATTTATTTGGCAGTTACTTACCGCTGAGTTCAGACCATTTCTGAGTCAATTCCTTAGGGATGTAGGCAGCCATCTGAGCAAGTAGTTCAGCTGGATCAGACTCAAGACTCCACAAACTAAGATGTGATGTGTTGGAGAAGCCTTCGTGCACACTGTGCTCCACCATTTTCATAAGTGGTTCATAATAACCGTTGACATTCAAAAGGCCAACAGGTTTTCGATGAATGCCGATCTGTGCCCAGCACAGCACCTCGAACAATTCTTCAAACGTGCCCATCCCACCAGGAAGTGCGATAAATCCATCGGATAACTGTGCCATCGTTGACTTCCGTTCATGCATCGTACCCACTTCAATCAGTTGAGTAAGCCCGCCGTGAACCACCTCACCCCGGAATAACCCCGTAGGCATAACCCCAATCACTTCTCCGCCTGCCTCGAGAGCCGCATCCGCGACTGCCCCCATCAAACCCATACAAGACCCGCCATAGACCAGGGCATATCCGCTGCCCGCAATCTGTTCCCCCAAAAGGGAAGCATGCTTAATATAATCAGAATGATTTCCCGGGTTAGACCCTGCAAAAACACATATCCGTTTCAAGTGGTTTCACTCCTTTTCGAGTTCTATCTCCTTAGTATACAGTATAAGTGTCATTGCTATGTTACAGCACGTTAACAGAACTCATGCAAAACGTTATACGAAGTTTGAAATCGTTTATTTCTTTGCTTCTCCATGTTGCTTTCATGCGCCTCCCGCTAAAAAAAGAGAAAAAAATACCCGGCCGTTTGCAGCCGGCCGGGTTCCCAAATCCATACACATTAATTTAGAAGGGGTTGTTACTACCTACTATAAGATCGAAACATTAATGCTGTATGATCGCAGTATGAAATACATATTAAATTTCAACCAGACTACCGTATGCCGCGCCGCGAACGTACCACAAACATGTGCTTGTCCTTGCGAAGCAGACGGCCGTCTTCAAGCTCGACCTGATCTTCGTCATGTCTTACAATCGTAGTGGATAACGCTACAATTTTGGCACGCCGCCAAATCATAATCTGTGACTTGAAATAAATCGCATTTTCAAACTGCACTGCCTTTTTCATCACATATCCGATCTTGTGCACTTCAGAACGTGCTTTCTTCAGAGGCAGGCTTTCGTCAGGAAGTGGTTTGATCATTGCAATATTGTCAAACGATACTTTAATCCGTTTCGGTCCAATTCGAACACATTCCGTTTCTTCATCCCACTCTACCAGCGTTCCCTTCAGAGGCTCGCGAATTCCTGTTGCCCGGTATACTGCTACTTTTCGTCCAATCCAATGTCGCAATGTGCTCGCCTCCAATCTATCTATATCCGTTGAACCAAAGATATTTACACAGACACTCCAATGACAGAAGAACCTGGAGAGTAGCTGTTATCCCCAGATTTTTTGATTCCCTTTTCCAAAGGGGAAAATCCGGTGATAAAGGCGAACGCTCCGCTTTTTCAGGTTTTTTCTGTCCTCTCCGTTCCTTGTGTAAATGATTTGTTCAACATATCTAGTTTTCAGGTATTGTCCAATCGATCGGTTTAATACCTTTGGAAACGAGAAATTCATTAGCTTTGGAAAAAGGCCGACTGCCAAGAAAGCCGCGATGTGCAGCTAAAGGGCTCGGATGTGTTGATTCCAGCACCAGATGTTTGTCTCTATTAATAAAAGCACCCTTCTTCTGAGCGTGACTTCCCCATAGCATGTATACCATAGGCTCATTGCGTTCATTCAGCTCACGAATAACAGCATCCGTGAACGTCTGCCACCCCAAAGCCTGATGAGAATTCGGCTGACTCTCCCGAACCGTCAGAACCGCATTTAGCAACAATACACCCTGCTCTGCCCAGTGAATAAGTGAACCGTGCTTTGGAACAGGCACACCCAGATCGGCCTGAAGTTCCTTATATATATTTTTCAGTGAAGGGGGTACGCGCACCCCCGGTCTGACCGAGAAACTTAATCCATGCGCCTGCCCTGCCCCATGATAAGGATCTTGACCAATAATAACGGCTTTTACCCGATGATACGGGGTCAACTTCAAGGCAGAGAACAAATCTTCCTTGGGCGGGTAGACAGTCTGTGTTTTATATTCAGCAGCGAGTGCATAACGAATCTTGTCAAAATACTCCGCTTCCGTCTCCTGCTGTAACACCTCGTCCCAATCATTTCCAAACATAATATATAGGCTCCTTTCCCCTGATGAATACATATCCGTGTAGCCCGTTTGGAAGGGCTCTTCCCTGCAAGAGTCACATGTCCCGCGACTCATAGACTATCCATCATTTTAACATAACCGTAGTCGACAGACCAGAAGTGTACGACGAAGAGAAAGGAAACCGTTCAGATAAATAAAAGAAACACTCAAAAAGGGACGAAACAGAATACGTTCTGCTCCGCCCCTTTCCTATTGATCTGTATATACCCGTGTTCATCGTAAAGCTATGCGTGTGCGAGCTCCTCTTGCGCCTGCTTTTGTTCCGTCTGTTGGTCCACCAGCACCCGACTAATTCGACCCAAACCTTCCTTCAGGACAGAGCGAGGGCAAGCCAGGTTTAACCGGATACAACCTTCGCCGTTTGACACAAACATTCCCCCGTCCTCCAGCAATACGCCTGCTTGTTCCGCAAAAAACAAAGGCAGGTTGACATTCTTCGGTGCATATGGCGTAATATCAATCCAGGCAAGGTACGTTGCCTCAGGAATGTGAAAAACGGCAAGCGGCAGATGTATTTTTAAAAAGTCATCAACATACGCAAAGTTATCATCCAGGTAAAGCTTTAACTGTCTCAGCCATTCATCGCCATGTTCATAAGCTGCTTGAGTCGCCGCAATACTTAGCGGATTTTTGAAGCCGTAATGACGTGCCTGCCAGATCTCCCTTAGTGCTTTGTTGGGAATGATGACATTGGAGAACATCAGACCTGCCATGTTGAACGTTTTGCTGGGAGACATACAAGTTATAATTCGATCTGTATCCGGGAACAGTTTGGCGAGTGGGGTATGTGTTTTTCCCGTACGAAGCAGATCACAATGAATCTCATCTGATATGATCCATAGCTCATTATTCAAACAGATTTCGCCTACTCGCTTCAGTTCCTCCGTGCTCCAGATGCGTCCAGATGGATTATGCGGATTACAGAAAATGCATACCCGAACTTTCTCGTCTCTGGCTTTCGCTTCAAAATCGTCAAAGTCAATCGTATAGTGCCCTTCTTCATTTAACATGTCCGAGCACACCAGCTCAAGCTGGTTATGGTCTGCTGCCGATTTGAAAAATCCATAGGACGGTGTCAGGATCAATACCTTTTCGTCCGGCTGGCAGATATACTCCACCAGTTCATAGAGCGCGGGAATAATGCCATTCGATGTCTCCAGATGCTCCTTCGGGAAAGACCAGTCATAATATCGTTTCATCCAGCTTGCTACCGCTTCGTAGTAACTCGGGTCAAAAACTTGCGAATACCCCATAATGCGGCGATCCAGGCGTTCTCTCACGGCATCCAAAATCTCGGGAGGTGTGGCAAACTCCATATCGGCAATCCACATGCGGATGAACTCCTCATCCTTAAACGGAAATTTCATCTCACTCGTTGCGTTGAAAATATATTGGCGGAAACCATCCGTATTCATGGCGTTGGTTCCGGTGCGGTCAATGATCTCATCAAAATTATAAGAATTGTCTATCTTGTTCGTATTGCTCATCTTGGTCATAGGGTTAACTCCTCTATCTTTTCATTTCATCATTTATGGATGTTGGATCTATCCGTTCTTCGGTTCATCACTTCTAACCCTATTGTTCCATGCCGCGGGAGTTGCATCAAATGCAAGGGAATCTACTTAGAAGAAACAAATCAATTATCATGTTTCTTTAGAATAGGCTTTTCACTGAAAAAGTGATATATTTCTGATAGGCTTTGGCGTTTAAGAAAGACTTTCAGCTTATTTGTCTATTCTCAGGAAACACTTCTGATCATCCAACTCGATAAGGAGCACCCCAATGAACAACATCAACCAGGAAGTGGGCAAAAAAATACGAAACTTCCGCAAATGGCGCGGGCTCACCGTACAACAACTGGCAGACCAGATTTTCAAGAGCAAAGGTACTCTTTCCAAATATGAGAGCGGTGATATTACGCTGGATCTCGTCACACTGCACCAGATTGCAGATGCGCTGAACATTCAGGTTGAGCAGTTGCTCTACCAAGAACCGAGGCATGCGTCTCCGCTGATGAACACGGTCCAATCCAGCTTTTTCAAAAACTCCACCCGCTTCTATTCGTACTTCTACGACGGCAGGAACAACAGTCTCATTCGCTGCGTGATCGACATGATGGCTCAGTCGGATGCCAATCGCTACCGTACGGTGATGTATATGAATGTGAAGGATTTTGACAATTATCAGGAATGTGAAAATATGTACTGGGGTCATACCGAGCATTATGATACGTTGACTACACTCATTTTGAAAAATCAGGCTACGCCTCTGGAGAATTTGTATATTAATATTTTGGCGTCATTCCAGGAGTCGGAGAAAAAATGGGGACTTATGGCTGGTGTTTCATTCAGGCCGTTTATGCCCATTGCGCTGAAAATGCTTTTCTCCCGCACACCACTGCCCGAAACGCCAGAGCTTTACAACGAGCTGAAAATATCCAAAGAGGATCTGCGTACGCTTAAAATTTACAACATGCTTGCGGTCACTTAAACAGGGACCCAAATAAGAAAAAAAGACACTTGCCCAAGCTGTTTTACTTACCAGCCCTTGCAAGTGTCTCTTCTTTTTATCTACAGATGTTTTTTCTAAAGATATTGATTGAATCTTTCTTTTCACAGCCGCAACCCTGGTTACCGCTCCTTAATGTTTGATCAGATCCAACGTTTCATCGAACTGTTGCTTCTGTTCCTCAATCTTGTGCTCATTTCCAATAACACACCGATGCCGTTGCTCCAGAATGGCAGAGACAAATCCGGCAAACCCGATAATATCGCTCTCTTTCGTACCAAGCACCTCATTGCGCTCCTGCTGCAGATCAGCTTCCGTCACATTGGACAGATAACATTCCAGCGAGAATGCCCCTTCACTGTAAGGCGTTCTTGGCGTATCCAGATCCTGAATCGCCCCAATGATATAACGAGTCATCTCCCGTTCGTCGGCACGGAAATCGTTCAAATACTGCGGAATCTCCTCGTATACTTTGTAGGTTTTATCCAGATTCGGGTCACGGTAGGAAGCCAGGAAACTGTCACCATTGCGTCTGAACCCGGACATACAGCCGTAAGCGCCACCTTTGGCACGGATATTGTTCCACAGATAGTCCAATGACAAAATACCCTGTAACACACGTAATGAGCCCGTATAGGCGTAGCCCTTTTCAGCATAGTTCCCGGTTTGAACGACATATTGAACCTCGGAAGGAGAACGGAAACCTTCGTTATGTGTTGCAGGCGTAAAGGTAAAAGCTTCCTTCGCCACTTCATGTGTGAACAGCTTGGCTTTCAGAGCGGACACCTGCTCTTCCAGACCTTCGTATCCTTTATCGTCTGCCGTGTAACTGACAAGCAGGTTCTCCGGTCTGAAAATGTAACCCATCAGCTCTTGCAGGCTGGAAGACAGCTGTTCTTTTTTCGCATCAAAGTTCGCCTGTAGATCCTCAAGCCACTGATAATAAGCAATCCCGCTAACCGCCTCCCGGAAATCAGCAACGGCTGAATGTTTCGAGGACGATCTGGCAACTCCTGCGGAATGACCACTGTTGATCAGACTGCGTTGCAAATTACCTTTGACCTGAGAAATAATCTCGAAAAGTCGCTTCGAGTTGTCAAAACGGGACGTAAACACGATCTCCTTGATCATATCGAAAGCAAATCCCAGTTTGTCATACAGCACCTTCGCATTGAACTCATAGGTTGCTTTGAAATCATGAAGCTGATGCGCATTCGCATACGAACCAACCCCGCTGTTGATGCCACCAGAATGGATATGAATTTCATTCGATAACTCGTTAAACAAGTAGTTTTGAGTGTCCACGTAACCAAGTACGTTTTTGAGCAATCCCACATAAGGCAACAAGCGGCGCGGTACTTCCTTGATATCAAACAACAGTCTCAGATAACCAATACCGTTCGTATACAAGTTATGATGCAAAATCGTTGTGCCATCCACGTTGTTCAGTGTTTGGTACAGTTTAGACGCCTTCGTATCAATGTCCTCAATGGACAACGTCGGGATTACCTGCTGCTGTTCCTTGGTTGAAGGGGTATTCTGGTACTCGGCGAGCGCTTCGGTGCGCTTAATCATATCCTGCGCCTCTTCTGGACGAAGTCCAGCCTGCACTGACTTCAACCGCTCCTTCAGCGCCTCTTCCTTGCGTGCGTTCAAGCCTTTGTCCGGCGTGAGCGCAACAAATGATGTATGTGTGTTTTGTAATAAATACTTCTCAATCAGTTGTTCGAAATAACCGTCTTTCATTTTGGACCGAAGTTCTGCAAATACATCATTCGCTTCAAAATACGTGAAAGGCGCTTCCTTATCATACAGCCAGCTTTGGAGGGAGGAGAGTCCGTAGATCAGTCCTTTCGGCATCCGGCCAAAGTCCGCTTCCCGGTGGTTGAACTCATAAGAGTTGATTCCGGCAAGCAATGCTTTCGGGTCAAAGCCTTCTTTCACAACGCGCTCCAGCACTTCCTTGATCGTCCCGAGAAATTCGTCCTTACTGGACAAGTTGCTCTTCTTCAGTCCCACCGTGAACACGGGTTGATACAAGCTATCATCATAAGAGCCGTAGACATCCTTCGCGATGCCTTTATCCAGCAAGGCTTGCTTCAGAACAGCTCCCGGTGCATTGAGCAGTGCGTATAACAAAATCTGAAACGCAATGTTCAATTCCTTATCCAGACTTGTGCCAATCACCGCATTATAGGTCAAAAAGCTATTGTCTACTTCGGATTCCGTACTTCCCGCAGAGTAGGACTTCACCGTATCCACCCGTTTCGGGAAAGAAGATTGCAGTTTAATCTCGGAGTCAATCTCGATCCGATCATAGTTGCCTAAGTAATTTTCATCCAGCCACTGCAGCTTTTCTTCCATATCCATATCCCCGTATAGATAGATGTAACTGTTGGACGGATGATAGTACCGTTTGTGGAAATCAAGCAATCCTTCATAAGTGAGATCCAGAATCGCCTCCGGGAAGCCCCCAGATTCACAGGAGTATGTTGTATCCGGGAAAAGAGAATTCAGCACCTCTCGTCGAACTAACCGTTCCGGCGAAGAAAAGGCACCCTTCATCTCGTTATACACTACGCCGTTGTATGTCAGTTCGTCTTCTGGTGAAGTCAGGTTGTAATTCCAACCTTCCTGCAAAAATATTTTATCATTCTCATAAATATTCGTATTTAATACCGCATCCAGGTACACATCCATCAAGTTATGGAAATCATGATCGTTGCGACTCGCAACGGGGTAGACGGTTTTGTCAGGATACGTCATTGCGTTGAGGAATGTATTGAGTGAACCTTTGAGCAGCTCCACAAAAGAATCTTTAGCCGGGAACTTTTTCGAGCCACATAGCACGGAGTGTTCCAGGATATGAGCTACCCCTGTATCATCTTCAGGAGGTGTCCGAAAACCGATGTTGAACACCTTGTTATCATCACTATTGGACAACAGTACGATATGAGCACCCGATTTTTGATGTTCCAGCAGGTACGCATCGGATTTCAGTTCTTCGATTCTACGCTCCTGTAATACCTTATATGGCTTAAGCTGTTTCAACATAAACTTGAGTCCTCCGTCCATAGATTGTTGTGTTGGTTGATGCGAAAGGTAATATATGCCTATCGATAGTATACACCATTGTGACCTCTCTTCATAAATAGACGCCAGAATCCACTTTCTGATATGTATTATGTGGGGGTTGTGTTTATGAACTGTGGGGAAAAGTGACAAGTTAGGCTCCAATTTTTTTCTGTCATTATGTATGGTTTTGACCTACGGCTTCTAACTTTAAGTTATATAAGACACAAAGGAAATTCTTTTGATAATTCGTTAACAATTAGATTAACTTTACTCATCAGTATACGAACCTAAGTTCATAAATTAAAAATTGCTCCATCAACATGAGCTGATGGAGCATCTTCTTCTAGTATTCGCTTACTTCAAACGTCAAGACACGATCAAATAGAATATAATCTTTGCGGCTTTTGAATGGACCTTTGTTATTATCGTGCTTGTCAATTGCGTATGATGCTTTTCCGCTTCCTGCTTGTTTTGTTTCGTACCAATCAATGAAACTATTTACTTCTTGCATACTAAGATCAAATTCTTTTTCAAGACCTGTGGTCATAGTCACGACAAGGATTGCTCGGTTACCTGATGGCTCTTCTGGTTCAACGACCGGCGCTTGAGGTGTTGCAGATGCTTCATTGGAGTATTCCGATTCAACACCATCGACAACAGCATTTACAATAAAATAATATGTAGTCCCGTTTTTCAAACCAGGAATAATAAAATTACCGTAATCATCTTTTGTAGCTGTTACAGTTTCAGTGTACTCACCAGACTCAATCCCATATCTTACAACGTACCCCGTTGCTTCTTGAATTGGGCTCCATGTCAATGATGCTTGGGAATCACCACCTGTTGCCTCTAACTGAATTGATGCTTCGTTGTAAAAATTTAATTCTGCTACATTATATGTTTTTGTACCCTTCTGAGTAATGGTTATTTGTTTTACATCTTTTAGTGCATTAGAAAGCTTATATATCCCTCCGTCACCTGGAATTGATTTATTTGGAATGCTTCCTAAAAGACCGGCACCGTTCTTATCCATAAAATAAATAGAAACAGGGCCTCCATCATAATTTAATATATGGAACTTGTAACTATTAATATTTACTGGTGTTTCAAATGTGTATACAAGTGTATCTGCAACTTTCAAATCACTTCTTTCAGTAGGTAAAGCAAAATAGGTTTCAATATTGTTGTCAGTAATGGCCGTTGTTGAACCGAATATATTTACATTGCTCGAACCTGTTTTAACGGGCTTACCATCTAACAGCCCTAGGGAACTAGCATCCTCTGCTGATGCATTTAATTGAAAAACTAAGCCTGTTAAAATTAACATTGCACCTAACAAAAAAACTAATTTACTAACAAATGACTTTATCATAATCATTCCTCCATCTCATGAACTGATCTTAAGATACAATCTTCCTCCGTTGATGTCTAAACATTAACTTGCTGATCTATAAATATCATCTAATTTATTGCATTTTTATTTTATATTGGATGTACGTACCGACAAAATACCCGTTTCTATTCTCAAATATTTGAGTAAAATTAAACACAAAGAAGGCATTTTACCGATAACTTTTATAAATAGTCAGATGAACGGTTGACAAAGTGCCTAAAATTCCTGTGAATCTGATTTTTAATTCTAAAAAAAAGATCACATTCAACTTGTTTAACAAGTCAAATGTGATCTTTTCTGTAAGATGCCGAGGACCGGGATCGAACCGGTACGGTAGTCACCTACCGCAGGATTTTAAGTCCTGTGCGTCTGCCAATTCCGCCACCCCGGCGTATGTAATATTTTCTTGGCGACAAGAAATATCTTACCATGAATAAATTAATAATGCAACCCTTTTTCCTAAAAAAATGAAACAGGCACTGCAAGCGCCAGCTCACAGTGCCTAGAAAGTCCGAGTTGCGGTCCCGGACTTCCGGTAAACCATCTATATTAAGGGAGGTGTGAGATAAGAATACCTCTCCAACATTAAAGGAACCTAAAATCAGCATTAAATTAAACTAAAAAAGTAAAATAGGCTTCACACGCTCCACCTGCTCCTCACTACACTCTACAAAAATTAGCATATGACCTTGCAATAGCCAGTCTTCGTAATAACGTGCGTCAACTTCCGGAATGCCTGCTTCAGTCAGCGTTAAGACCAGATCATCCGTCTCACTTCCGATCTCATTGCCCGCTAATCTTCGCACTGCCTTCCCGATGGATGCGGTCTGAACCATTCGTTTTCCGAGCCCTGCTAATATGCCTTTCAACGCTCCAAATGCACCATCTGTTCCAGCACCTTTTAGTGGTTTGGGTAACCCCGTCTTTTCACTGATCATCTCCAAATCGAGCTGTTCCTTGCCTACAGCCCCCAAATATTGATCTTGGATGCCTTCTTTCTTTAAGGCATTCAACATAATAATTGCTTCGTGCTCCGAACGAGCAAGCCCAACAAACAGTTTCGTCATGTGGTTCCCCTCCTCTTCCTGATACCTTATATAACCCTGTAGTTTATGTTCAGTAACGTATCTTCACTTGCTAAGTCAATTCACCTACATCAGCTTAATCATTTCTCTACTGGAAATCTATACCTAGTTCTGATAGACTAGATAAAGAAGACAAATTAACCATTGAAAATATCGACATATCGATGAACATCTTATAAATCAGGAGCAATGACTTATGAAAAAAGAGGTAGAAATTGCCATTCGGCGCAATCAACAGATTATGGTTCGGAATACAAGCGGACAGACCGTAACCGGTTTTCCAGAGCGCTCAGCAGACAGCTCTATTCTCTCCTTACGAACTGTACAGGGAAATGTGTGGATTCCGTTTGATGAAGTCGAACAAGTCACTCGCCTGTTAACCCTTCGTTCTCACCATCTGGGCACGATGCAACTCGTTTAGGCACTTGTGCGCAAGCACATTCAATTCAGTTGCTCTCTTTACAGAGAACTTAGACAGATGCTAATAGATAAAGATAGACTTTAGGCAAGAAATCTCGGAATCCTACTACAGTCAACTTATATTTAAAAACCAGACGCCTCCAACGTCTGGTTTTTCTTATGGTAACTAATGATGTGGATTACTTCACAACAAATTTAACGCGCGTACCATCCGGATATGTACTTAGTTGATTGCCTACCCATGAGCCTGCACCGCGGTTATCCTTTGGCGTAATATACTGGATATCCGCATCCTTACCACCTTCTGCACACATTGCCATAGGCCACTCATCCCGATCCTTGCCTTTTTTGACCGGCACACCTTTCAGTGACAGTTCCCTGTTTCCTTCAGCGCCTTTCCGGTCAATTGTACAAACATCGGAATGCCCCGCTTGGATCGCCTTTCGGATATGGTTTGCTGTTTCGGGATACCGCTCTGCCGGAAAAGTAATCGTATGATCTACACTCTTGTCGGTTGTTTTGAACGGAGAAGGAATATCCAGCGGCCACTCTCCTCCCGCCAAGGCATATAGAGCAATCACGATCATGCCCACTAACGTCAATATTTTGCTTTTGAATCCCCGGCTCCCTCTCTTGCTTCTTCTGCTACGTCTCTTACTCATGATGTACCTCCCCATGTAACACTAACATCCATAGCATTATAACAGAACGCCCGTTCGTAAAACAATCCATTCCACGTAAATATTCAACAAAAAAACAGCCGGATTCATCCGGCTGCTCCCTGCACAATCTTATCCTGCGTTAAAAATACTCTGTGCACTTAGAAAAGGTACTGTCACCTGAAACTCTGTCCCTTTCCCTTCAGCACTATCTACAGAAATACTGCCGTTCATTAATTCTAATAGCTCTTTGCAGATGGTTAATCCAAGTCCACTGCCTCCGAACCTTCTTGCATGTGAAATATCGGATTGCGTAAAGGCATCAAACAGTTGGTCCATCTGATGAGACGGAATGCCGATCCCTGTGTCCCGTACAGAGAAAGCCAACATGGTCATCTCATGCGATTGCTGCTTGACATCCACTAGAAGCTGCACTTCTCCTTGCTCCGTAAACTTGATGGCATTGCTCAGCAAATTATCCAATACCTGCCTTAATCGTAGTGGGTCGCCCCAAAGCACATCAGGAACATTCAGATCAGCATGGCAAACTAAACGAATTTGTTTATTCATGGCTGCCAGCTCATGCGTCTTCACGATTTGCTGAATCAGCTTCAATGGCTGGAATTCAATATGCTCCACTCCCATTTTGCCTCTGCCAAGCTTCGCCATATCCAGACTATTATTTACAATGTTCAGGAGCGCCTCTCCGGATTGACGTGCCAGATCCAGGTATTCTTTTTGCTCTTCGGTAACATCGCCCATTCCCGCAAGCTCGATCATGCCCATAATGCCGTTTAACGGTGTACGAAGCTCATGATTCAACTTGCCGATGAATTCCAGCTGGCCTCTGCTTGTTTTCTCAGCCATAGACGCTGCCGTCTTCAGCTGCTGCTCTGCATATTTACGTTCAGAGATGTCATATTGAATACCGACAAAATAAATACACTCACCGGATTCATTAAAAATGGGATCGATATTCAGCTCATTCCAGAATTTCTGACCACTTTTGGTATAGTTTAAAATTTCAACCTTAATGGATTGTTGTTTACTTATTGCTTCCCGAATGCGTGAAACGGTTTCGGGATCTGTATCTGTACCCTGTAGAAATCGGCAATTCCGCCCGATCGACTCATCGTGCGTATATCCGGTCAGACGGGTAAAATGTTCGTTAACATACATGAGCGGAAGCTCAGGCGAGGTAGCGTCAACTACCGTAACGGAGGATTTTAATTTCGAGATAATAAATTCCCATTGCATGGGGAGTTGATTATATAAACTCATGCCTGTGTCTCCTCCATCTCACATCCATAACTCCAGATGGTATGTGTTGATATTAAACAATCTATTTTATTGTACCACAGTTATTCAAACAATGTAGTTCTTGGGTAATAGTTCTTAATCATATCAATCTTTATCCATTCACAATAACCTGCCTAATCTCAAAAATATACAGATAAAGTTTATTGATCATCGTCATTATGCTGATTGTCTACATTTTTTCCAGGCGCAGACCTTAAAGGCGGGGCCGTTAATGGTTGACGAGGAAGGAAGATCGACGATGAAAACTCTCTTTTTTATATTTATGGTGCTGTGTATCATCAATCTGTGTTTCCCCAAGTTTGGCTGGTATCTTCGCTATGGCTGGATTGTACAAGGTGAGGCTGAACCCAGCAAATCTTACATGACGATGGTGCGAATGTCTAGTCTGTTTATGTTGCTTATTGCTTTTACTATTGCCATGGCATAATACACCAATAAACTTGTAGAAAGACCAGTTGCCTCCTGCGCAGCTGGTCTTTCGTATTGTACCGAGTATTACACTGACGGGAATATGATAACTTTGTTTGTGGTGTTACTACAGCGTGCACCGTAAGATAAACAATATAGATGTATCGTTGCAGAAAGGACACATTGGTATGAATATCGCATTTTATCCATTCTGGGCCGCCAGAACACTGCTCTCGCTTATACAAGTGATCTCAATCACAACCTTGACCTGCCTAATCTACAAACAAACGGAATGGATTGGGTATGCACTGCTACTCCTGTGCGTTTACCTGCTAGCTTATGCGGCAGCAAGATTCACATTCCATAAGTTGATGAAACACTGTATATTTTCAAGACTCCTGATCGGTATTCCTGTGACCAAAACATTGTTGCTCATCGGCATCGCGTCCTCTCTTCCCTACCTGAGATTACATATGGCAGTTATGTTTATGGGGGCTACACTTCTCGCTATAGTCAACTGCTGGGAAGCATTGGTTCTGAAGAAACTCCAGTCAAGACTGATGAGAGGCGAAGATGTAGCTAAGGCCAATAGCTTGCTCTCATTTTCAAATTATACGGTAGCTGGTATTGGACTTGGCATGACGATCATCGCGTTCCTTTATTTAGGGCGAGCACAGGTACTTTGGGCGGCTGTAGCCCTTTCACTCGCTGCACTCGCTCTTATCGTGACCGTTCATCACTTAATTCATAAATTCTCCAGCACTTCGATAAATCTGGATACCAGACGACCTTTGCATAAATAAAAAAAGACGAGCATGGTCAAAACTGCTCGTCTTTGGTTACTAGGCTGCTTCTCTCCAAGCAGCTTATTCGTTTTTCTTTTTTCGAAATGTATCCTGAGCTTCTCGTATCTTCCCCCGTCGTCTAATCCAATCGGTAATCTGTTAGCGGCTTGCCTTTCTTATAGTACAAATGAGGGGATAATATATTGAAAAAAATGTGCACATCCGGCAGACCAGCCTTCTCTAGAATAGACTGCATGGATGATGCAATTCGATCATGTATCTCCTGATCACGCTGAAACATCAAAATCTCTATGGACGCCGGGGATGGTGTTAAGGCTTGTACATCATGACGTTCTGCTTTCATTCGTTCCTGCGGAATATGAGTAATTAAGGCCATTTGTTCGGTAATTTGAGGCACAACTTCCTCCAGTTTAGAACCCGTGAATCCTTTGAATCGTATAAACGGCATTGCGATCCCTTCAATCTCTGTTAGTAGTCTCCTTATGTGATTTTAAGCACATTGTTTTCAGTTGTCAAATGTCATTCATGTCATATTGGGCTGTAAAACAAGAGCAAAGCCCCACCAAAGTCTTGGTGGAGCTGATGCATGCGCGTCTGACCGTTATCTTACAGCCAGAAAGATTTTGTGATGATGACGAGCAAAATGAAGAGAACAAGGATTGCGCTAGTCGAAGTCCACGCTCCGCCAAATCCACCAACATTGCCACAACCGTATCCAACATGACTCATTTAATTGGCCTCCTTTGAATTTCAAGGTATGCCATAACATATGCGTATTATCCCCAAGTGACAGGGCGAATGTCCAAGTCTGATCGCCCAATCCTTGGGAGTGTATCATCGTCAATGATAACGGCTTTCCTATTGGGCCTGTGCGTTGACTCTAGAAGAAAAGCCGAATCCTCCCACTAGTTTAGGTATGACTTGACCTATGGTCCTTATCCTTATCGTCTTATGTAACTAACCTTTAATTCCTTCGATCTGATCAAAAATGGCTTGTCCATCATAGCCGGAATTCCGGTCCATATCTTTTTTAAGTGAGATCAGATCACTCATACTGTTGCTATTTCCACTAAGAATGCTAAGAGCCCCTACAAGCCACAACAACGGAAGCAACAAAATAGATAGGCCTTTTTTCATTGCTCTCCCTCCTCCCCAATCATTACTTAAAATTGGAATTAGTTCCTTTTTATTATACGCCAACGATCGAAGGAGGGTTTCATTTTAATGGCATTCAACTAGTATAGCTGGTTGCGAACCGGAACTCACTCCAAACCGTCCAGAAGCGCAGCGGCATCTTCATGGTTCGGATCTATTTTAATTACACGGCGAGCGTAGACAAGTGCCTCCTGTTCCAGTTCCAACTCATAACAACACACAGCCAGATCATACAACACCGTTATCTGTTGTACATCAGATTCAGCAGTCAGCGCGTCCGGGTCACCAGTCAGTAATTCCTCCAGGAACATTTTAGCCTCTTCGTACATAAACATCTCCAACAATAACTGACCTGATACGAAAGCAACCTGATTCCGATTTTTCATTGGATAATAGGAAGACCACATCCGTCTAATGCCAGAGTGAAGGTCGAACATCTCCTCATCGCTCGCATCATCCAAAAGCTTCTTGAACCGGGGAAATGCAACCATCAAAAACTCGGCATCGTACCCGCCCAATCGCCAGAAAGCCAGAAGCTGTCTGAGATCCATCTGTTCCACTTTAAGGTCTGCCCATTCTTTTAGACTAAAGAAATCGTCTGGACCAAATCGTTCAACAAAGCGATGATAAGCCAGCCTTGTATTCACATAGCTAATTGAATCTTCCAGCATTAAAATCATGCCAACGTTCAGATCCTTATAATGATGTGCCGTAAAATACGTAGAAGCACCCTGTTGTTCCAGTACAGCCTTTATCGCATGATAATTAGCTGAGAGTGAGAAACTGCCATGAAACGCGAATTCAGGCGGCTCCGCATATTTCCAGTAATCCAGCCGATGATCCCCTTTATCCGCGGTAATTAACATATAACCCGACCGGGAAAGCTTGCTTAATCGTTCGAGACAGCCTAGTCCTGTGGAGGGAAGCAAAATATGAGAATCCTCCAGTTCGGCTCGGTACAGCGAGATGAGCTCTTCGTATGGGTAGGTCTCTTCCATATACTCGGGTGCGGGACGATAGTTATATTTCAGTGTCATATTTTCCAGGATTTCGGCAGGCTTCTGTTCTGCTATATGCTGTGGAAGTTCTACAAGTAGATCACACTCAAACACTTGCCCTTCCCCAATGTATATCAAGTCCTGCGGAATACTATCAAAGAAGTAATTGGCAATGAGTAGTAGCGGTTGTTGCAGATCCCCTTGCCTTATTGTTTTTTCGGACATAACCAGATTCAATGCAGTATCGTGCACCGCATCAAAACGTGCAAAATCCAGTACTCCCTGCTCTATGTATGTTTGCATCGAAGGAAGCTCTTTCCAGGCCGTCACATTCTCCATAGCCAGGTCTGTCATCACATAACGGAAAGGCGGTAGCTCCATGCCCGCAATTTCCTTCAACACACACAGCTTGTTGAGCACCTGATGCGCCAGCCTACCTGCTCCTGCACCAAGTTCAACGATGGTAACCATCTCATGCTGTTCACCTTTGAGCGCCAGATCCTGTAAAAAGCTGAAAATCATTTCAGCATAGGCTGTTGCAATAAACGGATTGCTCGTTATATATTGTGGTACCTGGTGATTCTCCCAAGCCTCCAGTCCCATCTGTTCATAATAAGCTCTCTGCCAATCCCAAACCGGCGCTTCACTAAAACGGACATACTGACCTTCTTTCTTCATCATCACTTATATCAAACTCGCTTTCTATCTATTTTATTAGGACCTAGTCATCTGATTCTATGAAAAAAACTATTATATCATATCCTTCTGATTCTAATTTCTATACTCTGTTCATTCTTCCCCGAATGAAGAGCGACATTCAAACCTGCTTTAGCAAAAAAAAGCCCGCTTCATGAGAAGCAGGCACAACGTCAATAAAATAATATTCATAAAATTCACATCAAAAAAACAGCTTGATCTAACTTCTTTATTTTTATCATCCAACAAACTATTTAGTCAGAGTACAGAGCACCGTCAAAATTCTCAGGGCCAACACGAACAGTACCAAGCAAGTTAGAACTAATAAATGCTGTGTACGTTAATTGTGGGGTGATTGGTGGGTTAAAATCATCTGCTGAGAACGTGATGACCTGCGGTGCAAGCACACTCAAACTAAATGTTGAAGTCGCAGAGTATATAACGGGGTCAGTTGAAAGCGTACCTCTAACAATGGTAATTGTAACCCCAACAAGTGCAAGAGGAAGTTGTACCGTAACGGTTCCTTTCATCTGAACACGCGGGTTAGCACCAATATTTTCTGCAACAAGACCGATTTGACCAAATAGTTGTGGCGTGTTAATTACAAGAATCGGTATTGCAATAGAGTTCGCCAAACTCGCATTCTGCGACGTTCTTGCATCAATAAATTGACTCATGAAATCTACCTCCTAAGTGTTGGAATAGGATAGTATATGTGAGAATCAGATTCTGGCATGGACATACATACACTTGGCAAAAAAAAGTTGTATGTCTAGAAGAGTATTGCAGCTAGTGGACTCCGTCAATCCAACGTATCGCACAACACTAATCCGCTATAAACTATGAATTTCGTCACTATGAAAACAGAAAAAAACCCTTGCATCGCAAGGGTTCTGAAATATGGGCCCTACAGGACTCGAACCTGTGACCAATCGGTTATGAGCCGACCGCTCTAACCAACTGAGCTAAGGGCCCTAGACAAATGATATATAACAGTGCAGATGATCGCCGTAAATCATCCAGTAAAGCTATATTGCGGGGGCAGGATTTGAACCTGCGGCCTTCGGGTTATGAGCCCGACGAGCTACCGGGCTGCTCCACCCCGCGTCGTTAAAATTAATAAACAGCGACTTAATTAATATACACTATTACTCCATTACAAGTCAAGGGGTAATCTCAGGGAATAAATCGTACACCATACCGACCTTTACGTGAACGATACACTTCAACTTCTTCAGGCTCATTGTGTCCGTAAATCCAGCCATCCTGCTCCAGTCTTTTCGCCAGGCAGCCTGCTTGAAATTTCGTTGTATACAGCTTGCTGAAATATACCCATTTCATCCTGTTCGTCCTTTCCAAAGGGTTCATATACTGCTGTTACTTGTAGAATACCCCAAATTCGTAAAAATAGCCGCCAGAGATCATAAAATCTCCAGCGGCCATATTCATCTTAAAGATCATGATTAATTGGATGTTACTGGTGTTAACTGATCTGCCTAAATGTTTGATACGGTGAAAAGCATAACTTATTGGAACGTTGCTTTAGGGTCTTTTTTCAACTTCGCAAGCATCTCGTTCCCTTTGGCTGCCCATTCACCCAGTGCTTCTTTCGGTGTCTTTTTGTTTTCCAGCACCTGATTAAAATACTCCATGCCTTTGTCGCTTACCTGCCACAGTCCAGGCATCTTTTGATACATTTTATCCAGATTCGTGTTGGTTGGAGGCACCGGCTTCAACGTGTAGAACGCCTGAATATTGTAATCAAGGCCGTCTTTTGGTTTAATAAAGCTTTTCCGGGATACCAATTCATAGCTGCTACGTGCCTTGATCTTCGCCCAATCCTCGCTATTCATATACTTGATCAGTTCCCAAGCATCATCCGGGTTCTGAGCGGAGCTGTTGATGGCCATCAAACTGCTAAGATAGATATTACCTCCGACCTCAGGAGCTTCTGGATGAACAGGAGGGGTAACTACATCCCAATCTATTTTCGTAAAATCTTTCATTTTATCTGCATTTTTATTCGCATCAATTAATTGATTGATGTAATTGTAATCCCCGATCGCCATCGCTGTTTTGCCACTAAGGAACAAGTCACCCTGAACAGGATTGTAGCGTCCTTCTGTTTGCTGATCCTGTGGCTCGTCACCTTTCGGGATGACTTTGTCAATCGCCAGCTTGCTGACAGTACTCCACACTTTCTCCCATTGCGGAGAATCTACGGTCATCTTTTCTGCCTTGTCGTCAAAAACTTTCAACTGCAACGAATTATAATACTGTTGCATAGAGTAATACGGAGAGCCGCCGTTATACGTGCTGAAGGACATTCCGAAGACATGGTCTTTACCTTCCCCTTTAGTAAGGCGAGTCGCCAGATTAAAGATATCGTCCCACGTCATTTTGTCTGTTGGCGGTTCAACACCCGCTTTTTCGAACATCCCCTTGTTATAGAACAAAGCAGAGGAGGAGAATGTTGGTGTCAGCGCATAAATGTTCTGGTCACCCAGATCTTTGATCCCCTCAAGCACACTTGGCACGATGTCGCTGGTGTCAAATTTGTCTTCCTGCATTAACGGATCAAGCTGCTTAACCATGTTCTCCTGAATTAACGACTTGATCGTAGCCGTATCCGCTACAACGACATCCACGGGATTATCTCCTGTCATAATTTTCTTCAAGCTCTCCATGGTATCTGGCATTTCGTTTGCTTGTTCGGAATTCCCAAAGCCATACATACTGCCCTGATCAACCGCAGGCACGATTTCTACCGTGACATTTTTGTGTGTGAGCTCGAAAGCATCCGTAAATTGCTGACGGAAGTAGCTGTCATCCTGTCCTCCCCAGAGTGTCGCTACGCGCAGTACGCGCTGTTCATTATCCGTATTCTCACTCGCTGTACACCCTGCAATGAGTGGCAACGCCAGTGTTGCTGTTGCCATGATGGCCAGCACACGTTTTCCCCACAACCTGTTTTTCATCTCCCATTTCCCCCTCGTATATTATCTTGGCGGTGTAATCACAATACGTTCACCGTCGAATTCCAATGTGGCCCGGCTATCAATGGATAAGGCTTCCAGATACTCTCTCGGCACCTGAAGCCTCCCTGCACGATCAATAATGACAAAAGCTTCATGAACGTCAGGTGCACCTGCTTCAGACAGTCCCTGATCATCATCCAGATTCGGATTGCGTTTCACAAATTCAGTGCTCGTCAGGCCATCCCGAATCGCAACGATCCGATCAACCTTGCCAGCAAGCGTCAAGTCATGGGTAACAATGACAATGGTGACTCCAAGTTCCTTATTCATTTTGCGAAAAATGTTCATGATTGTATCACAAGTCTCGGAATCGACGGAACCTGTAGGCTCATCTGCCAGCAAAATCTTCGGCCGGTTGGACAAGGAGATCGCAATCGCTACACGCTGCTGCTCCCCGCCCGACAGCTGATGCAGTTTGTTATGCATCCGATCCTTCAGACCAACCCATTCGAGTAGCTGCATGGCGTATTTACGATCACGTTTGCCACCCAAAATCATCGGTGTTTCCACATTTTCCAGTGCGGTGAGATAAGGCAGCAAATTGCGACCGTTATTTTGCCAGATGAATCCGACGGTGTGACGTTTGTATTCCACTAGTTGAGCATCCGTCATTTTAAGCAGATCCCAATCTCCGACCACCGCCGTGCCAGCGGTAGGGCGGTCCAGACCGCCAAGGATGTTAAGCAGTGTTGACTTACCACTACCGCTGTTGCCGATGATCGCCATCATTTCGCCTTGATTGACGGTCAGATTGAGACCTTGAAGGGCAACGACTTCCACATCGCTGGATTTAAAAATTTTGACAAGTCCTTCGCATTGGATCACGTTTACCTCTCCTCTCCCATTTTGACCGCCTGATGAACTCTGAGCCTGCGAATCTGCCAGAGCAACATCGATGCTCCGATGATCAGCATGACTACGGTTACGCCATACAGTTGCAGCATATCCTGCTGTTCAAAGACGATGCGGAATGGCGGAACCTGCGCAGACACGTTATCGGTCGTTTGCAGGAATGGCAGGAAGAGCCTGCTTGAAACCTGACCAATGCTAATCCCCAGCAGGATTGAAAGCCCCGCCGTGAATACCTGCTCCAGCAATAACATACCGCTGAGCTGTGCTCTGGATAGACCCATTGCCCGCAGGACACCAAACTGTACCACACGTCCCGAGAGGTTAAAGAACCAGTACAGCACATATCCGATTAACGAGATGATTACCGATACCAGGAAACCCAAACTCAGAATGCCGAACACCCCGCCCCTGGATGGATGTTTGCCCTGAGTGACCAGTTCGGTTCGCACATCACGGACAGAGGATAGCTCAATGCCTTCTGCCGCGAGTTTCTCCATTAATGGAGCTACCTTGGCATCCGGTTTCATTTTTAACCATACCTCATAGGGGATTAGTGGCACCTGATCGTAAATATAATCCAGATTAGCCACGAAGAATGGCATCTGATCCGGGTATTGCGAAGGCCAGTATGGAATAATGCCAAAAACAACAAATTCTATCGCTTGACCCTGTATCCCCATGGAGACCATGTCTCCCGTTTTGAGCTTGAACTTGTCGGCAAATTTTGAAGAGATCAGTACAGCCCCTTCATATTTGCCAAGCAAATCAAGATATTTGTAAGGATGTGCAGGGAATAAATCGTTACGGAACCAGGCTACTTGGGCAAAGTCTACATTATCGATACCGACGAGCATCCCTTGTCCGCCGGATTTACCCGAGACAATAATGTTGCCCTTCGTTTGCAGTACCCGTGCAGCATGCTCCACACCGTTTAATTGGCGGAACACTTCAAATGGTGGCTCGGAGTATATGATTTTGGTTGGTTGCGATGAACCGCCACCGCCAGGAGCTCCGCCACCGCCATTGCCTCCACCAGCGCCACCACCGGCCCCTCCGCTGCCTCCACCTTGCTGCCCACCGCCTGATCCGCCGCCCTGTCCAGAGCCTCCTGGCTTCACCTCGGGGGTTCCTTCCCATACCGTTTGCATAATAACATCTGAGCCATAACGGTATAACGTGCGTTCGGTTGAATTCAAATCAATGGTTCGCGCTGCGGCCGAATTATACACCCCAAGGCCGAGCGTAAGCACCAATAGAATCATGAGCGGGTAATAGGATGAAGACGAGCGAGATAACTGTGTCAACGTCAGATACATTGGAACTGGCAATAGCTTGCGTCCGATCAACTGTATCAGTTTCAAAATCCATGGGAACAAACGCAGGAAAAACAGTCCAAGCGCAAAGATCGCTAGCGCAGGTACAAAGAACAGAAACGGCTGTACCTGTAGCTGATCCGTCGTCATCCCCGTCTGGAACGTCAGCATCTGACGTTCATAAAACAGATAGTATCCATATCCCGCCAGCCCAAGGAGTCCCACATCGAGGAACCAGCGTTGCCACAACGGCGCACGATCGGTACGTGCCTGGCGCCTTTTGGCGGATACAATCGTTGCCCGTGCATACGTAATTGCCGGAATCAGTGATGCAATAATAGCAACCAATACCGCTGCCACGCCAAGCAGAATCGCTTCTTTGGAGACACCAATCGGAATGGATTTCCGATCTACAAAGGATAAGAATCCACTTGCCGAGCCGATACTCTTCGCCATGAACCATCCCAAAAGCGGCCCAACAACCAGTGCAATCACACCTAGGAAAATGCCTTCAAGCAGATAGAGAGAAAAAATCTGACGAGCCGAGGCTCCACGGCTGCGAAGCACAGCAATGTCACTTTCCTGCTTTTGTAGAGACTGTCTGGCATTCATCGCGATAAAATAAAAGACCATTGCAATCATTGGTGCAGCGAGCGTAAACAGCATCGTCTGCAGCTGCAGACTCTGGCTACGGAATTGTTTGAGCAGATCACCGAAGGTAATATCGACCTTGGTATCTTTCAGCCGCTGATAGAGATCGATATCCAGCCGTTCCAGCACAGAGCTTAGGCCAGATAACTGGCTGGTTTGAACCTCTTTCAGATCAAATGCATAGTACCAGCGTGAATTCTGTAGCGGAATACCCTTTTCTTTGAGTAATACGTCATTAAAAACCGATTCATTCACATAAAGTCCATTCATCATACCGTCAAAGCCTTGAACCCAATAAGGACTATTCGGATTGTCGGCCTTGAACGAACCTGTAATTTTGACACGCAGCGTGATATCCAGACCACTGTAGATCGGGTATTCCAGAACATCCCCCACATGCAGATCATTCCGGTACATCCCTTCTTCCAGCATGGCGACTTCAATGACGTCGTCTTTGACCTGATTCCCAGGTTTGACACCCGCCGAGTAGTTCACCTGTGCATCCAGCCCGCTCATCGTACCGAGTGTCATGCTGCGCACGCGGCTTGCATCCACTTTGGTCGGATCTTCAGGATTGACCTCTGTACTACGAATGGATCTTGAATTCACATACGTATGAAATGGAAACCCGATATCGCGAGGGACATCCTCACGAATGTAGCGATCCACCTCATCCAGTCCTCTGGTATCCGTCTTTGCACCCCCGGGTGCCTGGTAACTCATTAACAGCGATCCCGCTGGCAAACCCTCACTGTTATCCTGCAGCGTCTGCGCGACAACCCGTTTCAACGCACCATCGGCATACATTGGAATACTGACGGTGAACGCTACCGCCACAATCAAGCCGATTAATGTGCTGAAAGTCATCCAGCGTGTATTCCACATTTTGCGGAATAGTAGCCGAAGCAATGGCAGCCCCATTAGCGTCCCACAACTTTCTGACCAACCGTCAGACCTTTCAGAATCTCGACATCGGTTGATGTCTGCTGTCCAACCTCAACGTCCACTTCACGCTTGCTTCCATCATTCTCGATCACCTGAACATAGGTTCTGGAACCGATGGAGCGCAGAGCAGATACAGGAATGACAATTGCGTTCTCCGTACGCTGGGTTACGATGGAAACCGTTAAAGGCGTACCGCGTTCTACATTTTTCGGCATCTTCGCCAAGGTAACAAGAACATATTGATCCAGCGTTTCCTTCGGCGGAGGTGAGCCTCCTTGGCCCTGACCTGATCCATTGCCATTATTGTTACTTGAAGCATCAGCCGTAGGCATTGCTTTGATCTTGCCAGCCACTTTGCCAGCACCGTTGATGTCAACTTCAGCCTTCATGCCAGACGTAAATTTCTCCAGATCCTCCTTGGCAAATGTAGCCGCCACAACCAGATTGGACGTATCCGCAATGGTCGCAATAGGATCATACGCTTTGACCGATGCGCCCTTCTCCACTTGAACCGCAATAATGGTACCTCCAAATGGAGCCGTCAACGTGGATTGTCCCAGCTTTTCTTCCAGATCAGCAAGCTCCTGACGAAGTTCTTCAAAAGCAATGGTCGCTTCTTCAAACTCCACCGGGTCCATCTCATCCTTCTTGCGCAGCGTTTCCTTCATCTGCACTTCCGATTTTCGAATCTGAAGCCGCTTGCCGCGAATCTCCTTCTCCACACTTGTTACGTCGAGGACAGCGAGAACCTGTCCTTTCTGCACTTTATCCCCCGTTTTTACATTTAACTCCTGAATGTGCATGCCATCCAGCGTAAAATATACTTTTTCTTCACGCTGACTCATCAGCTTGCCACTACCGCTCACCTTTTTTTCCAGCGTCTCCGTACGGACTTCATATTCCGGTTTTTTGGAGATCGTTGGTGGTGTTATTGGTGGAAGCACCTCTTCCTCCGATTCAGATGGTAGCAATGAACAGCCTGACATCGTTGCAACGAGTATTGCACCAAGTACAACAAGCGCTGTGCGTTTCCCCCTCTTCGGAACGGCACCTTTACGTGAGAAATCTGCCGTCCGCCATTTCATAAACATGGTCCGCAACCTCCAAAATTGTAGGATCGTGTGTAGTCATACATATCGTTACTTGTTCTACTTCAATGATATTGCGGAACACAGCCATAACCTGTGCACCCATTTTGGAATCCAGCTCCGCCGTTGGTTCATCCGCAAGCAGCAACCGGGGCCTATGTGCAATCGCTTTAGCGATGGCCACCCGCTGCTGTTCCCCCCCGGACATTTCAAAAGGCCGGTGCTTGACACGTTTGCTCAGTCCAACTAGATCCAGACAGTGATCTACTCTGTCCTTCCATTCCGATCGCGGTACATCCGCCATACGGAGCGAAAGCTCTACATTTTCCCAAGCAGATAATAAAGGCATGAGTGCATACGCTTGAAAAATAAATCCAATCTCTCTGCGCCGCAAAGCTGTTCGCCGCTGATCTCCCCAATCCTGAAGAGGCTGTCCGGAGAATAGAATCTCTCCACTGGAAGGCTGGTCAAGTCCGCCAAGCATGTTCAGCAATGTTGTTTTTCCTGAGCCAGACCGTCCTTTCAGCATAACAAGTTGCTGGGGCTTTACTTCCATATCGATGCCTTTGAGCACATGAATGATACGACTGCCTGTCTGAAAGCTACGATGAACGTTGCGTACCTCCAACACGGGTCCATCATACGGAGGCAACAGTTCCTTTCTCGGTTTCACTTTGGTCTTCTGCGGTGTTTCCTCTATGGCGATAGCCGTTGCAGACTCCTCCATAGCAGATACCTCATCTGACGTGAGCGCTTCCGCGCTTAGAGGTTCGGGCTCCGTTATGTACGAAGATTCTTCCGATGCAGCCCTTTTCTCCAGCTTAGGTTGTTCCTGCTCGCGTTCATCACCCGATTGGCTCTTGGCAGTTCTTTTCCTTGAAAATAACTTTTTCATGCCAGCAATCACGCTCATCCTCTCTTGTTATGCCGCGCATTTCCTTCATGCGCCCTAAATCTAGAAATCTGTTCCATGCTACACTGAATTATAAACGACTGCTCTTCACTAAAAGTTACAAGCTTTTTACAACGTCAGTGTGAAAAAGTTAATATTTTGATGAACATAACAAAAAAGCACCCCAAGTTACGGGATGCCTCTTGATTATTCGATAGATTTGCCGTCATTACGGGAATCATTACAATTTTGATACCGTTTGCTGAGCAACAGTCTATTGTTGATGGGATGATATTATTTACCAAATGAAGAAGGATCTTCACGCCACGATTGAAGCAGTGCAAAATCACTCTCTTGAATGGTTCCTTGAGCCAACGCAACATCCATCAGCGCTGTATAATTGGACAGCGTTTGTAGCGGTATGCCGGCTTCCTCGAACGCTTTCACACCTTTATCCAGCTGATAGCTGAAAATGGCAAGAACTGCGAGTGGAGTCGCTCCTGCTACTCGTACAGCTTCTGCCGCTTTAATCGAACTTCCTCCGGTTGAAATCAAATCCTCGATCACGACTACTTTCTGTCCTTCGCTGATTAAACCTTCAATCAGATTTTCCTTGCCGTGACCTTTCGCTTTATCTCGAATATAGGCCATCGGCAAATTCAGCTTCTGAGCTACCCAGGCAGCGTGTGGAATGCCCGCGGTTGCTGTACCTGCAATCACTTCAGCATCTGGATATTGATCACGAATGATTGCGGCAAATGCTTCGGCAATATCGTTACGGATCTCAGGATAAGACATTGTCAGACGATTATCACAATAAATTGGTGATTTGATGCCGGATGTCCATGTGAATGGTTGCTGTGGACGCAGTGCCACCGCTTTGATTTTTAGCAACTGAGAAGCAATATGGTTTGGAATTTGGCTAAGTTCGATCATACGTTCAACATCTCCTTCAAAATGGTCTCTGCCGCTTCACGCGGGTTTGGTGCGCCGGTAATGGGTCTGCCCACAACGATGTAATGACTGCCTCTGCTAATAGCTTCACCGGGTGTCAGGACACGTGTCTGGTCACCGAGACCACTGCCTGCAGGACGAATGCCGGGGGTTACCGTGCGAAAATCACTGCCACAAGCTGCCCGAATCGCTGGCACTTCGAGCGGAGAAGCCACCACACCATCCAGTCCGGCTTCATGCGCCAGCCCCGCATAACGAACGACCGCTTGCTCTACACTCCCAGGGATACCGATCTCGTTATTCATCGTTTCCAGACTGGTGCTGGTCAATTGTGTCACAGCGATAATCTCAGGTCTTTTCAGCGAAGAATCAGTAGCGAGGGCAGCTTCCGCGCCTTCACGTGCTGCACGCATCATGCTGGCCCCACCCGCCGCATGTACATTAAACATGTCCACTCCAAGACGTGTGATGCTTTCGGCTCCGCCACGCACGGTGTTTGGAATATCATGCATTTTCACGTCAAGAAACACGGAGTACCCTCTCGCTTTCAACTCCCGAATAAAGTCCGGACCCGCTGCATAGAACAACTGCATGCCGACCTTGAGATAACAAGGAATACCCTCAAGAGCTTGTACCAGTTTCTGTGCCTCATCTGCCCCCGGATAATCGAGTGCAACCATCAGACGTCCAGCCATTTCATTGAAATTCGGGTGATTCATATCCCAACGCCCCTTCCGCGTGCTCATTTTTTCCGTTTTTACCCGATATAAAGGACATCCCGCCAGCCCGCAGGCTGACTGATGTCCTTCATCAAGTGACTATTCATTATACAAAGGCTGGCATAGCCTCCGAGGAGAAATTGATCGTTTGTAGCATAATCAGCAACGCACGAATGGTATCCAGGGAAGTCATACATACCACACCATTCTCAACCGCTTCACGGCGGATACGGAATCCGTCACGTTGTGGCGTTTTACCTTTAGTCAGGGTATTGAACACAAAGTTCGCTTCACCACTGCGGATCATATCAAGAATGTTAGGTGAGCCTTCGCTCAATTTGTTCACAACGGTTACTGGAATGTTAGCCGCTTGAAGAGCAGCTGCCGTTCCGCCAGTTGCCATGATTTTGTATCCCAGTCTGTAGAAACCTTCGAGCAAAGGTACTGCTTCGTCCTTGTCTTTGTCTGCGACAGTAACCACAATGGCTCCAGTAGCTGGAATTTTCATTCCCGCACCGATCAGACCTTTGAACAGAGCTTTCGCATAGTTCGGGTCACGTCCCATAACCTCACCTGTTGATTTCATCTCAGGTCCGAGAGTTGGTTCAACACGGCGCAACTTCGCGAAGGAGAACACAGGTACTTTTACCGATACGTGATCCGCTTCCGGCCACAGACCATCTACATAACCCAGGTCTTTCAGTTTCACACCCAAGATCGCTTGTGTTGCCAGGTTCGCCATTGGTATGTTCGTTACTTTACTCAGGAAAGGAACCGTCCGGGAAGAACGCGGGTTAACCTCGATAACATAAACTTGACCCTCGTGAATAACAAACTGGATGTTTACCAAACCGATGGTTTTCAGTTCCTTGGCAATTTTGATCGTGATCTCTACAATTTTTTCTTTCAGATCTGCCGACAGATGCTGCGGTGGATATACCGCAATCGAGTCACCGGAGTGTACCCCTGCGCGTTCGATATGCTCCATGATGCCTGGAACCAGTACCGTTTCACCGTCACAGATGGCGTCTACTTCCACTTCTTTACCCAGCATGTAACGGTCGATCAGAACCGGATGCTCTGGATTGATTTTTACCGCTTGCTCCATGTAAGTCAAGAGTTCTGCATCGGAGTATACAATCTCCATTGCACGACCGCCCAGGACATACGAAGGACGAACGAGTACAGGATATCCGAGTGATTGAGCTGTTTCCACAGCATCGTCTACGGAAGTGACCGTTTTACCTTTCGGCTGTGCAATCTCCAGACGGGAGAGCAACCGCTCGAACTTCTTGCGATCCTCTGCTTCATCAATGCTTTCCAGATCCGTTCCCAGGATCGTTACTCCTGCATTGCGCAGCGGTGCTGCCAGGTTGATAGCCGTTTGACCACCGAACTGTACGATAACACCTACCGGTTGCTCTTGTTCAATGACGTTCATCACATCCTCGAAGAACAGCGGTTCGAAGTACAAGCGGTCAGAAGTGTTAAAGTCTGTGGATACAGTCTCCGGGTTATTATTGATAATAACCGCCTCGTATCCTGCTTTCTGCAAAGCCCATACTGCATGTACTGTGGAGTAGTCGAACTCAATACCTTGACCTATCCGGATCGGGCCGGAACCCAGCACCACGACTTTTTTCTTGTCGGAAGGAATGACTTCATTCTCTGTTTCATATGTCGAGTAGTAGTATGGCGTTGTTGCTTCAAACTCGGCCGCACAGGTATCTACCATTTTGTAAACCGGACGAAGGTTCTCCTCTTCACGACGTGCTCTGACTTCTGCTTCGGTCGTCAATGTACCACCAGGTTGACCTTCGGCACGCAATTCAGCGATAGCACGGTCCGTAAAACCAAGACGTTTCGCTTGATAGAGCGTTTCGGAAGTCAATTCGGATTCAGCGCGAACACGGTCTTCGAACTTAATAAGTCCTTCGATTTTATCCAGGAACCACCAGTCGATCTTGGTCAGATCCTGCAGTTGTTGCAGCGTATAACCTCTGCGGAAAGCTTCCGCAATCAGGAACATACGTTCATCGTCTGCTTTCATCAGACGTTCGTTCAGCGTGGTTTCATCCAGTGTTTCTGCACCTTTCAGGTACAGACGGTGTACACCGATCTCCAGGGAACGAACCGCTTTGTGAATGGACTCTTCAAACGTACGTCCAATCGCCATAACTTCGCCTGTTGCTTTCATCTGTGTACCCAGCTTCCTATTCGCCGATGTGAACTTGTCAAACGGCCAGCGTGGAATTTTACTTACGATATAGTCAAGTGTTGGCTCAAAGCAAGCGTATGTTTGGCCTGTAACCGGGTTAACGATCTCATCCAGTGTGTAACCCATCGCGATTTTGGCAGCCATTTTTGCGATCGGATAACCTGTTGCTTTGGAAGCCAGCGCCGAAGAACGGCTTACACGCGGGTTAACCTCGATTACGTAATATTGGAAACTGTGCGGATCAAGTGCGAATTGAACGTTACATCCTCCCTCAATATTCAGGGCACGGATGATTTTCAGGGAAGCGGAACGCAACATTTGGTATTCACGGTCAGACAACGTTTGGCTCGGCGCCACAACGATACTGTCACCTGTATGAACGCCTACCGGGTCAAAGTTTTCCATGTTGCAGACTACGATGCAGTTATCGTTTTTGTCACGCATAACCTCGTACTCGACTTCTTTCATACCGGCGATGCTTTTCTCTACCAGACATTGACCAATCGGGCTGTAACGAATTCCGGCTGCTACGGTTTCGCGCAACTCTTCTTCGTTTGCACAGATTCCGCCGCCTGTTCCGCCAAGGGTATAGGCCGGGCGCACGATGATTGGATAACCGATCTCACCAGCAAATTCCAGTGATTCTTCCAGTGTTGTAACGATGACACTTTCTGGTACGGGTTGTTCCAGCTCACGCATCAGATCACGGAACAGATCTCGGTCTTCCGCCTTTTCTATGGACGTCAGTTGTGTTCCGAGCAATTTCACGTTTTCACGTTCAAGCACACCCGCACGTGCGAGTTCAACAGCCATGTTCAGACCTGTTTGGCCGCCCAGTGTTGGCAACAAACCGTCTGGACGTTCCTGACGAATGATTTGGGTTACAAAATCCAGCGTAATTGGCTCAATGTACACTTTGTCAGCCATATTGGTATCCGTCATGATTGTTGCAGGGTTACTGTTAATGAGTACAACTTCCACGCCTTCTTCTTTCAGAGCCTGGCAAGCTTGCGTACCGGCATAGTCGAACTCGGCTGCTTGACCGATGACGATTGGACCGGAACCAATCACCAGGATTTTTTTGAGATCTTTGTTAATCGGCATGTTATTGCGCTCCTTTCACTGCGGCTGCCAATACGGCTTGACGCGGCTTTTGCGGGTTAGTGATCTTGTGCTCACGAATCATCTCGATGAAACGATCAAACAGGTAGCTGTTATCATAAGGTCCTGGCGCTGCTTCCGGGTGATACTGTACGGAGAAGGCAGGATATTTTTTATGTTTCAGACCTTCGATGGTCTTGTCATTATTGTTGATATGTGTAACTTCAAGATCTGTGCTTTTCACAGACTCTTCGTTTACCGTGTAACCGTGGTTTTGGGATGTGATGAAGCAACGTCCACTCTCCAGTTCTTTAACCGGGTGATTGCCTCCGCGGTGTCCAAACTTGAGTTTTTCCGTGTCTGCGCCTGCTGCCAGGGCGAACAACTGGTGACCCAGGCAGATACCGAAGATCGGATATTCACCGAGCAACTCGCTGATCATGTTCACGGCATGAGGTACGTCTTTCGGGTCCCCAGGGCCGTTGGACAATTGAATGCCATCCGGATTTAGGCGACGAATCTCGTCAGCTGTTACGTCGTGTGGTACGACAACAACGTCACAGTTACGTTTGCTCAGTTCACGCAAAATCCCTGTTTTTGCGCCGTAGTCGACCAGTACGATACGTTCTGCTGTTCCCGGGCTATTGTACACATGCTCTGTAGATGTCATAGGCACTTGGTTACGCAATTGCTCAATCGTAGTGTCCCCCATCATCTCCAGCAGTTCTTCGACAGGTTTCGATCCTGTTGTGAGAATTCCCTTCATTGTACCGTGGTGACGAATCCGGCGAGTCAACATCCGTGTATCAATCTCGCTGATCCCTACGATACCGTATTCTTTCAGCAGATTATCCACGCTGTACTCTGCACGCCAGTTGCTTGGCGTTGGCTCATGGCGTCGTACTACGAAACCGTGCACGTACGGACGAATCGACTCAAAGTCATCCCGGGTAATCCCGTAGTTACCGATCAATGGATACGTCATCGTTACGATCTGGCCACAGTATGAAGGATCTGAAAGTACCTCTTGATAGCCTGTAATTCCCGTATTAAAAACGACCTCTCCTGTCGTTTCACCTTCCGCACCAAATGCTTTTCCGGTGAACAGCGTGCCGTCTTCCAACAATAATCTTGCCTGTCCCTGCATCCCATTTCACTCCCTCTGTGTTTATCAAAGTTGAATTCTTGGAGTTGAACATTTGCGACGTTACGTTAGCTGTAGCTTCGTGGTCAGAAAACCCTGCGATCGCTGTTATCCCCGGATTTTTTTGATGCCCTTTGCCAAAGGGAAAAATCCGGTGATAAAGGCGAACGCTTCGCTTCTTCGGGTTCTTTCTGCCCACTCCGCAGTTACGTTCGAGTCTATGTTCAAAAGCAGATTTCAACTTTTCTTTGTTGCGTATATTTGACTCAAGGCCTGAACTTGCCTTGAGTTTATTCATAAAAAGTTATTACTGATTAAGCTTTTAGTTCGTTAAAAAAATAGTTGTTATAATTGCCATTGTATCTTTTTAACGATGTATTACGTCAGCATAGTGCTGTTTTATTGCTCTAACGTGTTATTCCATACACTTTTGCCATTCACCCATGTTTGTACCGGCCAGCCTTTCAGCTTCCAGCCCGTGAACGGTGTGTTTCTGCCTTTTGTTGCGAACGTTGCCGGATCAACCGCCTTCTCTTGATTCAGATCAATCATCGTCAGATCGGCAGGTGCTCCTGCTTCGAGCTTGCCAGTATCCAGTCGGAATACGCGAGCCGGATCAGCCGTCATACGTTTGACCAGAAAGTCTAACGTCCACAATCCCGTTTCAACAAACTTGGTGTACAGCAGCGGGAAGGCCGTTTCGAATCCAACGATACCGAATGGTGCGAGCTCCATGCCTTTGGCTTTCTCTTCTTCACTATGGGGTGCATGGTCAGTCACGATCATGTCGAGCGTTCCATCCTGCAAACCTTCGATACAAGCCTGCACATCACGTGGTGAGCGCAGTGGCGGGTTCATTTTCCAATTTGCATCCATGCCTGGAATGTCTTCATCGGATAGAACAAGGTGGTGTGGACATACCTCAGCAGTCACCTTGATGCCGATCGATTTCGCCAGACGAATCAGACGAACCGATTGTTCTGTACTGACATGGCACACATGGTAGTGTACACCTGTTGCTTCTGCGAGCAGGATGTCGCGGCCTACGTGAATGGCTTCTGACTCGTTCGGGATGCCTTTGATACCATGGCGTTTGGAGAATTCACCTTCGGTGACATACCCTCCAACTACCAGAGAATCATCCTCACAATGGGCAATCACGGGCATATCCATGCTGGCTGCGAGGCTCATGGCGTCCTTCATCATTTGCGCATTCTGTACGCCAACTCCGTCGTCCGTGAAACCAATCGCACCCGCAGCTTTTAATGCGGAAAAGTCGGTCAATTCACGGCCTAGTTCGTTTTTGGTAATCGCCGCATATGGCAACACTTTAACCAAATCTGCTTCTTTTGCTTTGTTCAGTACCAGTTCTACAACCTCAGGTGTATCGGTTACCGGTCTTGTATTTGGCATGCAGGCAATGGTTGTAAACCCGCCTTGCGCAGCGGAGCGAGCTCCTGTTTCGATCGTCTCTTTATGTTCGAATCCAGGCTCGCGTAGATGCACATGCATATCGATTAATCCAGGGATCACCAGCTTGCCTGATGCATCCGTTACCTGCTCTGCTGACTTCTCGGCGTTCCGTACGATTTCATCTTCCGGGCCAGCTATCGTTTTAATTTTACCTTCTTCTATAAGAATGGTTTTCCGTTCAAGTTCCCCTTGTTGATTCAAGACGTTTGCGTTTTTTATCACCTGTACCATAATTGCCCTCCGCTTCGGTTCTGTCCAGCAGGATAGATCCGCTAGATGAATGTTTTATCGTCTACTCTTTCGTTGGTGTGCAAGAACATCGTCTCGCCAGCCTATGACTCTATGCTAGGCCCTGTTACAGCTTCATCGCACGTTCCATAACCGCCATTCGGATCGGAACTCCGTTTGCCATCTGTGGGAAAATTCGTGATGCTTCACTCTCTACAACCGCATCATCGACTTCAACGTTACGGTTCACAGGAGCAGGGTGCATAATAATCGTACTTGGCTTCAGGCGTGACGCCCGTTCTTCCGTCAATCCGTAGTGTTCGCGATAATCCTCAGCTGAAGTGATCAGGCCATGTTGATGACGTTCCAGTTGAACCCGGAGCATCATGACTACGTCAGCATCCAGCGCTTCTTCAAGACCTACATAAGGTGCGTGCTGTGCAAGCTCCGGTGCCTGCATCGTTTGCGGTGCGCAGAAACGTACATCTGCACCAAACTTTTGCAGTGCCCACAAGTTAGAGCGTGCTACCCGGCTATGCATGATATCTCCGATGATCGAGACACGTAAACCTTTCAGTTCACCAAATGCCTTCCGCATCGTATAGAGATCAAGGAGCGCCTGCGTCGGATGCTCATTATTGCCATCTCCCGCATTCACTAACGGCACACTGACCTTTTGAGCCAGTTGTTGCAAGACACCAGCCGGTTTCAAGCGAATGACCCCTGCATCGATCCCCATGGATTCAAGTGTTCGAACCGTGTCGTAGATCGACTCTCCCTTTTCTACACTTGATGCAGCTGCTGTGAAGTTCAATACCTGAGCTCCCAGTCGCTTCTCTGCCATTTCAAATGAAAATCGGGTGCGGGTACTGTTCTCGAAGAACATGTTCGCTACAAAGCGGGACTCCAGGATCGGAACGAGTTTTTCCTTCTGTGCTTCCCAGTGGGCTGCGCGGTTCAGAATAGACTCGATTTCGTCACGGCTAATGTCTTTCAATCCAAGCAAGCTCCGGTCTTTCAACGCTGTCTGTGTAATCATCATGCTTGCTCCCCTCGGTTCTGTATGATTTTGACCTCATCCTGTCCGTCTGTCTCCATGAGTGCAACCTCGATCTCTTCTGATTTGGATGTCGGCACGTTTTTGCCAATAAAATCAGGCCTGATCGGTAGTTCCCGGTGTCCACGGTCTGCAAGTACTGCCAGCTGTATGTTCTGTGGTCTTCCACAGTCCATCAGCGCATCCATCGCAGCTCGTATTGTGCGTCCGGTGTACAACACATCATCGAACAAAATCACTTTTTTGTTATGAATGGAAAGTGATTCAGGTGTCATAATCAACAGTTCCTTGCGATTCGTCTGGTTATCATCCAGTCGGTCATCACGATAGAGGGTTACATCAAGTTCTCCCCAGGGAACTTTGGCGCCTTCAATCTCTTCGATCTTGGCGGCGATTCGTTCGGCCAGATATACTCCGCGGGTGCGGATTCCAACCAGCACGCAATCGTCGATGCCTTTGTTCTTCTCCAGTATTTCATGGGCAATCCTTGTCAATGCGCGGCGAATCGCCGTTTCATCCATAATGACATGTGTCTCTGTGCTCATGCGTTCAGCCTCCTCAGGATTTTCCTTCGAAACCATGGCCCCGTGACGAGGAGAACAAAAAAGACTCCTTGCCGTGTTTATTGGCAAGGAGTCTCCAAACTTCAGACGTCGCTGAAGAAAGTTTACTCTCGGGATGCATCATTATATCTGCCGCAACAAATAAATGATGGATCGTTCACGTTACCTTGCCAGTCTCACGGGACTGATTTAAAGGTGCTATTCATGTCGTGCATATGAGGAACCTCACAGAGTTCTGTCTCAATATGCCCGTTTGTCTTCATGAATTATGACAGAAAGACAACCCTCTGTCAACACCTCACCATCGCAGGTGCAAATCCTCTGCTTCGTCTTATTAGAATCAGCATTTAGGCGAAAAAACATCCATGTCACATCACATGTCATTCGTCATTTATAATTATACAACAAACCTGCATATTTATCCATAGACAATTACAACCTGTTTCTAATCCAAATAACACCACCTGTCCCCTATTTTCAAATACTTCTCCTGAATCTATGAAGACTATGAATCAGTCTCCTTTCAATTGGGGAAAGTTTATACACACACTCATTTATTAAATCCGTCTTTTTTCCGATATACATATAGCTTAGGGAGCAAACAACGTAAGGAAGGTAAACCTTTACCTCCACTGTTACAGCTCTCTTCATTATTTTAAAGGAGGACACCATGCGTCACATATGGCATATTTACAAGACAGACTGGCTACATATTTTCAAAGTACCCACAGGTATATTTCTGATCGTCGCAATCATATTACTGCCAGGTGTGTACGACTGGGTAAATGTCAAATCCGTTTGGGACCCGTACAGTAATACACAAGGCATCAAAATCGCCGTAACTAGTGAAGACAAGGGTTCCACGGTTACGGGTACTGCCATTAATATTGGCGATGAGTTAATGAATAGTTTAAGTCACAACCACAAGCTGGGATGGACATTTGTGAATCAAGCCGAAGCTAGCCGCGGTGTTCAGACCGGTGAGTATTATGCCAGCCTGCTCATTCCTGCTGATTTTTCATCACGGATCACGGGCATTGTGGATGGAAAACTGGATCGGCCGGAAGTCATATACACAGTCAATGAAAAGGTCAATGCCATCGCTCCCAAAATAACCGGTTCGGGTGTATCCGCCATTACAACGCAGATTAATGAGAATTTTACTGAAGCCGTCAGTGAAACAGTGCTTACCAAGCTGAAGGAAGCTGGCGTAGAGATTAATGCACAGTTGCCAACGCTACGCAAAATGGAAAGTGGCATCTTTTTGCTGGAGAACAATCTGCCTGAAATCCAGACAGCTGGTCAGAAAGTGCTCGAAGTTGACCAAGCCATGCCGGAGATTGTAAAACAGGCTCAAAAAATTGTTGAATTAGAGAAACGACTGCCTGAAATTAATGAAGCTGCTGGATATGTACTAAAAGTACAGCAATATTGGCCTCAGATTAAAGCGGCTGCTTCAGAGGTGGTAGCCTTACAAGATCGAATACCGGAAATAGAGCAAGCCGTCGCCCGCATTCAAGAGGTTGATGCCAACTTCGGACAAGTTTCTGGAGTGATTCAAACCGCCCTGGATAAGACCAATCAAGCTCTTGCTATCGTTTCTGATGCTGAGCAGGATTTGGATAAGGTGTCCGAAATTTCTGATAACGCAGTGCAGTTTGCTAATGGATTAAATCAATTTGCAAGTTCCAGTCAGGAAGCTTTCCAATCGATTACGCCAACGATTCGGCAAAATCTGATGTTCGTGCAGCAAATAACAAACGTAGCTGGCGATATGTTTGAACAATTAAAAGGAACCGATTGGAGTAAGTTGCCAAGCGCTGATGACATCGACCGTCTTACTTCTCGTCTAGGCACTGCAGTAAAAATCATGGACAGTATGTCTGATCTGTTAGGCAAAATCGATGCTCTATTGCCCTCTCATCCACTGGCAACAAGGATACAGCAATTACAAACGATATCCGAACAACTTCAGCAACAAATAAAACTGGCCGGGATCATCAGTACAGCCTTGCGTGAGAATACAATCCCTCCCGCAGATGTTGTTGCCCGATTAAATGAAATGAATAGAAACATTAACACCGGGATCGATCGCTTCCTAAGCACCTTTGATAGCCAGATTGTTCCTGCGCTTACGGATGCAACCGATCAGCTAAAGTCTGTTCTCTCTACGTCAGCTAATACGTTGCAAGCAGCAAAGGAACGTCTTCCCGACATTGCAGCAATTCTCGCTACAGCGAAGGAGGGCATTCAATTTGGTCAAACGGAGCTGGAAAAAATTCAGGGTGATCTACCCGACATTCAGGCTAAGGTACATGAGATTTTACAAACCCTTGGCACTAAGAGTGAATCCTTTATCCGTGCTTGGAATGTGGTGTCTTCCCTTATTCAACGTGATCTGCCCAAGCTGGAGGATAAATTAAATGCGGCTGCCGATTTTGTTCGTAATGATCTGCCTCAGGCTGAGAAGCAAATTAGCAAAGCTTCCAGCTTTGTGCAGCATCACCTGCCCTATGTGCAACAAGGAGTACATCGCGTAGCTACTCTTGTTCGTAAGGACTTGCCAGAGCTGGAAAGTGCAATCCGCAAGGCTGCCGAGAAATTAAGAGAAGTCGAGGGCAATAATCAATTTGCCGAGCTCGCCAAATTGTTGCGGGGGGATATTGAAGAGGAAAGTGCATTCCTCGCGAGTCCAGTACAGATTAAGGAACAACACCTGTACCCCATCCCGAATTACGGTTCAGCCATGTCACCGTTCTATGCCGTATTATCACTATGGGTAGGTTCAACATTGTTAATTTCCCTGCTGCGTGCTGAAGCAGAAAACCCGGAGGGCACATACCGCGGATATGAACTGTATCTCGGTCGTCTAGCTACTTTCTTAACCGTTGGTTTATTGCAGGCGATATGTGTTACAGCGGGAGACATCTGGATTCTGGGAACGTATGTCGCAAATCAATGGTTGTTTATTGTATTTGCCATGCTAGTGAGTGCAGTGTTTGTCACGATCACATATACGCTTTTATCTGTATTCGGTAATATTGGCAAAGGCATCGCTATTATCTTCATGGTGTTTCAGTTCTCCAGTTCGGGTGGTACTTTCCCAATCAGCATGACTTCGCCCTTTTTTCAAGCGTTAAATCCGTTCATGCCGTTCACTTATGCTATCAGTCTGCTACGTGAAGCTGTCGGTGGTATTCTATGGTCAACAGCCATAAAGGACATCCTGTGGTTATGTCTGTTCATAGCGCTTAGTCTTATTCTTGCTCTCTTGTTAAAACGACCATTAAGCAGCTTAACGAAACGTTCTGCTGAAAATGCGAAAAAAACGAAAATCATTGCTTGATTTGTGTATTTAGCAGTACCTAAGTTTCGCAAAAAAGGCCTCTTGAACGTAAGTTCAAGAAGCCTTTTTCTTTTTGTATTACTACACAGGATATCATCATGTGCTGTGCCACGCTGTTCTTTCAATTCTTTCCCGATCTGCTCATCGCTGTGCTGAACGTTGCTGTTCCAGCTGTTCATAAGATTGTTTAATCGTCGACAGGGTTTCGAAATGACGATAGATGTTGTTGCCAACCGTGACGAGCAAGGATGCTACGAGCAGTCCAATCAGTACTTTTTTACCCAACCCGGAGCGCAGACTGCTGATAAACATACCACCAAGCAGATAAAAAGCAAACAAATAATGTCCGGCATACAGGTACATATCATACTGATACACAGCCAGCCCGAATCCTACAACAAGGTGAAGCAGGAAAGCAAATATAATGTACGGCATTAACGTCCACACACTGCGCTCGCGTATACCACGAATGAAACCTGCTAGCGCAAGGAACAAAAGAAATATACCCGTAATTTGAACATAAAGCGGATTAGAGCGGGTAAGGTCTGTGACAAATGCGACCATACCCGGATCAAGCAAGTACACTTGGGGAGATAACATCGGATTGATGGTCAGCAATACCAACGCTTTATAATGTGCCGCCCACTGGAAAGGTGTCGCATAACTCGTGCCCCCATTTTGAATACCTAACAACCAGTTGCTTATCCAGCTTCGGCCGCCAAATGCAACATACTGAATGGCTGTTAACACCACAATCATCAGTACGGCGAGTGACATAATGCCGATATATTTTTTCCAACCTGCCTTACTACGCCATGCCTGCATATTAAAGAACACAGCTCCGGCAAACGGTACGATATTAGTCGAAGTTAATCCAAAGTTAATTGTCGCAAGTAGTGCATTCGGGACATAACGGACGTCCTGCTGTGCCCGCGAATACTGCAAGTATAGAACAGACAGAAGAATAACAAACTGCACATACGGATACGAGTCCGGGATAAAGGCCGTAAACATTAAATACGAGCTGAACCCAAACAGCAACGCGAACAACAACGGTGTATGTGTAGATTTCTTTTCATTTTGGCTAAGAAAAATAAAAACCAGAACAACTGAACCTGCATTCACAAGGGATTGTAAAATCAGAAAAAACCAATTGCCCCCCAGCAGCTTGGAAATAGCTCCGAGCGTAACCGCCAAATAAGATATTAAGGGGTGAATAACCGAAGAACTGTTATCTCCGTAATACATCGAAGGATCAAAATTAAACAGGTTAAGTGGAAATACCGCTGTATTAAACGGTGTATATTTTCCCAGCATCTCTGCGTTTTGACTGATATACATAATATAAGAACCATTCATCAAACCATAAAAAAGAGCAAAACCGGCGAACAAAACAAAAGCAGTCCAAGTCACTCTACGGTCATAAAATATGTAATCTAAAAATTTCATGCGTTCACATCCAATAGTTAATGATAAAGATTAGAAATATAAAATCCGGTCTAGAGTACCAGCAAGCATAGTCCGCCCATTATACAGATAACGCCGATCCATCTCATTGGTCCTACCGTCTCCTTAAAAGCCCACCTTGCAATAATAAGGGTCCAGACGTAGGTTAAAGCGTTCGCAGGCAATACCACGGTTAAAGGCAGAAACTTCAGTAATACAATGTTAAGCAATGCACCTGTTCCATAAAAACCAAGTCCGATCAGCACATGTAGTCGTTTACGACTCGTTGCGTAAAATTTCAACCCAGCCCCGCCCATTGCTCCGCATAGGGTCATCACGATTAACACAGCAATCATCCAACTATCGATCCACACTGGTTAACGTCACCCCGATTCCCAGGAGCACAACAGCCGCAAGCTTTTGTACCGTAATTTCTTCACCTAGCAAGAAATATCCATAGATTAAAGCAAACACATAACTGGCACACATCAGCGGATAAGCTACCGAGAGCTTTTCGCGCGCGAATGCCTTAATCATCAAAATGGCTCCCATGCCGTAACATAGAAAACCCACACCCATGTAGATCCACTCCGTCAATCCCCACTTCCAGAACAATTGCCCTGTCGCCGTCAGGAAAGCAGAAGCCAGCATCAACCATTTGCCGGTGTGACGTGAACCTATTTCCCCCACGTTAACGCCTCCATCTCAGGAACACGTTTATTTACAAAATACCGCTGACGCACAAGCTGCATGACGGGAAGATCAGATAAAGAATCGGAGTAGGAGCAGGATTGCTCATAATCAATTTCCATGTTTTTCTCGGCCAAATAAGCTTGAATCCGGCGTACCTTTTCTTCTCCCTTACAATTGGCACCTTCAATGGTGCAGGTATAACCATTCTCATGACGAACAAGTTCGGTTCCGATCACATGATCGACCCAAGGGAAATTTTTGAAATACTTCATATACGCATGCGGAGAAGCCGTTACGAGCAACACGTGATATCCAGCTTCCTTCCGATGTTGCATCTCTACACTCGCCTCCGTAAATATGGAAGTTCGGAGGTGGGTATCGAAAAAATGCTCCAGGTCTTTTTCAGACATACGTTTGATTTCTTGAAAATAGGAACGTTTAACTCGTTCAACCGTCATAATACCCGCTTTGAATAGGAAGGTATGAAATGCAATGACAGGCAGACGCCATACTTGCCAAGGATAACGTCGCACACTATAAAATACAAATTGAAACATGGAGTCACTGCGTATAATCGTTTTATCGATATCAAAGATCGCAACCTTCGTTCGTTTCACCCTGATCCCCCTCTATACTAAATCTCTCTATGATCATTCGAAAATGGCAAAAATCGTAATCACACTCACTACATACAAAATAACCGTAATCAGGATAGGCTTGTCCTCGAATAAAACCCGGTCCGGTGATCCGCCCTGATTTTTCATATGGATAAGATACAAATACCGGAACATTCCATAAATCACCAGTGGAATGGTCCACATCAGATGAATAGTGCGATCTGACGTAAAGGTGAACAGTGAATAACTGATGATGGTTGCTGTCGTGACGATCGTGTTGAACTGATCCAATAACGTTATCGAGTAATTATCCAGCACTTTACGATGTGATCCTGTGTTGCCTTCGAGCAATGTAAGTTCATTTCTCCGTTTACCAATCGCAAGGAACAGCGATAACAACATCGTGCAAATCAGAAACCAAGGGGTGAACGGCACATGAATCAATACACCACCAGCAATTGCACGAAGCACAAAACCTGCCGCAATGGTCATCATATCCAGAATAACGAGATGTTTCAGTACAAAAGAATAAGATACGTTCAGTAGGAAATACACAATGCACAATACACCGAACAACGGATTCATCACAAAAGCAGCTCCCAAGGAAAACACAAGGAGAGCCATTCCGAATACTATTGCATGTGTAGGATTAACCTGCCCTGAAGCGATTGGACGGAATTGCTTAGTCGGATGTTGCCTATCCCGTTCCCGATCTACATAGTCGTTCAGTATATACACACATCCTGCAACAAGGCTAAATAACAGAAAGCCAATCACTGTTGAAACAATGGTCTCCGTTCGGATTTCCTCAAATGAAAATAACAATGCTGCAAATAACAGCAAATTTTTTGTCCACTGTTTTGGCCTTAGCAATTTAAATAAACCAGAAACGGTTCCAGCATTACCTACAGCAGAAGACGCGGTATCTTGCCGTGATGAAAACAATAGCAATAACTCCCTTCAACAACAATTCTAACGGATTAGTCTATACAAATAACGTAAAGACTTAATCATAAGTTGCTTGGTTATTTTTGTAAAGAGGATAAAGGATATATTTTGACATAAAAAGAGACCGTTTCCGGTCTCTTTTTACTCTTTATAGTCTATATTAACGCATGTTTGAATTAAAATTCAAACTCTACGTCACTCAGACGACGTTTGATTTCAGCAATAACACGTTTCTCTTCTTCTTCGCCACTCGCAATGAATGTAACGGAGAAACGAACAAAGTTACCTGCATCATCCCAAGGCACGGATGAAATCAGCTTCTCACGAATCAGGAATTGAGAGAAGTCTTCTCCTGACTCGAAGCGACGTCCACCGACCACACCTTTTGGTGCTTCAACATAAAGGAAGAAAGAACCTTTTGGTTTCTCCGCTTGGAAGCCTAGCTCGTTGAGTGCTGCAACCAGCATATCGTGACGGCGGGAATACTTTTCTGCAATTTTCTCCGTAATTTCAGGATGATTCAATCCGTAAGCCGCTGCCTTCTGAATCGCGATGAATTGACCGGAATCGTTGTTGTCCTTCACATCACTGAATGCTTTGACAACGAGAGGATTACCGGCTACGAAGCCAATTCTCCATCCTGTCATGTTGTAAGATTTGGAGAGGGAATGCAGTTCCACACCTACATCTTTGGCACCCGGTACAGAAAGGAAGCTGAAAGGCTTTTTGCCATCATACGTCAATGCTGCATATGGAGCATCGTGCACAACAACGACATTGTATTTTTTCGCCCATTCAACGACCTCTGTAAAGAACTCCACTGTTGCACTTGCACCAGTCGGGTTATTTGGATAGTTCAGATAAAGCAATTTTGCACGTTTAGCGATATCTTCAGGAATAGCTGTCAGATCAGGCAAGAAGTTGTTCTCTTTGGTCAATTGAATATTGAATACTTCTCCACCCAAATATTTCGTGTGTGTGCCCATTACAGGATAACCAGGCACAGTCATAATCGTTACATCACCTGGATTAATGAAGCAAGAAGGTAACATTGCCAAAGCCGGTTTGGAACCGATGGAATGTACGATTTCTGTATCCGCATCAATACCATCCACGTTAAATACGTTTTTCAGGTAAGCAGCTGCGGCTGTCTTGAATTCAGGAATACCATTATCGGCATACCCGCGGTTCTCTGGTTTAGCCGCTTCTGCAGCAAGTGCAGCAACGATGCCTGCGTCAGCCATCTCGTCGGGTTCACCAACCCCAAGGTCAATCAGTTCGACATCGGGAAAGTCTTTTTTGGCCGAAGCTTTCGCACGTTTGATTTTTTCGAATTTATAGATGTTCGTGTCTTTACCATAGTTGGAGCCGCCGATACGGTCGGCAAAATTAGTTTGGATATACGTTTCCTGATATTTATCGATACTCATAATGTGTTCATCTCCTCATTTTGACGCAAATTTCTCATGTTTTAATATGAAGCATTTGAGCATTCAACACCATGGACAAAATATCCGAACATTTGTACTTTCTTCAAAGGTCAGCGGCTTCTCAGCGAAGCGAGTACATCTTCCATATCCTGCGGAATCGGTGCACTGAATTCCATGTATTCTCCTGTGGAAGGATGCACAAAACCAAGTGTTGCCGCATGCAGAGCCTGTCCATTCATTTTGATACCTTTGTTCCGCCCGTACGTCGGATCACCAACAAGAGGATGACCGATAAATTTCATATGCACCCGGATCTGATGGGTACGCCCTGTTTCGAGCTTTAACTCGAGCAAGGTATAATCGTTGATGCGCTCCGTCACTGTAAAATGAGTCACTGCATGTTTGCTGTTACGTTCGGTGACTGTGTACATTTTACGATCATTCGTGTCCCGTCCGATCGGTGCATCGATGGTACCTTGATCATGACTGAGATGCCCATGAACGAGTGCAATATAACGCCTGTTCACACTGTGCTCCTTCAACTGGGCAGCTAGTGAAGCATGCGCCCGGTCGTTTTTGGCCGCCATAATCAAGCCTGACGTATCCTTGTCAATCCGATGTACGATCCCTGGACGCAGTTCTCCGTTAATACCGGAAAGATCCTTGCAATGGTACATTAGAGCGTTCACAAGTGTTCCTGATGTATGCCCCGGTGCAGGATGTACGACCAGTCCACGTTGTTTGTTAATGACAATCAGATCACTGTCTTCATAAACCACTTCAAGCGGGATATCTTCCGCAATAATCTCCACCGCAGCAGGCTCGGGAATCTGTAATACGATCTGATCTCCTTCTGACAGCTTCGCATTGGACTTCACCAGAGCACCATTGACTGTAACTGCACCATCTGCAATCCATAGTTGCACTTGCGAGCGAGACACGTTATCTACAGCATCTGTAATATATTTATCCACACGTTCCTTCTTATGTTCAGCGCCAACGATCCATTCCATACGTTCCTCGCCATTAAATTGCTCATCGTTATTGCGTTGTTCCTCATTCAAATTACTCATGATGCTCATTCCCTTCAATCTTCGCGGCCGCTTTTTCACGACGTCCTTCCAATAATGTCTCCACAATAATCAAAGCTACCCCGATACAGATGGCCGAGTCAGCAATGTTGAAAATCGGAAACGTGTAACTCCCAAAATTAAGCTGCACAAAGTCTACAACTTCCCCCGTCAACGCACGGTCAAGGAAGTTACCGATCGCTCCTCCAAGCACTAGGCTAAGCGCTACTGGTAGCAATTTGTGCGGGGTATCTTTTACTTTTTGCAAATACCAAATCAAGGCGACAACCACAATAATGGTCACCACAATAAAGAACCAGCGTTGATCCTGCAGGATACCAAACGCTGCACCTGAATTTCGATGGGAAGTGATGACAAAAAAATTACCAATGACCGGAATTTCTTCTCTAAGCTCCATCCGGGTAGCAATCAGATACTTTGTTCCCTGATCCACTAGAAATACGATAAAAGCAAGGATATAATACACCACGTTTGTTGTCACTCCGTTCTTGTCTTTTCCAGCGATACCAAGCATTCGCCAGACTTATTTATTGTAGCACAGCTATTCAGAGATCGTCCATGACGTGGCAACCTTGCGAAACAATATTGGCTCAGGCGGATTGGAAAAACCGATAACATTTGCCTTCTGTAATCCTGCTCCAAAAGGCACATCCTAGAATGGAGAAAAAACCGGATTCCAAATGGAATAGAAAGGGGAAAGCCATGTCACATTTTACAACCGAGCAAATGCAATCATTGCGTTCCCAGCTCTTGTCGGATAAACGGGATATCGAACACCGGTTGTCAGAGAACGAACACTACGGCCTTGGAGACTCATTAAAACTACAAACAGGTGAACTGTCGCCGATTGATAATCATCCTGGTGATCTTGCCACAGAGGTATATGAACGAGAAAAAGATATCTCCTTGCTGGAGCATGATGAATTTCAACTCGAACGTATTGATTCCGCCTTGCACTCGATTGAAGAAGGTCATTACGGTACATGCGCTGTCTGCCGGCAACCGATCCCTTACGAGCGTATGGAGGCCGTTCCATATACAAAGTACTGTAAAAAGCATCAACCGGAAACTGTCGTTTCCGAAAATCGGCCTGTGGAAGAAGAGTTCCTCGCCCCATCATTTGGACGTACCAGTCTGGACGAGCGGGATGATCAGAATGGTTTTGACGGCGAAGACGCTTGGCAGATCGTGGAGAGTTGGGGCAACTCGAATTCCCCGGCAATGGCGGAAAACGGTGATATCGACAGCTATGATGTGATGGCTATTGAAGCTACGGAAGAGCTGGACGGCTTTGTTGAGGCTTACGAAAGCTTTGTCGCAACAGATATTTACGGTCACGATGTTTCGATTGTACGTAATCGTCAGTACCGACAATACCTGGAGAAGGGTGAGGGCTTAGGATTACTTGAACCCGACTCAGAGGATGATGACACGCATTGAGTGTATAGGTGAGCCATCTAAAGGCCTTATTTTTCAATACGTGTTCATATCAAGCTGCCTTTGTACGATTCGTACAATATCAGCAATATAATCTCCGACGATAGGGAGGTTTAATGCACCAAGAACCTGTAACACATAGATAATGGTGGCCGCGAAAAAAGTAAATCCGATGGCAATTCCTACACCTCTGGCTGCACCGGACAAGAGATTCAGCCCAATTAGCTTCCACGGCCGATTTAGCAATTCCGTATATTGGGCAATACGTGAACGCTCCAACTCATTGGCAAGACGGTTGGTTAACGTATGTAATTCTTCAATTTTATCATGCGGTGTGTCCACCTTAGCTATTTCCGCTGTTTCTGTTGCACTGGACTCAGCTGACTTATCCTGTTTGCTCATGTTTCGCTCCAATCCTTGCATCAATATAGATCAAACGAACGTGTTACTTTTTTAAAAAGAACTGCACAATTTAATCATTGCCCGATCTGTGGAAAAACAAACAAAAACAAATGAGCCCAGCTTCAGGAATAACTTCCTTCCTTAACTGCGGCTCATTTATTTTAACCTTATTTATCCTTGTTCATTACGCTTCAATAAAGATTCCGATGCCTTTGTTTCCGGCTTCTACTTGCTCCATGCCATCCACTTTACCAAATGTCACGTCAGTCACCAGTACATTTTCACGCAGAACATCGTCAAATGCTTCAATAGCTGCTTGAAGATCGGCATCCACATCCAGCGTCAGGCGCACTCTTTTCTCGATTGGCAGATCCAGACGTTTACGAGTATCCTGTACCGCACGAACCACTTCACGAACCCAGCCTTCTTGCTCCAGCGCCGTTGTGATCTCTGTGTTGAGGGCTACCGTCAAACCATAACCGGATGCAGAAGCAAAGCCCGATTTAGCCTGTTTCTCAACCAGCAACTCCTCATCCGTCACCTGTAGTTCCTCGCCTTCCGGAGAAACGACGTTAAATGCACCTTCCGCTACCACTTTACGGGTCTCATCCGCCGTCATGCCTTTGAACAAGTTTTGCAGGAAACCTACGTTTTTGCCGTATTTTTTACCCGCGACTTTAAGGTTCAGCTTGAGTGTGAAATCAACAAACTCGGCATCGTTATGCTCTGTACGAATTCCTTTGACGTTGATCTCTTCCTTGATGATCTCTTCATAACTTGCCAGATCAAAGCCTTTGTCAAGGGATACGATCAACTCGGACAATGGCTGACGAGTTTTGATACCAGTCTCGTTACGAACGTTACGAGCAAGCTCAACAACGCGGCGAGCTGTTTCCATATCTTGCTCCAAAGCCGCATCGATTAATGCTTCATTCGCTACAGGATAGTCATCCATATGCACACTTTCGCCCGTTGTCAGGTTGAGGTAAATATCCTCAGCCAGCATTGGAGTGAATGGCGCAACCAGCTTCGCTGTAGTCACGAGCACTTCGGTAAGGGTACGATACGCATCCAGTTTATCCTCTGTCAAACCACTTCCCCAGAAGCGATCACGGGAACGGCGGATATACCAGTTACTGAGCTCATCTACAAAGGCTTCGATCGCTTTGGAAGAGTTCAGGTAGTCGTTCACGGACAATGCTTTTTCTACCACAAGGATCAGGCTGTTCAATCTGGACAGAATCCAGCGATCTAATTTGTGAGCAGACACTTGGAATGGATGTTCCTGTGGATCGAATCCATCGATCGTTGCGTACAGCGTCAGGAATGCATGAGTGTTCACCAGCGTATCCACCATTTTGGACTTCGCTTCTCCTACGATGCCTTTGGAGAAACGTTTGCTGTTCCACGGTGCACTGTCAGACAACAACGCCCAGCGGAATGCGTCCGTACCGTACTCCTCGATAACTTCCCAAGGATCGATAACATTACCTTTGGATTTGGACATCTTTTGGCCATTTTCGTCCAGTACGTGTCCTGTTGCCATAACAGCTTTATAAGGCGCTGTGCCTGTCAAAAGTGTAGATACCGCGAGCAGGCTGTAGAACCAGCCGCGCGTTTGGTCAATCCCTTCACAGATCATATCTGCAGGATATTGCTGCTCAAACACTTCTTTATTTTCAAAAGGATAATGTTGCTGCGCAAACGGCATGGAGCCGCTGTCGAACCATACATCGATGACTTCAGGTGTACGCTTCATTTCGTATTTGCCGCAAGAGCTGAGCACCTTCACTTCATCTACATACGGCTTATGCAACTCGAGGTTTTCCGGCACATTGCCTACCGCACGCGCACGTAACTCAGCAATGCTATGAGGAGCAAACTGTTCGCCTGTCTCTTCACACACCCAGATGTTAAGCGGTGTTCCCCAGTAACGGTCACGGCTGATATTCCAGTCCACGAGATCCTCAAGGAACTTCCCAAATCGTCCTTCACGCACATGACCCGGATACCATTCCACTTCACTATTGTTTGCAATCAACTGATCCTTGATTGCTGTTGTTTGGATAAACCAGCTGTCCATAGCATAGTAGAGAAGTGGAGTATCACACCGCCAGCAGAACGGGTAGCTGTGCTCATATTTCTCTTTACTGAACAGACGGCCATGCTCAGACAAGTATCTCACAATGTCGATGTCGCAGTCCTTCACGAAACGACCTGCAAAATCAGTAACTTGTGCTACAAACTTGCCTTCCAGGTCAACCATGTTCACAAAACTGATGCCATTCTCACGGCAGACACGGTAGTCATCTTCACCATGTGCAGGAGCCATGTGAACAATACCCGTACCACTTGCGTCTGTAACAAATCCTGCCCCCAGAATGATGTTGGTTTTCTCGGCCTCTACGTAGTTAAATGGCGGGCTGTACGTTTTACCTACCAAGTCTGCACCTTTCAGTGCACCAATGATCTCATAATCGCCTTTGCTATCTTTCATAACTTTCTCCACCAAGTTCGTCGCCATGATATACACTTCATCATTTTGACGTACACGAGAGTAGTCCATTGCCGGGTTTACAGCAAGTGCAACGTGAGAAGGCAATGTCCAAGGGGTCGTCGTCCAGGCCAGTACGAATTCGCCACTGTCATCCAGCTTGAATTTTGCCGTCGCACTCAAATCTTTAACGTCCTTGTATCCTTGTGCAACTTCATGCGAACTCAATGTTGTTTGGCAAGAAGGGCAGTATGGACTTACGCGGTGACCGCGGTACAACAAACCTTTCTCATGGATCGTCGCTAGGATGTTCCACACACTTTCGATGTAGTTGTTGTCAAGAGTGATGTACGGATTGTTCATATCCGTCCAGTATCCGATCCCTTCCGTCAAATCACGCCATTGCTGCTCGTATTCAAAAACACTTGCTTTACATTCGTTGATAAACTTTTCCACGCCATAATCTTCGATTTCCCACTTGTGGGAGATACCCAATTTTTTCTGAACTCCGAGCTCTACAGGTAAGCCGTGTGTATCCCATCCCGCTTTACGCACAACGCGATAACCCTTCATCGTATTGTAACGTCCAACAAAGTCTTTAATTACACGACCAAGCACGTGACCGATATGTGGTTTACCATTGGCTGTAGGTGGGCCTTCATAAAATACGAAGTTCGGCTTGCCTTCCCGGTTCTCAATGGAGCGTTTAAACGTATTCTCCGTTTTCCATTTATCTAACACACGCAGTTCTCTTGCACGTGCTTTTTCTTTGACATCAACTCGTTGCATGCTGTTCGACTTCCTTTCTGTTGTTAAGATGAATCGATTGTAAAACATTAAACATACACCATCGTAGCTCATAGATTCCGCTCACCGTTTTAGAACACAAAAAAACCTCGTCCCTGGAAAGGGACGAGGTTCATCTCGCGTTACCACCCTAATTCTGTTCATCACAAACCACATTCAGGTTACCCCGAGTATGCTCTGTCATCAACAGCGCTTAAGCCCCGCTAAACTACTGCAGGGTACCGTTATAACGTACGGCTTACGGTTCAGCTTACACACGGCAATGCATTCACCGCTTCAGCGTCACTTCTCCGGGAGGATATTCGGCTATAACTCATCCGTTGGTTTGCACCAGACACCAACTCTCTGAGGGATGAGATCATAACGTACTGAGCCCGTCATGGAATCACTATTCAATATGAATATAGTTATAGCTTCTTTACCCGCAAAAGTCAACCGGGCGGCAGACTAATAAATCTCTTTCATCTCCCGCTCACGGTCACGCACTTCCTGCTCACGGCTCTCCAGTGCTTCCCAGCCATCCTGTGTCAGCAATTCAAGCTGAGCTTCAACGAGCGTACGGAAACGCGCACGATAGATGGATGCCTGCTTCTTCAGTTCTTCCACTTCCAAAGCAATCTTACGGGACTTGCCAAGCGCTTCGTTAACGATTCGGTCTGCATTTTTCTCTGCTTCCTTCACAATTAACTGAGCTTCCTTCTTCGCGTTATTCTTCACATCGTCAGCAGCTTCCTGCGCAATGATGATCGTTTTGCTAAGAGTCTCCTCGATGGTAGCAAAATGATCCAGCTTCTCCTGAACGGACAGCAACTGATTGCTCAGCTCCTTGTTCTCGCGAATGACGCCTTCGTAATCTTTGATGACTTGATCCAGGAATTCATTGACTTCATCCTCGTCATACCCACGCAAGCGTCGGGAGAATTCCTTGTTATGTATGTCCAGCGGCGTTAATGGCATGCTGTCCACCTCCTGTAAAAATTCCTTCTCACAATAGAGAAGGTTTGCAGCATATGGGTTCCACCCAAGGGGCCGTAAGAAAGAAACCTGAACTGGTAACTTTTTACGAAATAGCAGAATCTGCTTTCACGATCTGCAGAGATCCACATCTTGTACTTTAATGTATATCGGAAACACCGGATATTTTTTTACCTTTACGTTTAACATTTCGACAAGAATTCGGATTATCCTGCAATAACATCAAGCAAATTTACCGATCTTTACCCGGCAACGTCCCTTTTTGGTCATTCCTTCCTGTTCAAGCACCTTAAAACGACCAAATCCTTGAATGGATACCACATCTCCTGCCTTAAGCGGCTTTGAGGGATCTTCCACCACTTTCCAGTTCACTTTACAGCGTCCTGCTTTAATTGGAATCAGTATTTTGCTACGGCTTAATCGGTGCACATCTGCACAGATACCATCCAGTCGCATCGAGGCAACGGTAATATCTATAGTGTCCAATTTCGTCGCAGACCATTTCATCTGATTCAATGGCAGTAGTTCTGTAAATACGTGCAACCGATGCACCTGATTCAATTGAAGCGATAAAAAAGCGCCGGTCTCTGCTGCCACTACAGTATGGCAGCCATCCTCCAGCACTTGAATATCTCCAATCTTGCCTCGTTTCATCCCGAGACCGAGCAGGGAACCCATATAGTCCCCATGCTCCAGTTCCGAGATTTTCTGATCGTCAGACGTAATGCTGAGGACCTGCATCCCCATATCTTCTTCATCCAGATAACGATAATCAGGAGCAATCAATGCACGCTTACGTTCAGCAGCTTCATATCCGCCATCGAAACGAACCTGAACGTCTTGGCTACGATTGACCAAGGATTGCAGAATAAACACCTGTCTTGGATCAAGGAAATCGGTGAGCTTCATATCATGAACCTTGCTCGCCCGTTCAACCCAATCGTTGGCTTTATCTACAAAGTCCCGTTCATCATGGCTAAAATGTTCGTACATATCACCGCTCATCTATGTCACCCTAACTTAAAATGTCAAATACTGAACTATAGAGAGTAACCCAACCAGCGCCAGTCGAAGAACAAGCAACGCGACAATCGGGGAAATATCAAGCACACCGAACAGAGGCGGAATAAACCGGCGGAAAGGACTTAAGTAAGGCTCTACAAATTTGCCTAACAATTCACCGATGAAGCTCTCCCGTGCATTGGGAAGCCATGACATCAATATGTAGACAATAACCATGTAAAAATAAATCTGGTATAGCGTACCCAATATACCTTCAATCATCTGATACAAAAAAGGCTCACCTCATTCTGTTATAATCTTGCTCGCTGTCAGCCAGTATCTCCGTAATGGTTCCCTGAATTTCAACCGTATCTGGCGTACAGAGAAAAATGTTGCCGCCAATTTTAGATATACCGCCGCCTAATGCATATACCGTACCGCTTAGAAAATCAATAACACGTAAAGCCTGATCCTGACGGATTCGTTGCAGATTCACAACAACGGTACGATGCGACCGCAGATGGTCGGCAATCTCTTGTGCTTCGTCATAAGAACGAGGCTCATAAAGGACAACTTTTACATTTTTCTGGGAATGAATGCTAACCACATTATTACCCCTTTGGTTTCTACGTTTATCAAGTGCAGAGGTTTCATTTTCCTGCTGTTCAGGTTCGTGTTCTTCCTGTGCAGCAAGACGCTCCCGCTCTACAATCTCTTCCTCTTCCTGAAGTCCCAGGAAATTCATAAATTTATTCATTACGCCCATCGTGTTCCCTCCTCTTTTCCTACGAGAATTGATCCAAGCCGCACCCAGGTTGCTCCTTCTTCAATGGCCACTTCGAAATCGTTGGACATGCCCATAGACAACTCGGTAATGGGCCCAGCTGTCAATGCTTGTCCATTCAAATCATCTCTCAGCTCACGCAAACCTCGAAATACAGGACGCGTCAACTCTGGATCTTCCTCATGAGGCGCCATTGTCATCAGACCAATGACCTTAAGGTTGTTGAACGATTGAATATCCTTCAGAAAAGAACTTGCCTGTTCAGGTTGCAGACCATACTTGCTCTCTTCACCTGAAATGTTCACCTGCATAAACGCGTTCACCTTAATTCCAAGTGAAGCAGCTTTTTTATCCAGCTCTTTGGCAAGTGACAATCGATCCAGTGAATGGATGTACGCAAACTTGCCGATGACGTCTTTCACCTTGTTCGTCTGCAAATGACCAATAAAATGCCACGTGCCTTTCTGACCAAAGGCTTCCCATTTCGCCTGTGCATCCTGCCAGCGATTTTCTCCAATATGCTCAAGACCATGATCCAGCACAGCACCCGTCGTTTGCAATGAGACATATTTCGTGACCGCAATCACATTTACATCCTCAAAAGGGCGGTTACTGCGCTTACACGCATCTTCAATCTTCTGATTCACTTGTTGTATACGCTCCTCCAATGACACAGAGGGTCACCTCTCTTCCAGCCCAATCCAGCTTGCCATTCTCCCCGTTACCCCATTTTCCTTACGATAGGAAAAAAATAGTTCGGGATGACAACTTGTACACCATGTTGTACATTCGATATGATCCGGCAATATTCCTGCTTTCATCATAATGTGTCGATTACATTCTTTCAAGTTTAACATCGTTTTTCCGTTCGCAACAGGTGTATATATGCGCTTTGAAGCAGAATGCTTGTATTCATCATTACCCTGAGGTTCATCCAGCCAAACCCGAACATGCCGCATAACAGCCTCATCCACTTCATAACAGCAATCCCCAATGGAGGGACCAATAGCCGCACGAATGTCCTCTCTCCGGCTGCCATACTCCCGCTCCATCGTTTCCACCACAGAGACGGCAATACCCGCCACAGTCCCTTTCCATCCTGCATGAGCAAGACCTACAGCCTGATTCACCGGATCATAGAAATATAAGGGAACGCAGTCAGCATAAAACGAAGTCAGCAGTACACCAGGCACATCGGTAACCAGTCCGTCCGTATCCTGCAATGCCGATTGACGATCCAGCAGTCCTCTGCCTTTGTCTTTAGCTGTAATGACAGCCACCGCTTTACCATGCACCTGTTCTCCACAAGTCCATGCTTCCAGCGGAAAAGCAAGCTTCTCCGTCAGCAAACGGCGATTACGGAGCACTGCCTCCGCATCATCTCCAACGTGATACGCACAATTAAGGGTAGCGTACGGTTCTTGACCAACGCCGCCATGTCTGGTTGTAAATCCCACCGTTAACCGCTCAAACAACCGTTTCCAAGGTTCAATATATAATAACAGCGGATCTTGATCACCATGATACGTTTTCTCTTCTATATCCTTCATGACATTTTTGTTCAATACAAAGGGTTCCATTCTTCATCACCTCACAACTTCCAGTTTACCAAATGCGGGTGCATTCTGTCTCATTTATATCGTTCTCCGTTGACTCCGATCCAGCCGTTCCAATCGTTCGGTACGCTCCGTGCGGCCCTGTTGCTGCTCATCATATAATCTTGCTTCTCGCTCACGCTCATCATAAGCTTGTTCTTTCACCTCATCCATTTTAACCAAAATGACATCCGAGCCAATCTTTACGATATTTCTCCAAGGTATAATCAGATCTGTCCCTCCTCCAAACAACCCCATAAAACGGCTATATCCTGGAACAACAATGGCTTCGATTCGCCCCTGTTTAAGATCCAGTTCCAGGTCACTGATCTGGCCAAGACGTTTGCCATCCGTAATATTTATGACATCCTTTGTTTGAAAATCGGAGATTTTCATACCTCGTGACGTTGACTCATTTGTGTTTACTCTCATTCTACCCGCCCCCTGTTTACAGCTCATCTGTCCGTTCAGCATGCCTCTATACCAATATATGTTCTGTAGGCGAAAAATGTCCTGTTTTTCGCTTGTTTGTTACAATAGCCAACTCGGCCAAGATTACACTGGACTAGGGGGCTTCCTTTCCTTTTACGTAAAAAAGACGATCAATGGAATGGTTCTCCGACTGATCGCCTTTCTTGTCTAATGTCATCCTACGACTTTACATGTTTCTGCATCTGCTGTATAGCTGATTTCTCCAGACGTGAAACCTGAGCCTGAGATATCCCGATTTCATCTGCAACTTCCATCTGGGTTTTCCCTTCGAAAAAGCGCATCGACAAAATCATCTTTTCCCGTTGACCGAGACGGTGCATCGCTTCCCGCAATGCAATCTCCTCAATCCAGGACACATCCTTGTTTTTGTCATCACTGATCTGATCCATCACGTAGATCGGGTCTCCCCCATCGTGATAAATCGGCTCAAACAGCGATACCGGATCTTGAATGGCATCCAGTGCAAAAACAACATCTTCCTTCGGCACATTCAGTGCCTCCGAAATTTCAAATATCGTCGGTTCGCGTGAATTTTTATTCGTCAAGCTGTCACGAACCTGAAGCGCCTTATAGGCAATATCCCGTAGGGAACGGGATACCCGAATCGGATTATTGTCACGCAGATACCTGCGAATCTCACCGATAATCATCGGTACTGCATAGGTCGAAAATTTGACATTCTGGGATAAATCAAAATTATCAATGGCTTTCATCAGGCCGATACATCCAACCTGGAACAGATCATCGACAAACTCCCCCCGATTGTTAAAACGCTGAATGACACTGAGTACCAGACGCAGATTGCCATTCACCAATTTCTCTCTTGCTGAGCGATCATGGTGCTGCTGAAGGGAATGAAATAATTCCCGCATTTCAATATTGGTGAGAACAGGCAACTTTGCGGTGTCCACGCCACAAATCTCGACTTTGTTTCGGGTCATCGTGATTTACCTCCCAAGGAGAAACATTAATGTACATTATCTCCGGGGCAGGCTTTTTTATTCGTCGTTGGAACCCTTGCCAGTAATACCCATTCTTCTTTCCCCACTGGATCAGACCATTTTGTTGAACTCTTTTCGCAGCCTCTTAATGATTCTTTTTTCAAGTCTGGAGATATAGGATTGGGAGATTCCAAGCAGATCTGCCACATCTTTCTGCGTCTTTTCCTCACCATCCGTCAAGCCAAAACGAAGCTCCATAATCATTCGCTCGCGATCGGTCAGTTTTTCCAGCGCCTTATGCAGTAACTTTCGATCTACTTGTTCCTCAATATTTCGATAGATTGTATCGTTTTCTGTACCGAGTACATCGGATAATAAAAGCTCATTTCCATCCCAGTCAATGTTCAGTGGTTCATCAAAAGAAACTTCAGTACGAATTTTACTGTTACGCCGCAGATACATCAAAATTTCATTTTCGATACAGCGCGAAGCGTAAGTTGCGAGCTTTATTTTCTTTTCCGGATCAAAGGTATTTACAGCTTTGATTAGTCCAATTGCACCTATAGATACCAGATCCTCGATGTTAATACCTGTGTTCTCGAACTTACGTGCAATGTATACCACCAAACGCAGATTACGCTCAATTAACATGGCTCGGATCGCCGAATCCCCTGAAGATAACTTCTGTAGCAAGTACTCCTCTTCTTCCCGTGTCAATGGAGGTGGAAGTGCCTCACTTCCCCCAATGTAATAGATCTCTTCACTTTTCAGCCCAAACAGGAATAACAGACGATAATATTGTAGCTGGGCAACCAATTTCCATTTCACAAGCATGTAGGTTCCTCCTATACCACATTCAGCGGCTTTTCTGTGGGTTCTGCGGATTGAGCCTTAGACTGCGCAGAAGCAGCTTCTTGCACCAGTTCAGGATGAATCACGGCCTGATATTTCCCATCCGAGGACAAAATGCCCCCATCCAGTCCAATCAGAACTTTTGTCGTCACATAATCTGTTCCGTCCATTGTCACTTTAACCCGATCGGGCTTGACCGCCATCATAAATGCTGTTCCTTTATTAATCCCCCGATAAGGAACCAATCGCAGACGATCCTGCCAGCGAAAATGTTTCTGATCTAGTTCCATGATGAGATTTTCCGGTGATTCGTGTTTCAGTCTACTGTTCCATGAATCAGGCAGCATCGTTTGCCACAATGAAACCTCCATAACCATCACCGGCATCCGTGATAAAGGGTCTGTGAGCTGATTACCTGTATCCAAAAGGCCTGTACAAGACACAACAACCTCATCGATGCAAACCTCGACTTGACCAAGGTAAGTGGTCATGCGATCTGATTTACGTTTGGCTCCTTGCACAATTTTGAATAAAATGAGCACCGCGAAGAATACAATGAAAGTGAACCAGAATGCAATCTTCAGATCAAACGACATACCCCCAGATGCTGTGAACCAGATGCCATTGAACAGTTCTCCTGAATTCTGAAGCATATAATGCACACCCAGGATGCCTCCAGCCGCCACAAAATTAATAACGTAAAATGTACCCAGCGTCCTCAGAAAAGCTTGCAGTCCCTTATATCCAAACGCGATACTCAACATCACAAGAGAAAAACCAAACTTGATCAAAAACGTGAACAGGAAATCAAACTGTGGTACAAACATCATCACGACGTATAACGCCCCAACGATAGCCGATAGCAGCCATCTCCACCAGACCAGCTTCGTTTGGCGCATCCAGGCCGTCAGTCCAATGAGCGCTCCATCCATGCATAGATTTGTTAGAAAGATCAGATCGACATACACAACCACGCTCTTCACCTGCCTGCATCCAACCTATCGAAACGAAAGGTTACAACGAATCTCACATGCTTTTAGATTGAATCGCCCTGAACGCTTCAGATTGAATCAACCTAAATGCTTCGGATTGAATTAACCTAAATGCTTTATCGTCTCGATATTCATGAGCATATTCCCAAGTATACGTAGCCTCCTGTTCAAAGTCTGTCTAAATGTGGGAGCTTGTCTTCAACTATTTTTGTCGGAATGACGCAGCCGAGTTGTTCAGAATTTGTTCATTCCTGTATGTTAAACTATATAAAAAAACAGCAAAAAACCCGGCAACTGCAAAAGCAGCACCGGGTTTTCCAAGTATAATACTACCTGATTATTCGTTGTTATTGTTGCGGGAACGATTACGTAAAAATGTCGGAATGTCCAACTGATCATTGCTTGGCTGATTTCCGAATGGACGAAGATTCGGTGAACGTGTCTCTGCCGGCTCTGATGCTGTAGCAGGTTTACGTACTGGCGGAGCAGAAGGTTTATCCTCAAATCCAGTGGCGATGACCGTAACCTTGATCTCCTCTTTCAGATCTTCGTCAATAATCGCACCAAAGATCATATTCACTTCCGGATCGGAAGCCGACGTTACGATCTCCGCCGCTTCGTTCACTTCATACAGGGACAGATTCACGCCACCTGTGATGTTCATGATTACGCCGCGTGCGCCTTCAATGGAAGTTTCAAGCAAGGGACTCATGATAGCTTTGCGTGCCGCTTCGGCTGCACGGTTCTCTCCAGTCGCTTCACCGATCCCCATAAGCGCAGATCCACGCTCGTGCATGATCGTTTTGACATCTGCAAAGTCAAGGTTGATCAAACCAGGTACTGCGATCAGATCGGAGATACCCTGTACCGCTTGACGCAATACGTTATCTGCTTGGCGGAATGCTTCCAGCATCGGCGTCTTTTTATCTACGATCTCAAGCAAACGGTCATTCGGGATGACGATCAGTGTATCCACTTTTTCCTTAAGTGCTTCAATGCCTTGTTCTGCATGGCTGGAACGCTTGCGGCCTTCAAAAGTGAAGGGACGTGTCACCACACCTACAGTAAGGGCGCCACACTCTTTGGCAATTTCAGCGATCACAGGAGCTGCACCTGTACCTGTACCACCGCCCATACCGGCTGTAACAAAGACCATGTCTGCACCTTTCAACGTGTTCATGATCAGGTCGCGGGACTCTTCCGCTGCTTTTTTACCTACATCCGGATTGGCACCTGCACCAAGACCACGAGTTAATTTATCACCGATTTGCAATTTATGCTCGGATTTTGCCAGGTGTAATGCCTGAGCATCCGTGTTCACCGTAATAAATTCAACACCTTGTACACCATTTTCAATCATTCGGTTTACAGCGTTGCTTCCGCCGCCGCCTACCCCGATGACTTTAATCTGAGCCAAGCTCTCCATCTCAAAATCAAATTCCAACATATTATTCCATCTCCCCCTCAATGTGCATGGATGGCCCGTCCAATTTTTGATTTGAACCGAATCAATTTCATATATCGACGAACGAAAGCGTTTATTTTAGTACCAGCGCATTCAGACGGCTTCAAGAATGTATGAAATGGATCCAACCTGTTATATAAATTCACTGAACATATTCTTCAGTCGTTCGAACAGACCGGGTTTTTGCTCCGATTCCTGTGCCGTATTTGGCTTCGGACGGTTCGTCGGTTTCTTGCTATTAGTGTTGTTGTTACCGCCATTGCTGCTCGAGGGCCTGATACGCAAACTGCGAATAACATTGTGTAAAATACCAACGCCGCTTGTATATCCAGGGTCACGCACACCAATGTAATCCGGAACGGCGACACGCACCGAAGCAGCAAGTTCATGCTGTGCCACTTGCAGAACACCAGGCATAGAGACCGTACCTCCCGTTAGTATATAACCACCAGGAAGCTCGTTGTAACCAAGGCGTTTGACCTCTGTGCCGATCATCTGGAATATCTCCTGAACCCTAGGCTCAATAATAGCCGCCAGATCTTCCTGGGAAAACTCCTTGTCCACGTTGCTGCCGATGCGCGTCACTTTGAACATCACATCTGCGGCAGCATCATCAAGCCAGGCACAGCCATATTTCAGCTTAACTTTCTCCGCTTGATCGGTCAAAGTACGCAAACCATAAGCAATATCATTGGTTACAAATTCCCCGCCGATTGGCAGTGTTGAAGTCGCAACTAGGCTATCCTCTTCAAAGATAGCAATGGTTGTTGCTCCTGCTCCGATATCCACGAGCACAGAGCCCATCGTTTTCTCATCCTTGGACAGGGCGAGTTGACCTGCTCCGAGTGACATGAGGACCAGGTCGCTCACTTTTAATCCCGCTTTTTCCACGCAGCGCAACAGATTATGTATCGCGGTTTTAGCACCCGTAATGATGGTTGCTTCAACTTCCAGGCGAACACCAATCATACCACGCGGGTCTTGTATGCCTTCCAAGCCGTCTACAACATATTGCTTGGCGACAACATCAATAATTTCCCGTTCGGGCGGAACCGCAATGACTTCGGCTGCTTTCAACACCCGCTCCATGTCTTCTTCTCCGATCTCACGATCTTCGTTCGATACTGCCACCACACCGTGACTGCTCATCAGTCCGATGTGATTGCCTGAGATTCCAACATATACTTCGGATATTTGAATACCTACCATACGTTCTGCATGATCGACTGCATTGCGAATCGACTGCACCGTCTGATCGATATCTACGATTACACCTTTGCGAATTCCTTCCGAGTCGGCAGATCCAACTCCAATAATATTAAAGGTTCCATTATTAATTTCCCCAATAATAGCGCGAATTTTGGATGTACCGATGTCCAAACTAACAATGATGTCATTGTTGCTCAAGTCTGTGGCACCTCCTGACTCCAATAGTAAAATACGTTCGGGTTTAAACACACATTAAAACATATTCAACACAGCTTAGGCTTTCCCTCTTTTTTCTACAATTTTTTTGGGTGCCAAGTTCTGGATGTGAAACATAAAACTTTGAAGAAAAAAGAAGGAGGCAACTCATGTGCCGTAAGTTCAAGTGTACCATTTTTTCTTCATCTCAGAAAGAACAAGTTTCACACATCAACCGGTGCTAAAGCCCGATCCTGTCTACACTTTTACGCAATAAACCGCCAATCAGCAACATGCATCATTGCCCTGCTCCCGGCTCAGCGTCATCCTCAGGATTATCCGGTACAAACGGGACATACGTATCCGCCTCAAGCATCGTAATTTTACCAGGTCGTTCGGTCTCGATCACCTGATTCAAATACTCCACTTTATCCGTTAACAGCGATATCGTTGTAATCACTTCAAACTGTGATTTGGTGTACATGCGAATCTGATCCGGAAAAGAGGGTGTCGGATTCGGAATAATTTCGGATATGTCCGTTGTCAGTTCATTTGGAATTTGAGCCAGCGCCTCACTCAGCTTTGCCTTGAGCGGATCATTCGGTTTCCATTGTGTCAGAATCGGCTTCTCTACAGCAACACCGATCGTTGGCGGAACATTCAGGCTTGTCCCATTAGACAATATGGCTTTAAGCGCCCCGGTTGTGTCCAGTTCATAAGCGACTGTAGGAAACTCCTGAACCTTGATATGAATCGTACCCGGAAATTGCTTGTCCACAGTAACTGTTGAGACAGCTTTAATCGTTTTAAGACGTTCTATGATTTCAGTAGCACTTGTTCCAAAAAACTGATCGCCTTCCCTCAAACCACTCTTTTCAAGTAAATCCGCAGTGGCCGTGTATACATTACCCGTAATTTCGATCGCTGATATGCGACTTACAGAAGAACGAAAGAATAATACAGCCAGCAATGCAATAAATAATAATAATAGGATAATTACAATCTTACGGCTTGTGTTTCCTTTTGGGCGATTCTCCTTGAGAACCGGAATTTGACTTTTAGGCATAATAACGCTCCACAAAGCCTCAGGCCCCCTCCTCTTCCAAGAAGGGGACGCCAAGGACGTTAATTGGCAAAATCCAACTGTTTCGAAACAGTCGACTGTCTCTCCACTGAGGCTCCAAGACTCTGGAATAACTTTTCGATCTGATCATATCCCCTGTCAATGTGATGCACTTGCTCCACAATGGTTTTACCTTGAGCCGCCAGACCTGCAATAACTAAAGCTGCACCCGCACGAAGATCTGTCGCCTCTACAGTAGCCCCATATAGTCTTGGAACTCCACGGATAAAAGCTGCATTCAGGTCAACCGAAATATCCGCTCCCATGACATTCAGTTCATCCACATGTTTAAATCTTCCTTCGAACACGGTTTCCTTCATCACGCTGAATCCATCTGCCAAACTGAGTAGCACCATGATCTGTGATTGAAGATCTGTTGGAAACGATGGATACGGGGAAGTCACAATACGATCCACTGATTTTGGGCGGGTCATACAACTCACAGTCATTATATCATTGCATACTGTGATTTGAACACCAGTGCGCTTTAACACATGTATAAGCGAAGTAAGATGTGCAGGATTGCAGTGTGTAAGCGTAACATTGCCTCGGGTTGCAGCAGCAGCAATCATAACGGTTCCAGCGACAATCCGGTCAGGTATGATTTCATAGGTGCAAGGTTGCAACTTCTCAACACCATTTATCGTGATTGTATCCGTGCCGGCACCCATAATTCGTGCCCCCATCGCATTCAGAAAATGCTGCAAATCCTGAATTTCAGGCTCTCTCGCTGCGTTGAAAATTGTCGTTGTGCCTTCTGCAAGCACAGCAGCCATCATGATGTTTTCAGTGGCTCCAACACTCGGAAAATCCAGATGAATATCCGCACCTATCAGATTAGCTCCATGACAGATAATTTGCTGATCTTGCTCTTCAATCTGTGCTCCGAGTGCTTCCAGCCCCCGGAGGTGAAGATCAATTTTACGTTCTCCGATCGCACAGCCACCCGGCTGATATACAGATACTCTCCCAAACCTCGCAAGCAATGGCCCCATCAGAAAAATGGAAGACCGCATTTGCTTCATAAGATCCTCTGGCACATCATGTGACCGGACAAGCGACGTATTGATCGTCACTGTTCCCTGCTCATGCCGACATGTGCATCCAAGTCGTTCCAGGATATACAGCATTACTTCGATGTCCAGCAAGTGTGGAACGTTGTGCAGCGTAATTTCTCCGTCTGCGAGCAAACTTGCGGCCATAATCGGTAAAGCGGCATTTTTTGCTCCATGGATGCGTATGGATCCTGATAGGGGTCTCCCACCTTCAATCACCAATTTGTCCAATGTATCACCTCCGGGGTTTACGCTCACCCACTGCGATAACATACGGTACCCGGTGGATACCGCCATGAGATGATATAGTGCTCTGAATAGACTGTATAAGGGTGATGACGTCCTCTGCTGTCGCTTGGCCTGATTGAACAATAAAATGGATATCCATTGTTCCCAGTCAATCTCAGCGAATTGAATTATCCGTGACACATCCGATCCATGAGGCTCCGCAATCCATCCCTCGGTTCGACCAGTCATTGCCAGCAATACCATGTTGGGAATTCACGGTCTTCACCCTAGTTGCACCTTTGCCGATATGATGCTGTACTGCGGTATCATGGAACGATTGTCACGATTTATACCGTATCTTATGTCAGTCCCGTCTGGTGTGTGACAATCGCCCATAAATGCGTCCAAACACCTATTATCGTTTTGCAACAAGACGCTTAATTTCGTTTACAAGCACTTTGGCCGCATCTGGTTTCCCTAATTTTCGAGAAGCCTCTGCCATCTGCTTACGTCCTGATTCGTCATTCATAATGCCTGCAATTGCTTCATACAGGCCTTTGCCTGTAAGCTCTCTCTCCAGCATTGTGAGTGAGGCTCCTCCTTTTTCAAGGGTACGCGCGTTAGCCTCCTGATGATTGTTGGTTACGTTTGGTGATGGAATCAGAATCGACGGAATACCAAGAGATGTAATCTCCGCAAGGAACGAGGCTCCTGCACGGTTCACAATCAAAGAGGTACAAGCGAGTACTTCGGGCATGTTATGTACATAAGGAAGTACATGCAGATGATTAGGCATCGTTCCCAAAGAACTACGGATCGCTTCACGGGTTTCATCAAAATAGGTCTCGCCTGTAACGTAAACAACATGTACATCATCCAGCTGTTCCAGCATCGGTGCCATTTCAATCATCGCCTGATTAATCGCTTTAGCCCCCCGGCTCCCCCCAACGACTAGCACAACACGGCTGTCCATCGGAACACCTAATGTGGCGAATCCACGATCCCGACTGGCCTGGGCTACTGTTGTTGCCCGCGGGTTTCCAGTATAGATAACCTTTTTTGCACCAGAGAATGATTTTTCAGAACCTTCAAAACTGACGGCAACTGTATCTACATAACGCATGAGAAACTTGTTCGTCAGACCTGGAATCGCATTCTGTTCATGAATCACGCTTGGAATTCCCAGCTTTGCCGCCGCATATACAACGGGACCACAGACATATCCGCCCGTACCGATGACAACGTCCGGCTTGAATTCCTTCAGCATTTTTTTAGATCTCCTTACCCCTTGAACGAATCGCATGATCGTTTTCACATTTTCAAAGGATAACTTACGCCGAAAACCGGTAATGTCAATCGATTTAAAAGGTATATCTTCCTGAGGAACCAGCTTACTTTCAAGTCCTCGTGTACCGCCAATGTATAAAAACGTCGAGTCGGCATTTTCCGCCTCACATTGTCTTGCTATGGCTACGGCCGGATAGATATGCCCACCCGTGCCACCACCACTAAGAACGACTCGCATCGTATAAGTCACCTCGCATAACGGGATAAATTCAATAATATGCCCAGTGCGGTGAGCATGAGTGTCAGTGATGAACCTCCATAACTGATCAGCGGCAGTGTAATCCCTGTGACAGGCATAAGTCCAATCACCACGCCGATATTAATAATGACCTGCACAGCAACCATACCGATAATCCCCACAGCTAGCAGGCTGCCAAAGGAATCTGGAACCGTCATCGCTACACGCATTCCTCTCCACACCAGCACCAGAAACAATAATAATACAATCATTCCACCAATGAAACCGAGTTCTTCCGCCAAAATACTAAATATAAAGTCCGTCTGCGGTTCAGGCACGTAACTGTACTTCTGTCTACTCATCCCCAGCCCGAGACCAGCCAGTCCACCTGGACCAATCGCATAGAGCGATTGAATGATCTGATAACCTGCACCAAGCGGATCTGACCATGGATCCAGAAAAGCTGTAATTCGTTGCAACCGATAAGGTGCCGCTGCAACAAGTGCCGCGAATCCTGCAACTCCACCCAGAGCAAGCAGAGCGAGATGTTTCATTCGTGCTCCGGTTGTGAAAATGATAAGCATGGATGCCCCCATCATCACGGTGCCTGTACCTAAATCGGGCTGTAACATAATTATGCCAAAAGCAAGCCCCATTAGCCCAAGCGGAGGCAACAGCCCCGTTGTAAAAGTTTTAATTTTACCAGGATCTTTGCTCAGCCAATGAGCCAAAAACAAGATCATGCCCAGTTTCATGAATTCGGAGGGCTGGATACCGAAAGAGCCAATCCCCAGCCAGCTACGTGCACCGCCGCGAACGACTCCGATTCCCGGAATTAATACGGCAATGAGCATAATAAAACAGATAATTAAAATCGGCTTGGCATACTTTCGCCATACCCTATAATCCACATTCGCTGTCACAAACATGGCTACCAGCCCAAGCACGGCGAATAAAATCTGCCTTTTCACAAAATAAAATGAGTCGCCATAGTTTCGGAACGCAAGTACTGAGCCTGCGCTGTACACCATAATGATGCCGATGGCAAGCAGAGCCAAAATACAAATCAGGAGCCAAATATCCGGCGCCGGTCGCGTCTGTTTCATCAGGAGGCCACCCCTTGCATGGAAGTAGGGGCTTTTCCACCCCCCTACTTACAAGTTATGCGCCGCCTCTTTAAAAATGCGTCCCCGTTCTTCATAGGAGGCAAACATGTCCCAGCTTGCACACGCAGGGGATAACAAAACAACATCCCCTGGTTCGGCAAGACTTGCTGCTTCCTGAACAGCAACCGTCAACGTACGGGCAGCGTCCTCCTCATTATCGACGACCTTAATATGCTTTAGTCCCGCCAGTTCTGCGACTTTAGCAATTTTAGCACGGTTTTCACCAAGAACCACCAACGCTTTGACACGCTCCTCCAATACCGGCAACAGCTCCATCATATCTGAACCGCGATCTAGTCCGCCTGCAATCAATACAACAGGTTCCTTAAAGGAATTCAGTGCCATGACCGTTGCTTTTGAATTGGTAGCTTTCGAATTGTTGTAATAAACTGAGCCATTATGCTTGAGCACATACTCCAGTCGATGTTCAACACCTCTGAAATCAGCTAGCGGAGCAGCCAGGTGTGACGGATCAGCACCCGCTGCGATTGCAATAGCTACTGCAGCAAGCGCATTGCCTACATTAAAACGTCCAGGTATGCCAATGTCCTGCACATCGATAATCACTGCTCGATTGCCTGCACCATCCGCATAGATCACCTGACGTTTCACATCATCCTCTTCTCCGTCGACATAAGGCGGATCTGCATACACGCCTGTTTCCAGGTTTTCCGTCAATGAGAACGGAATCACCCTCGCTTTGATATAAGGAATGAGTTCACGGCATACAGCATCATCCCAATTGAGAACAGCGACGTCATCTGGTTTCTGATTGGCAAACAGCTTTGCTTTGGAAGCCACGTAATCTTCCATGCCGCCATGATAATCCAGATGGGTCTCTGCCACGTTAAGAAGCGCAGCAATACGCGGACGAAACTCTACCGTGCCTTTGAGCTGGAAGCTACTTAGTTCGACGACCATCCAGTTATCAGCGGTAGCCTGCTCTGCAGCTTCACAGAGAGGGGTTCCAATGTTACCAGCAACAATGGGATTCAAGCCCGCTTGTTCCAGCATATTTCCTACCCAAGTTGTGGTCGTTGTTTTTCCGTTAGAACCGGTGATACCGATCATAGGTGCCCCGCAAAGGTGATATGCAACCTCCACCTCGGTTACCACCTCAATACCTAATTCAAGAGCTTGCTGCACAGGAGCAGCCTGATAAGGAATGCCGGGGTTTTTGACGACCAGCTTCACATCACTATGAATGAGATCATCCGGATGGCCCCCGCATACAACAGAAATTCCCAAAGCCTCCAATTCGGAAGCTTCGGGACACTGTTCCCTGTCTTTTTTATCATTTACGATAACGTTAGCCCCGGCACGATACAGCACCTTGGCAACTTGTACGCCGCTCTTCGCAAGCCCAAGCACGACGACTTGTTGTCCGCGATATGTTTCTGGATGATTCATAATTTACAACCCCTTGTTGAGATAAAGTCCAAGAGCGGCCAAAATAGCACCTACCGCCCAAAAGGTAATGACAACCCGCCATTCTGACCAGCCACTAAGCTCGAAGTGATGGTGGATCGGGCTCATTTTAAATACACGTTTACCGCGGGTTTTGAAGGATACAACTTGGATCACAACGGAAAGGACCTCAATTACGAAAATACCGCCGATAACCAGAAACAGAAGTTCTGTCTTCGTAACGATTGCAATCGCGCCGATTGCACCGCCGATTCCGAGCGAACCCGTATCGCCCATAAACACCTTGGCCGGATGTGCATTGTAAACCAGGAATCCGAGAACAGCCCCAATCATGGCAGCTGCACACACCGCCGCCGGCATCGACGTTGCCTGCATTGCCACAATAGCAAACGCGCCAAAAGCAATCGCACTGACACCGGAGAGAAGGCCATCCAAACCATCCGTAAAGTTAACCGCATTGGTAATGGCCAGCATCATAAAGACAACAAACGGATAATAAAACCATCCTGTCCAGTCAAACGAAACCGAAGTTCCCGGGATAGAAATCGCGGTGCTGTGTCCATTTTGAATAAGTAAATAACACATGAGGGCACTGAAGAACAGCTGCCCCAGCATTTTTTGTCTGGCTGTCAATCCAAGCGAACGCTTGAATACAATTTTGATATAGTCATCCAAAAAACCAATGAGACCAAATCCAAGCGTAGCGACAAGCAACACATAAAAGTCTGTGTTTTTGACCGCTGAGAATTTAAGAAACGCCAGCGTGAACGCAAGTAAAATAACAACTCCGCCCATCGTTGGTGTTCCGCTTTTTTTCAAATGGCTCTGAGGCCCGTCTTCCCTGACCTGCTGTCCGAACTTCATCCGCCGCAGAAGCGGAATAAGTAGCGGTGCGGCAATCACCGCCAAAATAAATGAAACGCCGATTGTTAACAGTAATACCTGAAAATCCATGGGTTCACCCCTCTAGTCTACTCGATTCTGTAATGGTGCCGTCTGCAGTGTTTGAACTACATCCTCCAGTTTCATGCCTCGCGAGGCTTTAAACAAAACTGCATCTTTCGGATGAAGATTCTCCAGCAGATAACGGGTCAATTCTTCTTTATTATTAAAAGCATGCACAGCTTCAGCTACCATATGCTTTTTTGCTCCCTCAGCAATATGCACGGATAATGGACCGTATACCAGCACTTTATCCAATTTATCAGAAGTAATATACATCCCGATCTCATGATGAAGCTGCTGCTCCTCCGAACCTAACTCCAGCATATCTCCCAGTACAGCCACTTTCATCCGATATCCTTTTAACCCTTCCAACACATCTATAGCAGCCTTCATGGAAGTCGGGCTTGCATTATATGCATCATTCAGGAGAGTAAGTCCGCTGACCGCCTGGGTGACCTCAATACGCATCCCTGTCAATTTTAGCTGCGACAAGCCTTTTGCCATATTTTCCTCAGTCACCCCAAAATGACGTGCTACGGCCATGGCAGCCAGACAGTTAATTACATTGTGCGTACCCAGCAAGGGAAGGTTATAAGCTTTGTCGACAGACTGCTTGGTTGTAAACACCATCCCGTGCTGTGCATTCATCAGCCCAGTTGGATAATCGTTATTATCCGTTTGTAATCCAAACCTAAACCGTTGCATGCCTTCAGGTTGCTTCGTTGCAGACTCTTCAAGCACCTGCGCGATTAAAGGCTCGTCTCCGTTGTATATGAGTAATCCGCCAGGTTTCATACCAGCAGCAATTTCAGCCTTAGCTCTGGCAATTTCAAGTCTTGAGCCAAGCTGAAGCAAATGGGATTCGCCAATGTTCGTGATGATTGCTACATCCGGCTCAGCAATGACAGATAGGTCATAGATTTCACCGCGTCCGCTCATGCCCATCTCCAAAATAATAATTTCCGTATCCGGAGTCATACTCAATACCGTTAGTGGCAGACCGATATGATTGTTGAAATTCCCCTGCGTTTTATGCACCTTGAATGTGGTAGAGAGAAGCGCGTTTACAATATCCTTGGTTGTTGTTTTCCCGTTACTGCCTGTAATGCCAACAACAGATGCCTTGTTCTCACGAAGATAAGCCGATGCAAGTGCCTGTAATGCAGTCAGGGTATCGTCCACCAAAATAACGGCTCCCTGCGGCGGAGCACCATGATTTTTTTGCCACAACGCCCCCGCAGCATCTTGCTCCAGACAAGCTTGCACAAACTCATGCCCATCAAAACGTTCACCTACCAAAGGGATAAACAAACTGCCTGCCACCGGTTTACGTGAATCGGTAAATACCCCTTCGGCGATAACTTCACTATAAACTGCGGCATCACTTAGTGTGCCACCACACATGTCGGCGATTTGCGCCAATGTTCGTTTTATCAATTGGATTTGCCCCTTATCGCTTCTTTAGCTATGATCCGGTCATCGAAATCGGTCTTGGTTGTTCCGATAATTTGATAAGTCTCGTGACCCTTGCCCGCAATCAATACTACATCGGCCGGGCTTGCCATTTCAATAGCTTCATGAATGGCCTGACGCCGGTCCACGATCATTGTGTAACGCTCAGACGGAACGGACTCCTCCAGCAAACCTTGCTCAATGTCTTTTAGAATCAGATCGGGATCTTCCGTCCGCGGGTTGTCAGAAGTCACTAATACAAAGTCACTGTACTTCGCAGCAATTTTACCCATCAATGGGCGTTTTGTGCGATCCCGGTCACCGCCGCACCCAAATACGCAGATGACACGGCCCTCCGCAAACTCATTGACTGTACGCAATACATTCTCAAGTCCATCAGGTGTATGGGCATAATCAACGATGACCGCGAATGCCTGACCTTCATTGACAGCTTCCACCCTGCCATCCACACCCGGTACGGTCTCCAGACTACGCTTGATCTCTTCCAGTGGCACACCTTCCACCAGCGTTGCCGAGATGGCCGCCATTGCATTGTACACGTTGAACTTGCCTACCATACGCAGTTCAATGTCTGTGCTACCCGCAAAGGTATCTACATGGAAGGTCGTCCCCTGAGCTGTGATTGAAATTGCAGATGCACGAACATCCGCCTGTTCTCCCATGCCGTATGTAATAACCTCAGCAGCCGTTACAGAGATATAATAATCCGCAGCCGGATCATCCGCATTGATCACTGCATACTTCCGCTCGGAAGCATCTTCTGCATAACTGTTACCCAGGCGAGCAAAAAACAACCCCTTAGCTCCGCGATATTCCTCCATGGAATGATGGTAATCGAGATGATCCTGCGACAGGTTTGTAAATACTGCTGTACGGAAATCCGTGCCTTTCACCCGCCCTTGCTCCAATGCATGAGAAGAAACTTCCATCACACAGCATTCCGTACCAGCCTGAACCATATCATGCAAACTACGTTGCAAATCCAGAGCTTCAGGTGTTGTTCCCGACATCGGGTAAGTGCGTCCATCATAACGCATCTGGATGGTTCCGATCAGCCCGGTTTTCTGACCGTAGTCGCTCATAATTTTTTCAATCAAATAAGTCGTTGTTGTTTTGCCGTTCGTTCCCGTTACTCCGATCATTTTCATCTTGTGACTCGGTGATTCGAAAAAGAAGTCCGACAAAACAGCCATAGCAAAGCGACTGTCTCTTACAATCAATTGTGGTACAGGCAAGTCAAGCTGCCGCTCCACAACGAGAGCAGACGCTCCGGCCTGCACTGCTTTATCTGCATAATCATGTCCATCGACCGTATGTCCCGGAAGACAGATAAACAGATCACCCGGTTTGACTTGCCGGGAATCTGTCTGAAGGTTGTGACATTCTGTATGGGGGTCGCCCACGAGACGGGCGGTAATCAACTTGGATTCAAACTGTTTTAAAAGCACATGAATAACCTCACTTTTCCAAATATACTTCTGTATCCACAGATTACTATAGTATTAATATCGACCAGACCACCAAATAATGAAACGCGATCTCTTGAATTTTGTTGCGGTCGGAGTAGGAAACTCCGCTTAAGCCTACATTGTATCCTTACTTAAAGCTCCATTTGAGAACTTTATTCGTGCTTCGAATGATCATGCCCATCATCTTTCAGGACGTTACCCATATAGATACGTATCGTTGAGCCTTGATCTACTCTTGCTCCTGGTTTAGGGGCCTGATTAATTACGTATTTGCCACTGCCCGACTTCGCGAGCATAAAATTCATGTTGAGATCCTCGTACAAATCTTCCACTGTAGCCCCAGTAAGATCAGGAACCGTCACAATTTTGGTTTCACCATATTTGTACTCTTTCGCGAGCTGGTCCTTACGCACAGGCACTTTCATATAATGCAGCGAATCTTCCAGAATGTTTTGTACGATTGGGGCTGCAACAACACCGCCAAACTGAATCCCCTTCGGATTGTCTACAGCGGTGTACACCACGATCTGCGGATCATCAGCCGGAGCAAATCCAATAAACGAAACGATGTGTTCACTCGACGAATAACGACCATTAATAACTTTTTGGGCTGTACCTGTTTTACCTCCAACCCGGTAGCCATCGATAAAAGCTGGACGGCCTGTTCCTTTGGCCACGACACTTTCTAGTGCTTCTCGTACTTGTTTGGACGTATCCTCCGAGATGACTTGACGAACAAGTTCAGGCTTTACTTCTTCCAGCACCTCTCCGGTTTCTGGATGTACCCAGGCTTTCGTAACGTAAGGTTTATAGAGCTTCCCACCATTGATGGCAGCTGATACCGCTGCTACTTGTTGAATAGGAGTTACGGATACACCTTGCCCAAAGGCGGTCGTTGCAAGTTCAACAGGACCTACGTTTGCTAATTTGAAAAGAATACCACTTGCTTCTCCGCTAAGATCAATCCCGGTTTTGGCACCAAAACCGAAATTTTTAATGTAGGAGAACAACGAATCCTTACCAAGCTTCTGCCCCAAAGCAACAAATCCAGGGTTACAGGAATTCTCCACCACCTGAAGGAAAGTCTGGCTTCCATGTCCACCTTTTTTCCAACAGCGCAAGCGTGCTCCGCCGACTTCTACAAATCCGGGATCAAAAAATTGATCCTGTTGCAGATTTACCTTTTTTTCTTGCAACGCAGCAGCCAGTGTAATAATTTTGAAAGTTGAACCTGGTTCATACGTCATCCAGATGGGCAAGTTCCGGTTATAAATTTCTGAAGGATATTGCTGATAATCTGCCGGCTCGTAGCCCGGTCTGCTAGACATCCCTAGAATTTCGCCTGTTTTGGGATTCATTGCAATAGCCAAAGCGGAATTAGCCTGAAACTTGACCATCGCCTGATCCAATTCCCGTTCCATAATCGATTGAATGGATTTATCAATGGTCAGCTTGAGGTTGAGCCCGTCCTTCGGTTCCACATACTTCTCAGATGAGCCCGGCATGAGCCTTCCGGCCGCATCGGACAAGTAGGATACACTGCCATTTAAACCATTCAGCTTGTCGTCATATCTTTTTTCAACACCAGTCAGTCCCTGATTATCAATCCCTGTAAATCCGAGAATATGAGCAGCCAGATCATCATACGGATAGAAACGTTTGTTATCCTCGGCAACAACGATACCCGGGAGCTTCAAATCACGGATGCGCTGAGCTTTCTCCATCGTAATTTTGCGGCCACCGGGTTGTAGTCTTACAATCAATTCTCGTTTCTTGATGGTTGCCAGTACTTTCTCTTCTGTCATACCTAGTAGCGGTGCCAGCGCCCTGGCTGTGGTCTCCGCTTCTTTAACTTGAGCCGGGATCGCCATGATTGTTGGGGTTGTCACATTGTAGGCTAAAGATGTCCCGTTTCGATCCAGAATCTCTCCCCTTTTAGCTGTGTACGGAATATTACGACGCCAGGATTCTTCCGCTTTGGCCGATAGTTCCGGCCCTTTCCCCAACTGAACATAAGCAAGCCTGATGACCAAGGCCGAAAATAACATAACCAGAATTAACAAACTCCACAGCAACCTGCGGCGTAGATTCACACTTGTTCCCTTCACGAAAAGATCCCCCCACTCGTCCCAAAATCATGAACTGTCTCATTCATGAATATTCAGGACAACCGGGGGTTAGAACAAGCTGTCTATACAGTCTATGGCAGGGAAGCCCCTTCAGTGGCTGGTTTACCAGATGTTTCGTCTTGACCCTTTTGCTTGTCAGTCTGACTCTGATTTGAGGCACTTCCCGGCGGATCATCCCCATCCGTTTTACCCTCATCAGCTGTTTTCGTATTGTTGTCCTGGTTTTTCGCATTCGGATCAGAAGAATCTGGAGCTTCATCAGCTATACCGGTTACCGCTGCCTTCGCTGTCTGTAAGGTTAACTGCACCGTTCGTTGCTCACCCGATACCTGCTCCTTCTGTTTCACGACGTATCCCTCACCCTTGACTGTTACGCCTACCTTCATCAGTGAGAGAACCTCCAACGCATCACGAAGCGATTCACCCGTCAGATCTGGAATCTTCATTTTACTGCTCTCTTCCGTCAGTAGGTAGACTCGTTGACCTGGATTCATCGAAGCACCTGCTTGTGGATACTGGCGAATCACATTTTCACCCTGACCAAGCGTGACATAAGCAATTCCGGAGTTGAGAAGCTGGCTTCTGGCCTGTTTGGCCGTTTTACCACTCAAGTCTGGAGCCTTAGCCTGTACAACAGGAGCTTCTTTTGACTTTTTGTCTGTCGTTTTGGCTGTATCTTTCGGTATACCCATATATTGCAACGTCTGGCTTACAACCTTCTTGAACACTGGAGCCGCTGCAGTTCCTCCGCCAATGTTTGTGCCATCTGGCTGGTCAATCACAATCAACATCGCAATCTTCGGATTGTTGACTGGTGCAAATCCAATAAACGAAACGACGTCTTTGTTTTTGCTATATTGACCGTTGATAACTTTTCGCGCTGTCCCTGTCTTGCCTGCAACCCGGTATCCTTCAATATAGGCATTACGTCCTGTACCGATCGTCTGATCTGCTACGACCTGCTCCAGATACCCGCCAACAAGCTTGGCCGATTCTTTAGAGATGACCTGTCTAATCACTTTCGGTTTGATTGCTTCCGTTGTGCCATCATTCGGATTAATGATCTCCTTCACGAGATGAGGCTGGAGCAACTTACCGCCGTTTGCAATGGCCGAGATGGCTGATAACTGCTGGATCGGCGTCACTTGTACGAGACCGTGACCATATGCAGCGGTAGCAATCTCTGACTTGTATACCAAGGGTTTGATTGGCGAAGCCGCTTCACTTGGCAGGTCAATGCCCGTCTTTTTACCAAAACCAAACTGATCGATATAGTGACGCAGTCGCTCTCCCCCGAGCATGTTGTACCCCAGATTAACAAAAGCGATGTTACTGGAGCGTTTGACACCTTCAAGGTAAGAGATTCTTCCGTACGTATGTCCGTTATCACTAATCGGGAAACCACCGATGTATATGCGCTTGGATTCAAACGTTGCATTCGGATCAAACAGTTTTTCCTCCACGGCTCCCGCAAGTGTCACAATTTTGAACGTAGAACCTGGTTCATAGATCGACTGCGTTGCATGGTTGATAAAATTTTTCTGATCCGGTGTGCTCGCATACGTATTCGGATTAAAGGTCGGCCAGTTGGCCATCCCCAGAATCTCCATCGTGTTTGGATCAGCCGCAATGACGGTCATACTCAGCGGGTTATATTTCGCAATTGTCTCTTTCATTGCACTTTCAATGTAAAACTGGATCGTATCATCAATCGTCAGTTTCAGGTTTTTACCGTTTTTCGGAGGCAAATAATTATCTTGTGAATCCGGAAGTTTGATGCCTTTCGCATCCTTCTGGTAATTCAGGAAACCATCTGTGCCTGTCAGCACGTCATCATACGAGACTTCCAGCCCATTGACAGCTTTGCCATCACGACTCATATAACCTAGCACATGAGAGGCCAGCGACTCTTCCGGATAAAAACGTTTGGACTCCTGCGTCATGACGATCGCATTTTTTGCCTTGTGTTGCTCCTGAAGCTCTTCGCGCAACTCATTGACCTTTTCAGCAAGTGCAGGACTAATTTTGTATCCTTCACTGCGTACTTCGCGTTGTTGAAAAAACTTCCCGTCTTTATTTTTTGCTGTAACAAGAGCTCGCATCTCACTCTCGTTTTTCTTGAGCAGTGCCGATAGCTTCTTCGTCACTTCGTCCTCAATACCTAGTTGATTAATCAAAAGCGGGTTAACCGAAACCGTGTAAGCCGGCGAATCCGTGGCAAGCACATTCCCGTTTCGATCCGTAATCGTTCCGCGAGCAGCCTTGATCGTCTGTTCCCTTTCGATAAGACCCGCCGCACGCTCTTGCCATTTGTCACCATTAACCACCTGAATGAAAAATATACGGGTTACGAGTACAAGAAAAAAGAGGGTAATGAATCCCCCTATTAACAACGTGCGCATTTTTATTCTTTTTACCATCGAAACACCTCTTTACTTGCCACTGGTTGCATTCGAGGATGATTCAGTACCTGTCGATGTATTCGTTGTTGAGCGTGGTACAAAAATAATATCCTTATCGGAAGCTTCCACGTAACCCAGTCTTTTTGCATTCTCGACAACCTGATTATTCAATGTTTCTCTCTCCACCTGTAAGTCGGCAATGGTCTTCTCAGCCTCTTTAATTTTTACAATGGTCGACTGAGCCTGCTTGTTCAGCTCATAAATATGAGCGTAACGAGACATCAGGGCACCGCCCACAATAATGACGGCTAAGAGTGTGATCAGGTATAAAAACTTTTCGCGGCCTGGCAGACCTGTGCGACGTGTCACAACTTTAGTAGTTTCCTTGTACCTTTGCTGTGTTACACGTTCTTGGGCTTTTTCTTTGACCGCTAGATTGCCACGTGTATATGCCATTTGAAGGCTCCTCCTCCTCTTTTGTTCTACAATTTCTCAGCTACACGCAGCTTGGCTGATCGCGCACGAGAGTTCTCGGTCAGTTCCGCTTCTGATGGAATCAACGGTTTTCGATTGACGAGACGTAAAGTCCCTTTACCACCGCATACACATAACGGAAAGTCAGGTGGACATGTACATTTTTCAAGATAGCTGCTGAAGATCTGTTTACATATCCGGTCCTCAAGGGAATGGAAGGTGATAACAGATACGCGCCCCCCTGGCGCTAAACAACGAACAGCCTGATGCAGTCCTTCTTCAAAAGCCCCCAGTTCATCATTCACAGCAATACGCAGCGCCTGAAAACTTCGCTTCGCAGGATGTCCACCTGTACGGCGGGCTGCTGCAGGAATACCTTCTTTGATCAATTCCACAAGTTCACCTGTCGTTTCGATCTCAGACTGACTACGTTGATTCACAATAACACGAGCAATCCGTCTGGAAAACTTCTCTTCACCATAGCGATACAGAATTCGCGCAATCTCTTCTTCCGGCCATTCATTCACAATCTCTTTGGCTGTCAGAAGTGCATCTTGGTCCATACGCATATCAAGCGGTGCATCGTGATTGTAACTGAATCCACGTTCTCCTTCGTCAAACTGTGGAGATGACACACCAAGGTCATACAGAATTCCGTCAACCTGTGGCAGACCGTCCTTCATAGGAACATCAAGATCTTTGAGAACCTGCTCCAAATCTCTAAAATTGGTTTTCACCAATGTAACCTGGTTTTCATAAGCAGCGAGCTTCTCGCGTGCATTGTCCAAAGCCCAGTCATCCTGATCAAGTGCGATCAGACGTCCCCCCGGACCTAGCTTGGATGCGATCACGGAACTGTGTCCCGCCCCTCCTAAAGTGCAGTCCACGTATATACCGTCCTGCTTGATGTTTAATCCCTCGGTTGCCTCTTCTTTGAGTACGGTTATGTGGTGAAACAACCTGCACCCCTCCTTACTTTATAAGTCAAAATTGAAATCGACCAGCTTTTCGGCAATGTCGTTGAATGCTTCTTCGGATTGATTAAAATAACTTTCCCAAATGCCTTTGCTCCAAATCTCCACCCGGTTCGACACACCAAGAACAACGCAATCCTTGTCCAATTTGGCATACTCTCTCAGGTTACCCGGCAGATTTACCCTGCCCTGTTTATCCAGTTCACATTCAGTTGCACCTGAGAAAAAAAACCGGGTAAACGCACGTGCGTCGGATTTCATCAGCGGCAGTGCTTTCAGTTTCTGTTCCATGACCCCCCACTCCTCCATGGGGTACACGAAAAGACACTGGTCCAAACCTCGTGTGACAACGAAAGTGGATCCGAGAGATTCGCGGAATTTAGCCGGAATAATGACCCGACCTTTATCATCAATGCTATGTTGAAACTCGCCCATAAACATTGCCGCACTCACTCCCCCACTTTGCCCCACTTTCCACCACCTAAGCATAATAGATTCGGTTAAAAAAATCAAAACCCTTCTTGACTTTTCTGTTTTTTTATTTGATTCCACCGAAAAAAACGCCTTCGATCCTGTCATTCAGGACCAAAGACGTTTCCCGGTTACGGGCGATCGTATGTGCACCCGTACATGAGCCATATCGTCAATACACCATTCTACTACTTTTGAAACAGTTTATCCGTTTGTAATTATTGGATAACCCTTTAAAATTTCCAACTATCGAGGTACTTTTCCTGCTCAGCGGACAAAGAATCAATGGCAATGTTCAGGCTCTCCAGCTTGTAACTCGCCACTTGCTGGTCAATTTCGTAAGGAACGTTCACTACGTTTTTACCAAGAGATTCATAGTTTTCGCTCACATAACGCAAACCTAATGCCTGCAGTGCAAACGTAGTGTCCATGATCTCGGCCGGATGTCCGTCAGCAGCTCCCAGATTTACCAAGCGTCCCTCCGCGAGCAGATACATTTTACGACCATCTTTGAAACGGTACTCCTCAATGTTGCGACGAACGGTACGAATAGACTCAGAACGTTTGGCAAGCTCCGGTTTGTTAACCTCAACATCGAAGTGACCTGCATTACTCAGAATAGCTCCGTCTTTCATAACATCGTAATGTTCACCTGTAATGACGTCCTTGTTGCCTGTCACAGCAATAAAGAAATCACCCAACTTTGCTGCTTCCAGCATCGTCATAACCCGGAAACCATCCATATGTGCTTCCACGGCTTTGATTGGGTCGATTTCAGTTACAATGACATTGGCACCCAAACCTTTTGCACGCATAGCCACACCTTTACCACACCAGCCATACCCAGCTACGACAACATTTTTACCTGCAACCACCAGGTTCGTTGTCCGAATAATACCGTCAAAAGCGGATTGCCCAGTACCATAGCGGTTATCAAACAAATACTTGCAATATGCGTCATTTACCGCAACCATCGGGAATTTCAGTTGTCCTTCTTTCGCCAGTGCCTTCAAACGAATAATGCCTGTTGTCGTTTCTTCTGCGCCCCCGCGAATCGTAGCTGCAAGATCAGGACGTTCGGAAGCAATAATAGTTGCAAAATCCCCACCATCATCAATAATGAGATCAGGCTTCACTTCAAGAGCACGGAGTTGCAGTGCTTTGAACTCAGCTGGTTCAGGATTATATTTCGCATAAACAGTCACACCGTCTTCTACCAAAGCCGCACATACATCATCTTGAGTAGACAACGGGTTACTATGTGTGATCGTCACTTCAGCACCACCAGCCTGAATGACTTTTGCCAGATATGCGGTTTTAGCTTCCAGGTGAAGGCAAATCGCTACCTTTAGACCTTTAAAAGGCAAATCTTGTTCAAATTGACGACGAATCCGGTTTAAAACCGGCATATGCGCCTCAACCCAATCAATTTTCAAATGGCCCTCTGCAGCAAGTCCCATATCTTTGACGATACTGTTTTGTAATGAAGATGTGGTCACTTTATCTCCTCCTCAAATGTGTTTCTTCTATTATAAAAATCAATATAATCTAAATAGATACTTATAAGGATATAACCTTGTGTTCGCCCCGGAATTCAGCAGATGCTTTAATCAATTCCTCAATCCAGTCCGTTCCATAACGATTCAGGTAAAAGAGTGCATTATGTACTCGTTCCTGGGGTTTGCCCATTGGGAACAGAGCATTCTGAATACCGTTCCAATGCCTCAAACTCACTTGATGTTTATCCTCGATTGCCTTGCGAACCTGACGCTCCAGATACTGAATCTGTTCATTCATTTTGGCTAAATTCGCTTCACCAATGCGGTTCAATCCGGGATGCACTTCTGCAACCTGATCCAATAGCGGACGATAGAGCGTCATAAACTGCTCACGGATCTGCGTGAATTGTTCATCAACTTGGAAAGTTTCCTGCTGCGTTAGCCATTGTGCTTTCTTTTCTTCCAGTTGGTTCTGCACATCCTGGAAAGAAAGTCCGTATTGTTTCATATATTTGTGTTGCACTTCCTCCATAATCGTGAAGGATAGACGAGGCAATAATATCGGCATTTGTAGCCCAAAAGTACGGAACCCCTCACGTGTAAGACCCCAATATGCAATTTCTCCATGCCCTAAAATAACTGCAGCCACAGGCAACAATGAATCTTGCATCAAAGGACGGGTGAGTACGTTGTTACTAAAACGCTCAGGGTGATCTTCCAATTCTTGTAACAAACGTTCTTCTGTAAAGGAAACTAACCCCTTACGATCCTGATACAAGTTATCTTTCAGCATCAAAAGCAAACGGGTGCCTTCATGAATATAAAAGAGGTTGGCCCCATCTTCCGCCACTTCTGCTGATATCGAATAACCCGTTTGTTCTACAAGCGATGCCCCTTGTAAATAGGCTTCCCGCAACGAGTTATTCTTCCGGATCAAACGCTCAAATATGGGCTTTTCTAACTTACGCAATTCAGGATCGGCAGCATCCATGAGTACCAGTCCAGTCTTTGCAAACAAGGCCGATATCATTCGCGCAAACGCATCACTTAGATTCGTACTCGACTGATGGATTTCTGTGATCAGCTTTATTAATCCAGACTTATGCATGGTATCAGGCAATAATTGTTCCACTTGATTCAACACCGTTTCCCACTGATCCCACTTTACTTCCACATAACTTACCGAGTCCTTACCTTTAAAATGCCCTTGCAGTTTAACTTTGTGAATCTGTCCTTGCTTATCAGGCAAATACGTATGATTTACCTCATCCCAGTCATGGTCTTCTCCCGCAATCCAGAACACTGGAATTACAGGACGTTTCAATTGCTGTTCAGCTTCACGCGCAGCGGCGACCACACTGGCTGCTTTGTATATCACAAACAATGGTCCGGTGAACAAGCCACTCTGTTGTCCACCCGTAACGACGAGTGCATCTTCTTCAACTAGGCGGGTAATCGAAGCATGAACCTTGTCATGATCATTTACTCGCTTATTATATAAACGTAAATACGCCGCCAGTTCATGACGGTCAACACGTGTATGCTCCGATTGCTTCAGCCATTCAGCACGCGCGTGGAGGCCGTTTTCCCAACGAATGTCATATTCATAAAGGCTTCGCGCAGCATCTGTCGTACAGAGATAATCTTCTGCAAGCTTTGATCCGCTGCGGAGCGCCTCGGTGATCCCTTTCATGAGGTCTGCCTCCTATTCTGCTTCTAAAGAGCCTTCCTTGATTGTACCGAATTCAGTAGCTCTTCGTCAAAACAAAGTCACAAATATATGAAAAAAACCGCCGATTTAAATCGGCGGTTATGATGTATATAATAGCATATTCGTTTTCGAAACTATTATACGTAAGGTTCTGCAACCCAGTGTCCTTTGGAAACCTCAATCAATTGAGCATTTTCCAAATTATACGGGTCATTTTTAGGACCGCCCGAAGCATTCTGGATTGGTCCAGATTGTTCATCCGGCAATAAAATGCGACGTTTATTTGCTTCCACTTCCGGATCTGGAACAGGGATCGCAGAAAGCAATGTTTTGGTGTATGGATGAATTGGATTCGCGTACAGTTCTTCACTCTCAGCCAATTCTACTACTTTACCCATATACATAACCGCAACACGGTCACTGATATGTTTCACCATGGACAAGTCATGGGCGATAAAGAGGTACGTCAACCCAAGACGTTGCTGCAACTCCTCAAGCAATTTAACAACCTGAGCTTGAATGGATACATCCAGTGCAGAAAGCGGCTCATCACAGATGATAAATTTAGGATCAACGGCAAGAGCACGAGCAATCCCGATCCGCTGTCTTTGTCCACCGGAAAATTCATGCGGATAACGCAAAGCATGACTTGGGTTAAGACCTACGAGGTCCAACAGCTCTTCTACACGTCTCTTACGTTCTTTAGAGCTTGTTGCCAGCCCGTGAATATCCAAAGACTCTCCGATAATATCCATAACGTTAAAACGCGGGTTCAGTGAAGCATATGGATCCTGGAAAATCATCTGCATGTCTTTACGCATTTCTTTCATCTTGCGTGGAGACAATTTGTAAATATCCGTACCATTGAAGTTCACACTTCCGCCAGTTGGCTCATAAAGGCGCAGAATGGTGCGTCCAGTCGTCGATTTTCCGCAACCTGACTCACCTACAACACCAAGGGTTTCTCCTTCAAAGATGTCGAAGCTCACATCATTTACAGCTTTAAGGATGTTACCTTTGCCAAGGTTAAAGTATTGTTTCAAATTTTTCACTTGAACCAAAGGTTTGTTACTTCCTTTGACAATACCTGCCGGAGTTGGCTTTTCTTTTTTCGGCTCGTCCAAACGCGGGAGAGCGTTCAACAATTTAATCGTATAAGGATGCTGTGGGTTACTGAAGATTTCAGCTGTTGTCCCTGTTTCTACAACTTCGCCTTCCTTCATGACAACCACACGGTCACACATGCCCGCTACAACGCCAAGATCATGCGTAATCAGCATAATGGATGTTCCAAGCTTTTTCTGCATGTCTTTCATGACATCCAGAATTTGAGCCTGAATGGTAACGTCGAGTGCTGTTGTAGGCTCATCCGCAATCAGCAAAGACGGACGACAGGCAAGTGCAATTGCAATCATCGCACGTTGACGCATACCACCAGAGAATTGGTGCGGATAATGATTCATGCGAATAGCTGCATTTTTGATACCTACAAGTTCAAGCATCTCAAGAGCTGCTTTGTTCGCTGCCTGCTTGGACATGTTTTGGTGTTTACGCAATACTTCTGTAATCTGTTTACCAATTTTAATAGTAGGATTCAAGGAAGTCATTGGATCCTGGAATATCATACCGATATCTTTACCACGAATGGCTTCCATTTGTTTATCTGTCTTTTTCAACAGATCCTGCCCGTGAAACGTAATATCTCCGCTCTTAACCTTCGAAGGCGGGGAAGGGATCAATTTCATGATCGTCTGGGCGGTAACACTCTTACCACTACCGGATTCACCTACGATCCCTAGCGTTTCTCCTTTGCCAATTTCGAAACTCACATTTTTAACGGCATCAAATTCACCCGAGCGCGTCGAAAACGATACACTTAAGTCTTTGACTGTTAAAATCGGCTCCATAATCCCACCTCCTCTTTCTATTTACGTAATTTCGGATCAAGTGCGTCCCGCAGTCCATCACCGAGCAAATTAAATGCAAGCATTGTAATAACCATCAAACCAGCCGGGAACCACATCCGCCATGGATAAAGCGTCCAGCCTGTAAGTGCATCATTAATCATGGATCCAAGGGAAGATCTTGGTGCAGATACACCCAGACCGAGGAAGCTCAAGAACGCCTCTGCAAAGATCGCATTTGGAATAGACAATGTCAATGTAACGATAATCGGTCCAACCGCATTTGGCAACAAGTGACGGAACAATTGACGTCCAGTACTTGCACCCATCGATCTTGCAGCAAGGATAAAGTCTCTATTTTTCAGTTGCATAATCTCACCACGTACAATCCAGGACATACTAATCCAGCCTGTAATGGTAAGCGCAATAATAATCGTTGTAAGACTTGGCTCCAAAACAACCAGCAACAAGATAACAACCAACATGTAAGGCAAAGAATACAAAATCTCGGAGAACTTATTCATAATCCCATCAACTCGTCCACCGTAGAAACCCATGATCGCACCGTAGATAACCCCGATCACAAGGTCAATTAACGCCGCAGCCAAACCTACTGTCAAGGAGACACGTGCGCCAACCCATGTTCTTACCCACACATCACGGCCCAGATCATCTGTACCAAACCAGTGATCCGCACTTGGAGCAGCGTTCGAATTAAGCAGATCATTCGAATAATAATTGTACTTCGTAAACAAAGAAGTTGGTCCAATTATAGCAAACAATACAACAAGCACCAGCACACCAAGGCTAATCATTGCGGCTTTATTGGTTGCCAGTCTGTACATCGCGTCTCTAAAAAGGGAAATACTTTCTTGCGGCTTTACCGCTGCCTGACTGTTCAGGTCAGTATTCGCCGTTCCATTATTGTTATTATTCATGCCAGACAACGTTATGCCCCCTTCCGGCTTTCCAGCTTAATTCTAGGATCAACCAATACGTAAGCGATATCCGTAAGGAAACGCGCTAACATCAGGAGAATACCATAGAAGATAGTAATTCCCATAATCATAGTGTAATCCCGATTCGTAATACTCTCGACAAATACTTTACCAATTCCACCAATGTTAAAGATCTGCTCAATTACAACAGAACCTGTAATAATGTTAGCCGTCATTGGTCCTACATACGTAACAACAGGCAAAATACCGTTCCGTACAACGTGCTTAAACATGATGGCAGGCCATTTCAAACCTTTGGCTTTCGCCGTTTTAATATAGTCTGCGTGTAAAACTTCCAGCATGCTTGAACGCGTTAGACGTGCGATAAAGGCAATCGGTGATGCGGACAGCGCAGCAACAGGTAGAACGTAGTCAAGCGGCCCATCAAAGCCCATAACGTTAAACCAGCCTAGTTTAAACGCAAACACGTACTGTAATAACGATGCGAGCAAGAAACTGGGCACGGCGATTCCTATGACAGCAAGCACCATAGTCACATCATCAATCAATTTACGGTGATATACTGCTGCAAGCAGACCAAGCAACACCCCTACAATAATGGAGATGATGATTGCAAACACACCTAATTTCAACGAAGCTGTGAATGTTTCACCAATCATGTCAGAGACATCACGGTTTAGATACTTCATTGAAACTCCGAAGTCCCCTTTAACGATCCCACCCATGTACTTCAGGTATTGTTCATACATCGGTTTATTCAGGCCATACTTTTCTTCAAGAAGAACCCGAATTTCAGGTGAAACTTTTTTCTCCGATGTAAAAGGGTCACCAGGAATGGCCTTCATCAGGAAGAAAGTCATCGATGCGAGTATGAAAAGCGATAGCAGCATAAATAGCAGTTTTTTCAAAACGTACTTAACCAACCCTTGCACACCTCCACAAACAATATTTTGTATACAAATCGATTGTAGAATCAGACCACAATAAAGTCCAATCCATTTATCGGAAATTTCAAGAATTATAAGGAAAATCAGTGCACATACAAAAAAATCGGGATATATATGGAATTCCACATATATATCCCGAAGCAATCATATTAGACTTCAGAACAACTTACTTCTCTTCCAGATATGCACGTGTGAAGTCAATCGCTCCACTAAAATCAAGTTGTACACCTTTCAGGTAAGGCTTAGTCAAAGATACGTTAGTGTAGTAGTAGATAGGCATTACAGCCATTTCATCTTGAATCAGAATTTTCTCAGCATCAGCAAAAGCAGTCATACGTGCAGCTGCATCAGCTGTTTTCACAGTGTCTTTTACGTCTTTGTCATACTGTTCATTGCTGAATTTTGAGTCGTTGTTTGTGTTGCCAGTAGTCCACATTTCCAAGAAGTTGTACGGATCGTTATAATCTGCAGACCAGCCCGCACGAGCAATTTGGAAGTTTTGATTTTGACGGTTCTCAAGGAATACGCCCCACTCTTGGTTTTCTGTTTTCACGTCAACACCAAGATTCTTTTTCCACATATCAGCGATAGCCAAAGCAATTTTAGCATGACCATCACTTGTGTTGTAGATCAAAGTGATTGCTGGCAATGTAGTGTAACCTTCTTCTTTCATACCTTCGGCAAGCAATGTTTTAGCTTCATCCACATTTTCAGTGAAGTAATCATCTTTGTGCTCGTTGCGGAATTCGCCGTTTTCACCACGGATACCTGGAGGAACGAATCCGAATGCAGGAATTTGTCCACCTTGTGTTACTTTATCAACAAGCAGCTGACGCTGAATGGACATTGCAAATGCTTTACGGATTTTAACATTGTTGAATGGTGCTTCATGTACGTTGAACTGATAGTAATACGTACTTGCAATACCAGTAGCTTTGAACTCGTTTGGCAATTCAGCTTTCAAAGAAGGAATTTGGTCCGTAGGAACCTCACCGTTAGGTGCACCAGTATAGTCCAATTGTCCTGACTTGTACGCTTGCAGTTCCGAAGAACTACTACTTGTCAGAGACATATCGATTTGAGTCAATTTGATATCTGAAGCTGCATGGTAGCCTTCATTTTTCTTTACAACAATTTTTTGACCTTTAGTGTATTGATCCATTACAAATGGACCGTTAACGATCATGTTTTTGTAATCTGTGAAGAATTTGTCATTCGTGTCAGCAGATTTGTGTACTGGATAATACGTGTAAAATGCTGTAAGACCCAAGAAGTAAGGCGTTGGGTTTTCCAATGTAACTTCAAGTGTGTGCTCATCCGTAGCTTTAACACCTACTTGAGCGAAATCAGTAATTTTAGTTCCTTTGTAGTCTTTATCTTTGCTCTTGTTAAAACCTTCAGCGCCCTTGATGTAGTACAATTGGTATGCATAAGGAGAAGCTGTTTCCGGTTTCAAAGCACGTTCCCAAGAACGAACAAAGTCTTCGGCAGTAATTGCGTCACCGTTACTCCATTTAACATCTGGGTTCAGGTTGAACACATATTTCAAACCATCTTCAGAAATTGTCCAGTCTTTAGCGACACCCGCGGCTTCTTTACCATTCGCGTCGATACGTACCAGACCTTCATACAAAAATTTCAAAACCGTGTTCGTTTGACTGTCTTTGGCTTGAGCAGGGTCAAACGTAGGAGGTTCAGCCGTTAAGTTAATTTTTAGAACCTGATCTTTGGCAAGAGCCTTTTCTCCGCTTGCAGAATTGTTATCTGGTGTGGTACCTGTGCCTTCATTTTTCGATCCGCACGCTGCAAGTACGGTACCGAACGCCAAGATCAGCGTCAAAAGGACTAATAGACTTTTCCTTTTCATCTAACTTTTCCCCCTAAATTGATGTGGTTTATGTTTATAGATTATACAACCACCGGTCAAAAAAATCTACATTACTTTTTCAGAAAGTAATGTTTTTTTCAGTTTTCGACAAAATCGCCACATCTTTTCGGGATTTTGCGTTATGTAACCTCACATCTGGTTCATAATGTATCTAAATAATCCAAATAAAGTAAACAAAACATATCCAAAACTCATCATCACAAACGACATGCGCCATACGGCCCGGAACATTCTTCCCCCATCGACCTTTCCTTTTAGTCGATTTTGCGCACCTCCGATAAAACCAAGCGCTATTAGTATGAGTATTAATGTCAGATAAAAACCAAAATTCGAATCAAATGTTAAGTTGAATAACGCAGACACGGAGAAAATAAGGAAAAATGTAGTGACGTCCATAGCTGCTCGCAATGCAATCGCCTTATCTTTCTTCCATACCATCATGCCCCAATACACGAGTAAAAAAGGAAAAAAGGGCAATAAACTCAATACGATGAAAAACCCCATTAACTCACCCCTTCTGATTGCATCCCTTGAATCAAATGAAAAAGCATTTCATGTGTAGGTACCTTCAGATTGAACTCCTTTGCCATTTTTATAATTGATCCGTTAATTGATTCAACCTCTGTTATGCGTTTATGTAGTACATCTGCCAGCATGGAGGACGTATTCGAAGCAGTGTCGCGGCATACCCCCTGAATTTGATCCCATAAATCGCCTTCCAATTGTACGTTCATAGCTCCATACACGGTCATTGCCTCATCATACAACTGGTGCATAATGCTAACTCGTTCCTTCATGTGAAGCAATTCACCATTGGGGATTCTCCATATTGCCGTAAGCGGGTTGATAACCGCATTAATGAGCAGTTTTCTGTATATCAGCTTATCGATTTCATTCGACACTGTACAGTCAAATCCTGCCTGTTGCACAACCCTGGCTAAAGTAAATATTTGTTGTTCATCTATTATTCCCACGTTCATTTTCGCCAAACTCTTGCTCAAGCCCAGAAGTGTTTTTCCATAACCGGCCCGGTCCACCTCACCTTTGGTACGTTTAGCCCCTTCAGTTGTAATCGCACTACACAGCAATGCATTTGGCAAAGCAGCCTGTAGCTTCTCCAGATGACCAAGACCATTTTGAGAACAAGCAATCTTGAATGGCTGCCGTATCTCTAACGTTAACGTTGCTGCCTGTTCAATAAAATCATTAATATGAGTTTGCTTCACAGTGAGCAGCATCCAGTCTCCAGGTGTCTTGTTCCAATGATTCGCCAGTTGGGATATCGGGTAAGCTTGAATCTCGTACGGCCTGATGTGAATTTCCGCATCCTTCTCGGTAATCCTAATTCCGTCTCGTTTAAGCTGATCGGCCTGCACTGATGTTCTAGTCCAAAAACGTACTCTTTCACCCGATGCTTGCAACTTCCCTCCAAATAGAAGTCCTAGCGAACCTGCTCCTACTACATCTATAATCATCTGATCCCCCTGTTCTGGTCATTTCCTGTACCTTTTGAATCAAACCGAAAAATCTTCTTCTATAATAGTACAAAATGCACACAACTAAAAACCCGTCATACCAGCCGTATGATTACGGAGGTTTGGCGGGCAAATATTACAAGGTTACTTTAATTTTGAATATCGCTACTCGATTCGTTCCAGATTTCCGTTAGCATCCATTTTGAACCTTGTCTTGAGTTCTTCTTCTTCTTCGGATAAAAAAGCAAGCCTGCGTGCACGATCCATAATCTGGATCAATGCTTTGTAATCATCGTTCACGACACGATAATCGGTTTGAACCTCATTAACTTCTTTGGAAAGTCGGTCGTTCTCACAACGTAATTCAAGCAGTTCGTCTTCCTTCTCACGCAATTCCTTCTCAAGCATTTTAAGCTGACGATTGCTCTCCTGTGCAGTTCCTTTCCACTGCCTTAGGAAACGGATGACCGCATCCATAGATAGGGTTTCATCTGACACACCTTCCGTCTTAAAGAGACCTTCCTCGGCGTCTAATGTTGCCAGTGCAGCAACCTGTGGACCAAGTATTGCCGGCTGTTTTCTTAGATAGCTCCGCTTCTGCCTTTGTGCTTTAGCATTGCTGATCGCTGATTCATACTTCTTACGCACACAGCTGTTCCAACGGAACCCACAGGCGGCCGAAGTTCTGCCTATTTTTTCTCCCACTTCTTCAAAAGCGGCTAGCTGCGTACTGCCTTCCCGAATATGACGCAATGTAACCTCTGCCAAAATCAAATCATCCTCTGTGCTCCAAGCATCCTGTCTCACTGCAGTCATGCTATAATACCCTCCTAACACCATCCTGAAATAACCGTCCCCATAACCGGTAACCCGTTATGTGAATTAGGTATAAAAGTTGCTTTACTCAATCTTATGCCTCTCATAGAGTTCATAGAATTGATTTCATACTAAAATGTATTTCCACATTCAGGTTCCCTCATACGTGATCGGTATAATTCTGAACACTTTAATCCTAAGCTGATAAAAAAAGAATTCGCTTTCATACCCAAATTTGTTTACACGTTTTTCCTTTGTCGGTATAATATTATGTAGACAATCTATGAACGTACATAAGAGAGGAGGATTTACCGTGGCACGCATGTTTCGGGTACTCGGGTTCTTCACGCTTGCGATTGGCCTGATGGCTTTTGCAGGAGACTTAGTTGAAATGGCTTTGCTTTTCTTCCTGCAGACTGCGTTTTTTGTCCTTTTGGGATACTTGAAGTTTACAGAACGTACGTATATATTGCTCTTCTGGGGTTATATGATCGTAACGTTCACAGGGTTCAGCTACTGGACTGTATTTCAAATGGGACTGCCGCTCTAATCCGCCAGCAGCATCAAAACAATCCGGCTCTTGTCGGATTGTTTTTTTGTTGTCAGATTACATATGAAGATATAATGGTATGTAACCACTAAGGATATTTTTCGTATGGATTTCATATATTGTTTGGAAGAGTTCTCATCTGCATGATTTTAAAAGGATGGAAGAAAGGAGAATGATTGTGAAGCATCGATATGGCCTAATCGCCATCTTGTTCATTATCATATTGTTTGTGCAATCCGCCTCATCATACGTTTATGGAGAGACTTCGCCCGAAGACACGCAAGCCATTCTTCAAAAAACATTATCTATTGTAGAGATTGATCATGAAATTAAACGTATTAGTGAACAGCAGACGCAATTAGCCAAGCAACATGAGACATTATCTGCCCAACTGCTACAACAGGAAAAGGAAATACATATCCAGCAAGAACGGGCCGGAGCTGTTGTAAGATCCTATTACACAGGAGAGCGCGATAGCCTGCTCATGACAGTGCTTGGAGCAAGATCATTTAAGGATTTGTTTGTTCTATATGACTACTATCAAATCATCATTGGTAAAGATCAAGCTGTTTTGGACAAGTATCAGACTCGCTATAATGAATTGCAACATACGTCTGATCGAATCCGCCAAACCTCTATGGAGCTTACCCAGATGAAAACCAATCTGGAAAACCAGCGAACAAGGGTGGCCCTGCTGCAAAAAGAAGTGGATAAGCAAATAACCGCCAGCGGTGACGCGGCAGCTATTCAAAAATTAATGAATGAATTAACGCTGTATTGGGAGAACGTGGGCATTTACGAGGTAAAACGTTATTTCAAGGCATTGGCGTCAGCCATGCAAAACTTGCCTGATTTTGTACAAAAACAAAACGGAGCGATATCCACCACAGGAACAACCTATACCATTCGTATTGCTCAGGACGAACTAAATATGTTTCTGCGTTCACAAAATGAAATTTTTAACGATTTTGCGTTCACATTTGATTCGAATAAAATTACAGCTTCGGGTAAGCGTGATCAGTTGCAATTAAGCATTGAAGGTCACTATACGGTCGAGAACGAACCGCAAAATTCAATTCGTTTTCATGTGGATAAGCTGGTGTTCAATCAGCTTGAACTGCCTGACACAACACGCAACATGTTGGAGAAAGAGTTTGATCTCGGTTTTTATCCGCAAAAAATTCTGTCCTTTGTCAAAGCTACGGATGTTTCTACAGATGAAGGGGTTTTGGAAGTGAAATTAGCAATTTCATTCTAGGGGTTAACCGTTTTTCTGATGCTGCTCACATACTGGGCAGCACTGATCTCCCCTTCGAGAACCTGTTGAACCCGTTTTTGAAAACGTTCGATCTTCGTTTTGTTTTCAATCCATTGTACCGGAGACTCTTTGCCAAACCAGGGTTGATTTAGAACCATACTGTACCGACTCCTAACCTCACCAACTTCCTTCTCACTCTCTTGTTGTCTTGCAGGCAAACGTTTGGTTTGTTTATACCACTTTTTCTGCGTTACTGCCGAAGCCATGCCTTCAATCCACCGACTTGCTGCATCGGCTTCCGTAGTTCCTGCTGTAATGACCAGACTTCTGGATTCTACCGCCCGCAAAGCCTGCAAAGAGACAGGTGAACTAAACGTTCCCCGACCTTTGGCAACCTCATCTGCATGTAAAATACGAGATAGTGTAGATACAAACATCGGAGTTTGAACCTTATAATCCGAAGCAGATAATACTGGATCTACTGACATAGTCACAATATGGGGTTGAAGCTCGCCGAGTAAGCTTACCCCCTGTTGAAATTCATTTGTCATAGAGGTAAGTTGCATGGTTAGTATCTGGTCGGGACTCATTCCTGGCGGCAAATAACTCAACCACGCACTTGCTTCGTAAATATCATCTATATTCAACGAAATCAAAGGTGCGCTCTTTGTTTGAGATTCCTTGATCAATTTGGACCATTGCTCCCTATTCTGTGGAAAGCCCTGCAATCCAGCCTCATTCAAGTATGAGGGTATTATTCCCATCACATAAGGATCTACATCAAAGGGCATTGCCCATTGATATCCATTCCACTCTGTCATTCCTCGCAACTCAGCAGCTGAATCACCAAGAGCTTTGGAAAGCGTTGTCGCATTCAAAGGAAGCAAATATCCTTTTCTGGCATAATGTTGTACTTGGTCACTATCCAATAAAATAATATCTCCGTTCTCTCCCAAAGAAAACTCCCGATCTAGCACCTCTTTATACTCCTTCGGTTCCACATTGCGGAGATTAACCTCAACATAAATAGAAGCCGCTACTTCTTTAGCCACTTTTTGAAAAGACGCAAACTCCTCTTCTGACATAGATACCAATACATCGAGAGGGGCACTTGTATCCTCATTACGGGATGAAACACCCGTGTATGTATCTTTCTCTTGATTTCGTCCCTGATTATGCTGCGAACCTCTAAAATCAAAGCTAGGTGAAAGGATTGTTAGCGAAAGCAGTAAAACTGCAAATAAAACAACCTGATGTCTACGCTTCATTCACTCTCCCCCTTGAAATAACTTGTTTTATATTTTCTCGCAACCATTATTGTAACAAATATGTAGTGCTCTTGTCCTACCCTGCCAAAAAACACTTTTCTTGTATTTTGCATATTAAGAGCATATCCAGTTCTGTATAACATTTGATTTTAATTTTTTCAGCAAAAAAAGCCGACTTTAAAAGTCGGCTTGCTTTAAAACATTTTCCGGGAAATAAATCCAGCTATCAACAATCAAATTCTTGTTATAACAAGTCTGCCGCAAGCTGTGCCAGCTTGGAACGTTCTCCTTTTTCAAGCATAATATGCCCACTGATTCCCTCTTGTTTGAAACGTTCGACAATGTAGGTCAATCCGTTGCTTGCGGAATCCAGGTAAGGATGGTCAATCTGCTCAGGGTCACCCATCAATATAATTTTACTCCCTTCCCCCACCCGAGATACGATTGTTTTTACTTCATGACGAGACAAGTTCTGAGCTTCATCAATAATGATGAATTGGCCGGGAATCGATCTTCCGCGGATATACGTCAGTGCTTCAACTTGGATACTGCCGAGACCCATCAGTATTTTATCTATATCTCCGGCCTTTTTCGTATCAAATAAAAATTCAAGATTATCATAGATCGGCTGCATCCACGGACGAAGCTTCTCTTCCTTCTCCCCTGGCAAATACCCGATGTCCTTGCCCATAGGTACTACAGGACGCGCGATCAGCAGCTTTTTGTATTTGTGATCATCCTCTACTTTCAGCAATCCTGCTGCCAAGGCGAGCAGTGTTTTACCCGTGCCAGCTTTACCCGTTATCGTCACAAGCGGAATATCGTCGTTCAGCAGAAGCTCCAGCGCCATCCGTTGTTGTGCATTTCGGGCGCTGATCCCCCAGACATTATCATTACTGAGGAACAATGGCTCCAGTTTTGTACCTTCAGTATTCACTTTAAGCAAAGCGGATTTGTTCGTACCCATCTCATCTTTCAGAATGACAAATTCATTCGGGTAGAGAGAATAGGACAATTGCAACGGTTTGATCGGCAAGAAACGATATGTGTAAAACTCATCAATGACAGACGGGTGAACTTTCAGCGCTGTATATCCAGGGTACAACTCGCTAAGCCCAGCAGTCCGATCCGATAAGTAATCCTGTGTGTTCAGTCCAAGTACGTCCGCCTTGATCCGTACCAGAACGTCTTTACTGACAAGAACAACTTGTCGCTCCACCACTTCTTTTTCATTCTCTTCAATCTGATAATTCAGCGCGACGGCCAAGATTCGATTGTCATTGGACACTTCCCCGAACATTTCCTGAACTCTCACAAAACTGCGGTGATTAAGCTCAACTTTTAGATTGCCTCCATTCGCAAGAGGTACGCCACTGTGCAAGTGACCCAGTTCCCTGAGTCCATCCAGCAGTCTGGACACGTTGCGTGCATTACGGCCGATCTCATCGGCATTTCTTTTTTTGGAGTCAATCTCCTCCAGTACAACCGCGGGAATGATTACCTCATGTTCTTCAAAGGCAAATATGGCATTGGGGTCATGCAGAAGCACGTTGGTATCCAATACAAAAATCTTTTTCATTCAATCCCCTCCAAAGCGGCGTCGTTAAAGGCATGGGCTGGAACGTGTTCTCGGGAATGACGAAGTTGCTCTTACGAGCCTTCCGTTTCCCCTCATTCCCGAGTTCATCTTGATCGTGTGATCTTCAGCAGCGGCATGGACAATCATACTCCCATACATAAATGTATTCGACTAGGGCAAAATAATTGTCAACCATTCTGAAAAACTCCAAGAAAGGATGAACATTTATGAAAATGGGGATATGCACGCTGCTTCTAATCTTTGTTCTTACCGGCTGTAATACTTCTACACGTAACGCTTCACAGGAACCGCATGAGATGCATCCTAGAAGTTACGGAGGAAACATAACAACACAGCAAGAAGATCGAATGAATCCTTCACGCTTAGATCACTTCAACGAAAATACGGGCGAGGTACATGATCTCAATGTCGCGGATGATACAGAAATGGGCCGAATGACAAATAAAAAACGAGTGAGTCACCTCAAAGCACTCGCCAAGCAAGTTGAGGGTGTACAGGATGCTAACTGCGTTATACTCGGCAACACAGCGGTTGTCGGCATTGATGTTGATGGTGATCTCGAACGGGCACGCGTTGGCACCATTAAGTATGCCGTTGCAGAAGCTTTGCGCAAAGATCCAGAAGGTGTGGATTCCATCGTAACCGCCGATGCTGATGTCACGGAGCGTATCAAAGAAATTGGTGAGCATATTCGTAAAGGCCACCCAATTTCCGGCTTTGCTTCAGAACTTGCCGATATGGTGGGCCGTATCATTCCACAGCTTCCGAAAGACGTCAAAGTTCGTCAAAACCCGGATGAACCTGCCCAGGATCAGTACATGCAACAACACACATCGGAAAAAAGACAACAAAAAGCCCAGTGATCTCTCACTAGGCTTTTTTCATGGCCGCAAAAACTTGCTCATCAAGCTTCTCTGCAGCACGTTGGTCGTATATTTTGACAAATTGAGGCACAGAGGACAGTTGAGCGCCATAAAACAACGCATTCCTCACCGCTTCAATTCGAATGTCGAAACAGCACATATTAAAGGGTACGTCTTGCAATGGATCTTGTTGCACGGAAGCACGTCCATTGACTGCATACACCATTTCTTCGCCAAAAACAGTAATTGTAACCAGCGGATTGTGTTTCATGTTATTTACCAGACGGGAACGATGATCAATTGCCAAACGAAAAGTTGATGCATTTTCAGCATAAATCCAGGAGATTGCTGTAGAAGTCGGACCTCCAGATTCCACATCTACGGTGTTAAGAAGCACAAAGGTCTCGTCTTTAAATTGCTGTAAAAGCGATTCTGTTAACTGTGTGACGGCTTCGGACATTCAACCAGCCCCCTAACCTTCTTTATGCAATTCTCATCTTGGTTGATGTTATTATATCACACCGCGAACCGAGCTTCCAATCCCCAAAACGATTGCTATTCTTTTGGAGATGACGCTGTGACTTTACCTGAAAGTGTATCTTGCAGTGCCTGTTTGGCATTGGCCAATTCTGTCTCATTGATATATACATAAGGACTTCTCCACTCCCCCGTAACCGGAGTAAAGTGTACATCTGCGGTGGAAATGTTCCAATAGGTTGCTATAAAGTTTTTCATTTGTTCGGATTCCACATCCGTGGTCATGTTTTTATCTACCGCACTGATCACTTTGCCAATCTTGGTGATTCCGCCAAGCGACTTCATCTGATCCAGCATGGCATTCATTACCTGGCTCTGACGTTTATTCCGATCAAAATCATTGGACTCCGCCGTCTTTGGCTTACAGTTGGACTTACGATAGCGAACAAAATCAAGTGCTTCTTTTCCGTCCAAGTGCTGAGCTCCTGCCTTCAGATTAATATCTGTATTGTCAGCCGTATCTCGGTAACACATGTTTTTATCCACCGTAACATCTACTCCACCGACAGCGTTTATCGCATCACGAAAAGCCTGAAAATTAAGAACAGTTGTATAGTTAATATCCACACCGAGGTACTTACCCATCATATCCTTCATCTGGTCTTCTGCCTTCTTGCCAGATGTTTTTTCTTGTGTTTTAAATCGCGGATAATAGGCGTTCAGTTTGTTCGACTTATATCCGTCCAGCTGAATACGCGTGTCACGCGGTAAAGATACCACGGTGGCAGTCTTTGTATTCGGATTAAGTGCAGCAACCATCACAACATCCGATAAAAACGTACCTGTTTCGGGACGATTATCTGTACCAAGCAGCAACATCGTAAGCGGTTTGGTTGTAGCCGACATGCCTGGAGGAACGGGTTTATCTATTCCCGTATTCGCAACTTGGTTGTATAGCCAGTACATATATCCCCCACCGACCAGAATACCGATCACAAGCAGGCTGAGGAACACCTTGAAGAATGCGCGCATACGCTTCTTCTTCGGCGCCTTACCCTTACCGCTCTTGTTGCCTGAATTACCGGATGCATTCGAAGGTTGTCTTCGTGGAGGCAGTCCGTTTGAATTTGAAGTCATGTTCTCAACACCTTTATCACATCTGTTTGGTCTACATAAAACACAACCGCTTTCCCAAGGGAAAACGGATGTGTTTTATGCATAGACAGCATTATGAGTTTCGAGCGGAAGCTTCCGCTTTTTTCTTTTGACGACCTTCAACGAAATAACGCACGCGCACTAACAGCATCAGACCTACAGCTACCAACAAACATTGAATGATGGGCAACTTATCGATCTGAAAAATAAGAAGCATGAACGTACCCATCGCCATCAAGATATACAACACAATTTCCTTACCGATTGGCAATTTCTGACGTACCCGAAAGACCTTGTTATACACGTAAGTAATCAGTACAAAGATGACGATATAGGCGATGATCGGGTGTGATGCAAACCATGCTTGCATGTTAAGGCATCTCCTTTCATGATCATGCTATACAAAATTCAATCATTGGATGGACTTTACTGCTGCACAATGAGATTCTTAGGCGCTCGTTCGACCGTTCCGAGATCGGATCGTTCTTTTGATCGCTGTTGTCCCCGAATTTCTGTGAACACTCTATCAAGTGTTGAAATTCGGGGACAAAGGCGAACGCTTCGCTTCTGCAGAATCGATTCCTCTCCCTCCACTACCGTGGCGAGAGACACGAATCGTTCCATCGTGCAATAATGTCCCTTCAAACATTGACTTTTGTATCTCTTAGAGTAGTGGGTATTACGCGTTATTTTGAGCCATTTTGCGTTGTTTTTCTGAACGCTCACGCTCGGATTTGTTCAAAAGCTTCTTACGAAGACGAATGGATTTCGGCGTGATTTCACAGTACTCATCATCGTTCAAATATTCAAGCGCTTGTTCCAACGAGAAGATAATTGGCGTTTTAATTTTAACCGTATCATCTTTACCGGAAGAACGAACGTTAGTCAGTTGTTTTTCTTTACAGATGTTAACAACGATATCATTGTCACGTGTATGCTCACCAACAATCATACCTTCGTAAATTTCTGTTCCAGGCTCAAGGAAGAGCGTACCACGATCCTCAACACCCATCATTCCGTAGAACGTAGATGTACCCGTTTCTGTTGAGATCAGTACACCTTGGTGACGTCCACCCACTTGACCGGATACGACTGGAGCGTAGCTGTCAAATGCATGGTTCATTACGCCATAACCACGAGTCAATGTGAGGAAGTTCGTGCTATAACCAATCAGACCACGTGCAGGAATCAGGAACTCCAGACGGACTTGACCGCTACCATTGTTGATCATGTTAACCATCTCTGCTTTACGTGCGCCCAGGCTCTCCATGACGGAACCCATGCTTTCTTCAGGGATGTCAATCAACAAGCGCTCAACAGGCTCCATTTTCTTACCGTCAACTTCTTTGATGATAACTTCTGGTTTGGATACTTGAAGCTCATACCCTTCACGACGCATATTTTCAATCAGGATACCGAGGTGAAGTTCACCACGTCCGGAAACGATAAATGCATCCGGGCTCTCTGTTTCTTCAACACGAAGAGATACGTCAGTTTCCAATTCTTTTAACAAACGCTCGCGCAGTTTACGGGAAGTAACCCATTTACCTTCGCGGCCTGCGAATGGACTGTTGTTTACGAGGAATGTCATTTGCAGTGTTGGCTCATCAATTTTCAGAACCGGCAAAGCTTCAGGGTTGTTCGGATCAGCAATCGTTTCACCGATGTTGATATCCTTAATACCTGCGATCGCCACGATGTCACCTGCGCCAGCTTCCTCTGTCTCAACACGTTTCAGACCTTGGAAACCGAACAGTTTCTCGATACGAGCTGTTTTGCTTTTGCCATCACGCATAATAACAGTAACGGATTGGCCTTGACGGATCACACCGCGGTTTACACGACCGATAGCGATACGTCCAAGGTATTCATTGTAGTCCATCAGCGTAACGAGGAATTGCAGTGGCTCTTCAACGTTCTCTGTTGGATGAGGGATATGACTTACGATGGTATCGTAGATCGCCATCATGTTGTCATCTTGTTTGGCAGGATCGTCTTCCATGCTGGATGTTCCGTTCAATGCGGAAGCATATACAACAGGGAATTCAAGTTGTTGATCGTTGGCACCCAGTTCGATGAACAGGTCAAGTACTTCATCAATAACCTCAGCCGGACGAGCCGCTGGACGGTCAATTTTGTTTACAATTACGATTGGAGTCAAGTTGTGCTCCAGTGCTTTACGAAGTACGAACTTCGTTTGTGGCATGCAGCCCTCATAAGCGTCAACAACGAGCAATACGCCGTCAACCATTTTCATGATACGTTCTACTTCACCACCGAAGTCGGCGTGTCCAGGTGTATCTACAATGTTAATCAGGTAATCTTTATACGTTATAGCCGTGTTTTTGGCCAAAATCGTAATACCGCGTTCACGCTCCAAATCGTTGGAGTCCATTGCGCGCTCCTGTACAGTCTCGTGGTCACGGAATGTACCGGATTGCTGGAGCAACTTGTCGACGAGTGTTGTTTTCCCGTGGTCGACGTGGGCAATAATCGCAATATTGCGAATGTGTTCTCTTGAATGCATGGTTTGTATCCATATCCTTTCCAATTTCAATTCTTATCTACTAAACTTCCCGCAAAATCGCAGGTTACTCACAAAATAAGCGTCGGTGATAACCCGACGCATGTCTATATCCCTTATATTATAGTTTATCATAGGTAAAAATCAAGATATTTCGCTCGAAACTCCATTGGTTAAGACCGGAGATGTTTACCATCCCCTGCCTCGGCCTATACGCCCTCGCCCAGCAAGCAACCAGACTCCACCCAAAATAAGCAGAACAGCAAGTACATAAATGATCCCTGTCTGTAACAGCGTAAACGCCAACAATACGATGGATACCGCTCCGATAATTAGGGCAGCAGGATAGACAAATTCGGGTCTTCGCCGCTCAACTGCACCATATCCAAGCAAGCCGACAGCTATTCCAAGCAATAGGATTGGCCACAAATTTCTCATTAGCCCGGCTCCCCATATGTTCGTTATGCTGAACAGTACACCATACACCGTGAGAACTCCCGCAGGCATTAACGACCAGGACGGCGCAATTCGGGCATAAAACAATGCATAAAGAGCAATACCTGGCAGCAATAGCAACAGAGGCCAGAAATTTCGACCAATAAACCCAAAAACTCCTAATTTACCGAGCAAAATGACAAGACCAGCAACTACAATAAATAATCCGATCGCTCTTTCATTCTTCATTATAATCACCTCTTGTTTTCGTTAATTATGTAATTCCGAACTATGCTGACTCTCCCAGTACTAAACACATTTTGAATTGTAAAAACAAGCTATAACCTGATGTTAACAGTGTATCTGATGTTTCCACAAAAAACTATACTGATGTCGAAAATGAGTCGTCCTAACTCAAGCGAAATAAACATTATGCCTCCAACCTTAATCTGTATTCCCTTTAGAGACACCATATATAATATCAGATAAACTTACGATACGAAGTATCTTCCCCATGCGAAAAAACATAGATTTTTCTTGGCGGAACCCCTCAGGCATATTTAAAAACAGAAAAGGTATCCCTTATGGGATACCTCTCAAACAAAAAGCAAATTTCAACTCATGTTGACATCTAAGCATTTCGGCGAACGAATCTATGTGCCCCTCCCGCCGCTATAACCAGACAAGCTAACGCTGCTGGTAACATTGCATGAGCCTGTGCTGCCATTCCGCCCAGCCACTCCCCTAGCTTCGGGTCTCTCATCAACATTTCTCCTGCGGTAAACGCAAGTATTCCTGATCCCGCATACACCAGAATCGGAAAGCGTTTGAGCAGTCCCACAATGACACCACTACCCCATACTACAATAGGAATACTAATAGCAATCCCGATAACAATTAGAGCCAGGTCTCCATCCGCCAATGCAGCTATCGCTAATACATTATCCAGACTCATCACGAAATCAGCTACCAATATTGTCTGAATCGCTTTCCAGGTTGTGGATGCGTTACGGATATGTACCTCATCATCATTTTGAAGCAGCAGCTTCAGCGCAATCCAGAACAATAACAACCCGCCTGCCGCCTGAATAAAAGGAATCCCCAGCAACAGTACAGCTGCGAAAGTAAGTATGCAACGTAGAAGTACTGCACCAAGTGCTCCCCACCATACTGCTTTTTTACGTTGAGCTGGAGGTAAATCTTTGCTCGCCATTGCAATGACAACTGCGTTATCTCCACTCAATACCAGATTAATCATTAAAATTTGTGTTAACAGCCATAGCGTATCCATCTCCTCATCCCCCCACTCTAACTTGTATGTGAAAGATGTACATGCTATTCTTAGTGTTTGAAGAATATATAAGGAGTGACATATCACATGGAGCTGTTTAGTCCAACATTCTGGCTGTCCCTGCTGAATGTTGTCTTTATTGATCTGATCCTGGCTGGCGATAATGCCATCGTCATTGGTCTTGCAGCCAGAAATCTCCATCCTTCCGTGCAAAAAAAGGCCATCCTGTTCGGCACAGGCGGTGCACTTCTCATCCGAATTGCAGCTACAGTCGTTGTATTATGGTTGCTCAAAGTGCCTTGGCTCTTACTTGTAGGAGGTTTGCTTCTGGTCTGGATTGCCTATAAACTGCTGGCTGATCAGGGAGAGGAACACAATGACATTCAAGCCGATACTTCCCTATGGCCCGCTGTTCGTACAATCATCATTGCTGATGCAGCCATGGGACTAGACAACGTGATTGCCGTCGCGGGGGCTGCACAACAACATCTAGTACTTGTTATCCTCGGATTGCTGATTAGTGTGCCGATTATCGTTTGGGGTAGCACCTTATTTATCAAACTGATTAACCACTTTCCATGGATTATCTATGTTGGCGCTATGGTACTAGGTTATACTGCTGCCAATATGATTACTGAAGAAAAACGGATTATGCCTTTTTTCACGGAGCATCCGGCACTCCGCGTCTTGTTTATCGTTGCAGTGATAGGAGGCGTTGTTTTTGCGGGTTACCGTAAACGAAGCACAAGTAAGAAAGCTCGAGCTGAACGGCAACGTTCTTATTCATAGACGGGCCAAGGAAATAGAGGCAATACATTTAAGAAATAACGTCTCACAAAAAGAACAGGACTACCCCCTTCTCACCTTGGTTAGTCCTGTTCTTTTTGTGTTCTATTTACATTTCATTTGTTATGTCTACCTCTAATTTGGCATGCCCCAAATAACCGCCACATTTAAAACCAGTCATCCTTCATTTCACTGTTCTCTGACTGCCCCGTCAATACTGAAGCTTCCCCGGCATACAAAGTTATCGTTTCTGTCTGTTCTACCGCTTGATCCAGCCATTCCGGAAGATGGCTCATCGTTGCTTCGATTTTATCCACAATCCGCAGATTCGGGTTGGTGGATGGTGATTTTGGAACAAACAATGTACAGCAATCTTCATAAGGCAGAATCGAGATATCATACGTTCCAATCTGTTTGGAAAGTGAAATAATCTCCTGCTTGTCCATCATGACCAGCGGTCTCAGCAGAGGCAGGTCCGTAGCGCGGCCGATGACATTCATGCTCGGAAGGGTTTGGCTTGCTACCTGACCCAGACTATCACCAGTAATCAGCGCCAATGCACGTTCGCGTTCTGCCAGCTTGGTGGCAATTCGTAGCATGGAACGCCGCATTAAGGTAATAATCAGATTATCTTGACCCAACTGAGTGAATGCGGTCTGAATCTCTGTAAATGGAACCAGGTGTAATTTGATCGAACCCGCGTGATCTGCAAGCGCACGGGCAAGATCAATCACTTTTTCTTTGGCCCGCTGACTGGTAAAAGGATAACTATAAAAATGCACACACTCGACTTCGAGTCCCCGGCGCATAGATGACCATGCAGCTACGGGACTATCTATCCCCCCGGATAAAAGAACCATTGCCTTGCCATTTGTTCCAAGCGGGAATCCGCCTGCGGCAGGAATGACTTCACTGAAAATATACGTGCCTTGTTCGCGGATTTCTACACGCAACTCGATATCAGGGTCACGCACATCGACCTTCAACTGCTGAAATTTGCGCAGAATCGGTGAACCGACCAAATGATTTGTTTCATGAGAAGAATGCGGGAAGGCCTTCCACACTCGGCGCGCATTTACCTTGAAGGTCGTGACTTCACCGAATTCTTCAGCTCGTTCATCCATAAACGCAACCGCAGTTTGAACAATTTCGTCAATCTCGGAAGGGGTTACTTTCACAGGACTGATGGACGCTACACCAAATACACGTTTGAGCACGGGAATAAGCTGTGTGTGGGATTCACCACCAAGATCCACGTAGACTCGGCCGTATTCTTTACGCAGACTTGCCCCTGGATAAGGCTTAAGCAGTGCTTTGACTTGAGTGATGATCGTTTTCTCAAATCGCGCACGATTTTTTCCTTTTAACATAAACTCTCCAAAACGGAGAAGTAGCATATCATAATTCAACATTTAATTTACATCCGCCTTTCGAGTGGCCGTAATTGTGCCACCATCTGATGCAGTGCCTTTTCCAGCATGGCTGCATCCTCTTCTGTATGTTCGTCACCGAAACTAATTCGCAATCCCCCAGCGGCACAGGCAACATCTCTTCCCATGGCAAGCAGCACCCGGCTTGGCTCAGCCGAACGCGAGGAGCATGCCGACTGGGTAGACACCGTACAGCCAAGTTGCTCCAGGGTATGCAAGGCTACTTCTGCTTTCATAGCAGGATAGGAAAAATGTACAATATGTGGCGCTCCGTCATGTGTACTGTTGAGCTCGAGCTCCGGGATAGCAGCAATCGTCTTCATCACCCGGTCTCGAAGTATGCGAATTTGACTCGAAAAATCAATCTGCCTTTCTGTTGCGATTCGCATTGCCTTGGCCATACCCACAATCAGAGCCGTATTCTCTGTGCCTGCTCTTAGCCCATGCTCCTGTGAGCCACCGGATAGCAGTGGTATAAGCTCTACGCCACTTCTCACATAGAGGAGCCCGGCACCTTTCGGCCCACGGATTTTATGAGCGGACAAACTGTACAGATCCGCTTTCCATTTGGCTGGTGCAACGTGCACTTTTCCGAAACCTTGTACGCCATCTACATGAAAAAGGACCCGTGGCGCGTTTTTTTTGAGCAGATTACCAGTCTCTTCTACCGGATGAATCGCACCCGTCTCATTGTTCACATGCATCAGACTAACAAGCACGGTGTCCGAACGAACAGCTTTTAGTACCTGCTCAGCAGTAACGACACCTCTTGAATCTACAGGGATAAAGGTTACATCCCATCCCCATTGCTGTAACTGCAACACACTCTCATACACAGACGCATGCTCCGTTGCCGTAGTTATAATATGTTTTCCCCGTGAACGATACCGAAGTGCAGCCCCCTTAATCGCGAGGTTATTACTCTCCGTTGCTCCGGATGTAAATACGATTTCATCTGCTTTTACACCGATTGTGGCTGCACAGCCTATCCGCGCTCGGCGTAGTAATTGATCTGCACGTTCACCGTATCCATGAATCGACGACGCATTTCCGAACTGTGTTTCCATAATTTCCGCCATCGTGCGAACCACATCGGGATATGGAGGAGTCGTTGCAGCATAATCAAAATATTTCAAAACAAGGTGCACCTTCCTTATTCGTTCGTTCATTAACCTATATTGAGCATTGTACCACGATCTCCGTACAACACAAAAAAAAGACCAACTGAAAGTAGGCAATGAAGGCCTGCCTTTTAAGCTGGATCTCTTTGTTTGGGACATGCTCAGAAGATGTCCATTTTAGATCGAATATTTGGAACGAGCCCGTTCAACTTTGGTAATATAATTTTGCGTCTCCACAGGCAACAAATGGAGCATGCTCATCAGTTCATTATCATTGGTAACGCCCAGTCTGGACAACCGACCTGGGCCAGCATTATAGGCTGCCAAAGCCATTTTCTCCTGCCCGCCAAAACGCTGAAGCTGAAGGGATAAATATTTGGTGCCTGCATCGATATTTTGACCCGGGTCGAAGGAGTCACTCACACCAAGTCCGGCTGCCGTACCATCCATTAATTGCATCAGCCCCTTCGCACCTGCCGAAGAGACAACATTCGGATTAAAACCCGATTCTGTATCGATGACCGCTTTGATTAAAGATTCAGGGACCCCGTACTTCGCACTGGCCTGTGAGATCAGTGATTCGAAATCCGTAGGCACGGATTTGCCGGAATCAGCTTGTCCTGTATTACTCAAAGCAAACAGTGAATCCAGATTACCTGCTTGGGAGGAACCCGTAATATTCGTATCCGGACTATAGGTACTGCCAAGCTGCAGCCACAACAAACCGTCATTGGATCGCTTAGAGGTCGAAGTTTGATTTTCCGCATCGCTCAGACTACGATTATCCGCATTTAACAATCCATCCATCATATTTGAAAAGTCAGTCGTCGAACCAGTTGGCACAGCTGATCCGTTTGTTTGATTATTGATATTGGACAATTGCAACTCCAATAATTGCCGCGAATTGCGTGGATCAATTTGCATGAGTTAACTCCACTCCCGTTTCATTCAAGCTAGATGACTTTATTCTACATGGTTTTACAGACAGGTTCCATCATTTTCATAAAAAATAGCTGATTAGACGTTAAAAATATGCGCAAATGTGAAAAAAACCTTCTGATTCACCATAAGGAAGTGAATACAGAAGGCTTTTCTATTGTCCTGAGATCCGAGGATACCTCTCCCATCCCATGAACGAATGTCGCTTTTTTTATCGTGCAAAAGGAATCATAAAAAAGTAACTCAGTGTAGCGACGATACCTAGTCCGATGGACCAGGCTCCTGCTGTCTTGCGTCCATTCACATAAGCATAATAACCAAGTACAGCCGCAGCGGGACCCAATACAATGGACCACATGAACAACGACGCGATACCAAAAGCAAGACCCATATACCCTGCAACACGGCCTGTGGATTCCATTACACGATCAGCCTCATGTTTCTGCGGTACTGCATCTGAATCGACACGGTCGCTCTCCCTGGTTCGCACGGTTGCTCTCGGCGTAATCTCCGCACCGTATTCCTCACGATATGCTTTTCTTGGATAATCCACACGCTGGCGCTGTTGTTGGCTCTGCGATTCTGTGTTGTAACGATCCAAATGTTCGTCATTGAAATCATCATTCTTCACGTGAAAGCACCTCCGTTAATGGATTGGATGACTGCTTACTTGGGTCTGAATGTGTGACAGCATGTTGCTGAAGAGGTACGCGCATGATCATGATGATCGGAGTCAAAAGTCTCTCCGGCAAATTCCTCATGCAGACGACGGGTAGCGTGCTGGTCAATGTCAATCATGATGGCATCGGCCTGGCAAAAGTTGTTTTCTCCCCAGAAATGACAGTTGGAAACGCTGCATTTGACAATTGGTTTGTCATGGCTCATTTTTTATCACCTCGACATCTAATGTTCCCACGCGCCAAATCCGATATTCTTCGCCGAAATGCCAGATGATAACATGTATCAGGATACGTATTTATCTAAAGCCATTCAGTTCGAAACGAACGTTCCATCCTTACATCCAAACAAAAAAAACCGCCACGAGGGCGGTCTGTCTGTTACGAAATATTAGGCGTGGTTACGTTGGCTTTGCATACGACGCTGGGTCAGATAATCACTCTCGTAATAGGCCAAGTCGTCACGAAGTTCTTCATAAGTCTTGGAAATTTCCAAAATGACGTCGCGTACAGCCCGAATCGGCTTATCACGGAAACGGATGGCATCCTGACCTGTGTAAGCATATCTTCCGTCCTCAGAGTAGCACTCATTTTTCGGATAGAAAAAGCTGTTTACACTTTGGTGATACGTATTATAAAGAGCCTTTTCGGCAAATTCGACATCAAAGTTGGCACGACGCAGCACAACGCCAAGTTTTTCGTAAGAAACTTCAGAAAAAACGAGCAAATGACGGAGATCTGAAAGGAAACCTTTGTAGAAGGCGGTTGACTCCTCCGTCTGGTTCTGATCCAGTTCAGGCAAAGCATTTTCATTCAAAAACTTTTCGATCCGATCGATCGCCGGTTTTAACTTTTCTCTGGTTGACTCACATGTTTTTTGTACATTGGCTGCTGACATAAAGGTAGCTCCCCCTTAAATAAGTCCTTACATTTTTACATCTAGGTAGGCCAAACCATGTTTGTTTCCTGACCTTTTGAATACTCAGATATAATCCTACCATAAAAAGTTGACGAGCGGTATCCCTTAATCGTGCTTTCCATTCCTGTCATGATATATGCTTCGGAACATGCAATGACTCGAAACTCTTTTGTATAAAAATATGTGCTTCTCCTAACGATAACTACATCCGTGACAACGACGATGCGTTCAAGCACGCCGTATAAGCCATTGTCCAAAATGAACGAGGAGGTTCTGTCTTATGTCCAGACCAAGGTGGATCAACTGGGCTCTCGCAGCAGGTGCGGGCGCCTTAGCGCTGACCTTACTGCTTCCAACATCCAACCGTACCGTACCCAAGCCAAGCGCTATGCAGGAGAATCCTCAGAAGGAACATGCAAGCAAGCAGCGTCTGAAAGTTCAGGATATCAAAGCCACCGATCTGCTGACCCGTGTAGATGCCAAACAGCACCTCGGGATCATACTGGATAAAACGAACACGATGACAGATGCACAGGTGACCCGTTATATGAAAGATCTTCAAGATTCACACGGGCACATGCGGTCTATTCAATTAATGAATATGGATGACTCATCGAGTAAACGATTTGATCGTGCGTTCAAAGAAGGCAGTAAACTGGAGCAACAAAAATTATCTCATGCAATGAATTTGGCAAAAAAAGCGGTACACAAGCGTCAAAGCTTCGAGTCCTCTTCGTTTCCACTTGGAAAAGAAAAATACTTTGTCATGGGACAACCCTCCAAGGATGGCAAACGAGCCATCATCGCTCTGTTTAGTCAAAGTGTATTAAATGCCGTGGAAGAGCATCAGCGTAAAAATTTGCGGATGATTCCTTATCCACGTGAAGGGAAATTCAAAATCGAATCGGTTCATCCCGACACATTAAACGAAATCACGGTAAAAACCGGGCATGACAACGCCAATGCAAGCCATTTTTACGAAAATGAAATCGTCATTCGTTTCCGGCAAGATCCGGGTGAACGAGATATGCGCATCATTCGTTCTGACGTGAAGACGCAGTCTGCCCGCAAGCTCGGTTATACGTATGTTTTTCGGTCTGAAACGATGAATTATAAACAATTGCGAGATTATTTCGGAAGTAAATGGAATCCGCTGTATATGGAACCCCACTATATGTACTTAACCAATGAAACGGCCGCTGAACAACCGGATGTACCCATCCCTAACGATGTACTGTTCTCGGATTATCAGTGGAATCTGCCTGCCATTGAGACAAATCGCGGGTGGAATATTACGAAGGGCAACAAAGATGTTATCGTAGCCGTGGTAGATACAGGTGTTGATGTGAATCACCCGGATCTCAAAGGAAAATTGCTCGAGGGATACAATGTCGTGAATCCGGGCAACAAACCGCTCGATGATGTCGGTCATGGTACCCATGTTGCCGGTATCATCGGAGCGATTGTAAACAATAACGAAGGTGTAGCTGGCATGAGCTGGTACAATAAGGTGCTTCCTGTCAAAGTACTGGACAACTCGGGATCAGGTACAACGTATGCGGTTGCTGAGGGCATCATTTGGGCAGCCGATCATGGCGCCAAAGTCATTAATATGAGTCTTGGTAACTATGCGGACGCTCAATTTCTCCATGATGCTATTAAATACGCTTTTGACCGGGATATCGTACTTATCGCTGCAACCGGCAACGATAATACCGAGCGTCCGGGATATCCTGCTGCTTATCCCGAAGTTTTTGCAGTCTCTGCTACAGACCCGGATATGAATAAAGCCTCTTACTCCAACTATGGAGACTATGTGGATGTCATGGCTCCCGGATCAAGTATTGCCAGTACGTACCCGGACAATCAGTATGCCGCTCTGTCGGGCACATCCATGGCTAGTCCGCACGTCGCAGCACTTGCAGGATTAATTCGCTCGTTGAACCCGGATCTGACCAATACGGAGGTTATGGATCTGATGCGGCAAAGTGTAATTGATCTAGGGGAACCCGGCCATGATAAGTACTACGGTTATGGTCAGATCGATGTATACAAAGCGTTGCAAGCCGCATCGGGAAGCAGTGCTCCGTTACAGTTCTGGCCTCAGCATGTCAGACAGCAGATGGATAACACGATGAAAAAATATATCCAATAATATCTTATTGAATAACCTTAACTTAGGGGATAAGCGTTAATCTCCAGGTTATTCGGACATCAGAGTGGACTGTGTACGTTTTTCTGGTCGAATTATACCAAAAACAAAAGCAGCTGCGCCCCGGGGCGTATGCTGCTCTTTGGTTTGATTCTTTTTCCCGGGGCGTTAACTGCGATTAGCGCTTGCGAGAAGTCGAGCGGGCTTTGCTAGATTTTTTCACGGATTTTTTCTTATGGCTGGATACATACATTGGACCTTCTTCTCTGATAACAACGGGGTACATATGATGAGGTATTGGAACACAGTGATGTTGCTTCACAACTTCAATCGGGTGGATTACAGGTACGATCTGTGGAATGTAATAATCCTGAACAACCTGAATCGGGTCACATACAATCGGTGAAACCTCTGGACAACAATGGTTCATCATTTCAAACCAACTCCCTTTCAAGTGATACTATAACCTATTGCAGTGAACCCGATGTGGTATGGATGGATGTCCATATTCTTAAAAATTAAATGAGCGGTAGCCTGTCCGCCGTTGCCCCAGCTTGTTGTGATGAGAACCTCTCAATGACAGTACACAGAATTCGAAGCCCTTGCTTCAGCGCTTCACTACTCGTCACAGTGAAACATATTCGTAAACTCGTTGTGTCACTTTCCGCAACATAACAGGCTGAACCAGGCAAAAAAGACACGCCAGCAGCGAGGGACTGCCGATGCAGTTCATGCATATCCATATTCCCCTGCAATTCGAGCCATAAATTAAGCCCCCCCTCAGGAAGACGCCACTGCATCTCGTTCGTTGCATACTGCTCGAGCACCTCTGAGGCAACACACAAGCGCGAGTAGAGTTCTTCTCGGAGCTGATAAACGTAAGTGTCATACTGTTCCTGAATATAAGCCTGAAGTGCTTTCTGTGTTAATAATGGACTCCCCAGATCGGCCGTAGACTTCGCGGCCACTAGCCGGGTAAGCACACTTCCATCGGCTATAGCACAAGCTATACGGCAACCGGGGGAGAGTACTTTGCTGAAACTTTTAATGTAAACCACATGCCCCGCTCTATCCATGGACTTAATCGAAGCCGGTGGAGGCTCACGAAAGTATAAATCTGCAAACGGATCATCTTCCAGAATGAGGCAGTGATAACTTTGTGCGATATTTAGCAATTGGGCCCGTCTTTGAGTACTCATCGTCACACCTGTCGGATTGTGATATGTAGGGATCGTATAGATTAACTTGGGCGGGTATGTATCACACAAGCGGGTAAGCAGATCGATACGCATACCTTCATTGTCCATAGGAACGGTAATGATTTTGGCTCCTCGACTCGTGAACACATCTATAGCCCCTGTATACGTTGGTGCCTCCATATATACGACATCTCCAGGACCGATAAATGTACGAGCTACCAGATCAATCCCCTGCTGTGCTCCGCTTGTAATTAACATTCTTTCGGGCGTAACTTGCAGTCCGCGAGAAGCAAAATGTGTTGCAAAAGTCTGTCTTAGTTCCCAATCCCCCTGAAATGATCCATAGGCCGCCATGCGCTCTGCATGATCTGAGGACAAGTGATAGGCGCTATTGATAATATCACGCGTAGGTAATAACTCAGGCTGAATCGCTGACATATGCAGTTCATATCGGACTTGAGGGGATGCGTCAAAATGTCTCCACAGTTGTGCTCTGGGTAAATAATCTACCAGTGTCATCTGCCAGTTCAACGAAACACCGGAGTCGCTGGTGCTCATTTTGCTATGGGCAACTGCTTCTCTGGACATTTGATCCGAAGGCTCTGTTCCCCTTACATAACAGCCTTTTCCCTGAGAGCAACGAACGAGTTGTATAGCCTCCAGTTCCGCATATGCTTTAGTTACAGTTACCAAACTAACGCCTAAATCAGCGGTCATCTTACGAACAGATGGCAACCTCGTTCCCGGTTCAATCAAACCTGAGCGGATACGATCTGCAATGGTCAGAGCAATCTGCATATATAATTTGGTACTGCTTCCCCTTTTAAGCTCAATATGCATGTCTACTCATCCCCCTAACTGTTATGATCGTTGTTTTACTGTTATAGTGCGCTACGTCTAATATAGTTTATAATATCAGTATAACAGTGAATAACAGGAGATGAGAATAATATGAGTACACCTTGGTCTAAAATGGCACAAAACACCCCGTCCTCTGTCGTTCGCGACATGTTGCAGGCCGCTCAGGCACCTGGAATGATATCACTTGCTGGTGGATTGCCAGCACAGACTTCATTTCCACTGGAAGCTATACGCCTGGCGTATGAAAAAGTATTTATGAGCGGATCAGCCGCTCTTCAATATGCTGAAACGGAAGGTTACCGTCCTCTTCGTGTCAAAATCGCCGAGCGTCTGGAATCGAAAGGTCTTCCGGCCTCACCTGATCATATGCTTTTGACTACTGGATCACAGCAATCAATTGATCTCATCTGCCGAATTCTTTTAGATCCCGGTGATCGCGTGCTCGTGGAATCACCCACTTATCTAGCTGCCTTGCAAGTCATTCAATCCTATCAAGGAGTATCTTATGGAGTCGCTTGTGATGATCACGGCATGTTGCCTGAATCACTCGAGGAACAGCTTCAGTTGCATCGTCCTAAACTCGTCTACATTAACCCAACGTTCTCCAATCCGACAGGAAAAGTCTGGTCACGGGAAAGAAGACAACAAGCCGTAGATTTGTGCCGTAAATATGGTGTACTTATTCTGGAAGATGACCCTTACGGCGAAATCCGCTTTAACCCGGAACAGCTGGACGTACCCGCTCTCGCTGCACTCGATGCCGCTTCCTATGAAGGACCATCTAACGTGATTTACACCAGCACCTTTTCCAAAACAGTAGCCCCAGGTCTTCGTACAGGCTGGATTCTGGCTGCTCCCGACATTGTCAAAATCGCTGCTCGGGCCAAACAAGGCGCAGATTTGCATTCGAGTAGCATTGATCAGCGGGCACTCCATGCCTTGCTTGAGACCTTTGATTTGGATGGCCACATTCGCCACATCTCTCAGGACTATGAAGAGCGCATGAAAAAACTAACCACACTCATGGCTTCTAAATCCTGGGATGGCATTACATGGAACTCCCCACAAGGCGGAATGTTCCTATGGCTACAATTACCTGAAGGTATGCTCGCCAGCAATCTATTTACTTATGGCATTCAGGAAAAAGTGTGCATCGTGCCTGGAGATTCCTTCTATGCCGGCACGCCAGAGCTTAACCGGATGCGTATCAACTTTACTCATACTGACCCTGAACTTCTTCCTGAGGCCGTGGAGCGAATGGATCGCGCGATTCAGCGCTGGCATGCTTCCAATCAATCAGACCATGTCGTTACCATGTAACTGATCGGTAAAGCATGAAAACTGTAATCATCTGTAATTGATCACCATAACAGTTGACCGCTTATTCCATATATGGGATAGGCGGTTTTCCTTAAAGACAAAAAAATAAGGCGGCAAATTCGTTAATCCGAATCTGCTGCCTTATTTTATATAACCTGTCCCGTCGTGAACAGGAACATTTCATTTTAAAAGTTGTTGTTGCAGTTAGGAAAGCTTACCGTAAGCCGGGTTCTGTGCTCTTCGTGGTTCAAACGGGAACTACCCTCCCACCAGAAGCGACAATCATCTATCTAGGCCATGCATTGCTACACAGCTCAAGCGACCAACCTAGACACACCTCGGGCTAAGGCTGTCTCCTCCAAAGAGGCGACCGTGTCCCATTAGGTCTTGCTCCAGATGGGGTTTACCAGGAACGAAGTCACCAGCGTTCCTCGGGGTCTCTTACACCTCGGTTCCATCCTTGCCTGTGCCGGGAAACCCGGCCATCGGCGGTCCATTTCTGTGGCACTATCCTTCAACTCGCGCTGACTGGACGTTATCCAGCATCCTGCCCTGTGGAGCCCGGACTTTCCTCTCGTGGCAACAAAGGCCACCAGCGATTGTCTGTCAAGCTTTCCGAACAACATTACATAGTATACAGGCATTTGCTGTCCCACACAAGCTAAATATTAATGGAAATCAGGCTACATGCTCTCTCTTTTACAAGAAACGAAATACTTCAGTATCCACCTCGGATGCAGTGACCTGTGTCTCGTATCGCTGATCGGCTAGTCGGCCACGAAGCCAATCTGCTGTTTTAGGTTTCATGATCTTCTCCGTGTTATGACCCGGATCAATAATGCACATCCCTGCCATCAACGCGTCATGTGCCGTGTGGTAATCAATATCTCCGGTTACAATGACATCCGCACCCTTGAAACGTGCAGTGAGCACATAACGACTACCCGAGCCGCCTAGCACAGCCGCTTTCTTGATTCTTTTGTTCAAATCACCGACAACGCGCACATGAGGCACATTTAATTGGGCTTTCACGACCTCTACCAGCTCGCCAAGTGTTTTAGATTCCCGAAGAGGACCAAGACGTCCTAGGCCAAGTGTACGCCCTTTTAAATCCATTGCATAAAGGTCATATGCCACTTCTTCATAGGGATGCGCCTTTAACATCGCCTGAATGACCTTGCCCCGCAAACTTTGAGGTACAACCGTTTCAATCCGCATTTCTTCCACACGTTCCAACTGTCCCTGTGATCCGATAAAAGGCTGAGTCCCTTCACCAGGTACAAATGTGCCTGTTCCTTCGGTGCTAAAACTGCATTTATTATATTGACCGATACTACCTGCTCCAGCTTCCAAAATCGCCTGCAGTACCTGCTCATGATGCGTCCTAGGCACAAATACCGCCAGCTTGTACAACTGATCTGTGTGCACATCCTCGAGCGCTTCCTTGCTCTCAATGCCAAGCGCCTCAGCCATCCAGTCATTGATACCACCTTCAGCCACGTCGAGATTCGTATGACTGATGTAAACCGCGATGTCATGCTTGATCAGCTTTTCATACAATTTGCCCATAGGCGTATCGGTGCTGAGTGATTTTACGGGACGGAAAATAATAGCATGATGGGCAATAATCAGATTGGCTCCGATCCGAATTGCTTCATCCACAACCTCATTCGTGACATCCAACGCTACAAGCACATGGGTAATGTCCTTTTGCAGACTTCCCAGCTGCAAGCCAATACGGTCGTCGGGTACTGCCAGATGTTTAGGAGCAAGTTGCTCCATCCATTGAATTACGGTTTGACCTTTGGCAAACATGCCAATACCTCCTTCAAACTCATGATAAGCTGTTCCACCTCTGCTGCTTTGTCCCTGGAAGAATCCTGATCGGACTTGGAGATGGACTGTACCACACTCTGTAATTTAAGTATCTCACTTTCCCATTTGGCAAAAAATACGTCTGTTGCACGGTCCACCAAGTACGGCCCCATACGCAGTAGCAAATCTTCAGTTAACTCCACGTCACCCTGTAACGGGCGAGCACGATATACCTCTTCATTCGTGATTGGGCTGCTTGCTTGCGGCATTGCGGTAATAATTTCATAAATCTTGCCATCCTCTTCAAGAAGTTGCTCAGCCACGACAACCCAATGATGCTGAAGTAGCCAGCGTCGCAAAATATCCTCGCCTACATTGGGTTGCAGAATCAGAAGCTGTACACCTTCCAGTTTGGAGATTCCCCGGTCTAAAATGGAGGCGATCAGTGCGCCGCCCATGCCAGCAATGGTAATTACATCAACCTCTCCAGCAGTAATGACATCGAGACCATCTCCACGACGTACCGTGATTTGCGATTGAAGTCCGGCATCACTGACCTGTTTAGAAGCCGCATCATAAGGACCCGGATTGACTTCCCCAGCTATTGCACTCACCGCTTTTCCACTACGGATTGCAGCGACGGGTAGTAAAGCATGGTCTGATCCAATATCCGCCAGCCGACTACCTTCAGGAATTTGGTCATGTATTTGTTGTAATCGATTCGAAAGTTTCATGGGGCACCTACACCATTCATTTAATTTATTGATTTGCATTGCGTAAAGAAAAGCGATAAAATAAAATCCAATCAAACATTTCAAGGATGAATTTCCAAAAGAAAGAAATCTAACCGTTCAAATTAAAACGAAAGGAGACCCCGCCGCCGCCAAAGCGTCTCGCAGAAAGTCTCCCACAGTTTAATTATTCGAGGAAATCCTTAAGTCGTTTGCTTCGACTTGGGTGACGCAATTTACGAAGAGCCTTGGCTTCAATCTGACGAATACGCTCACGAGTAACACCAAAAACTTTACCAACTTCTTCAAGTGTTCTCGTACGTCCATCGTCCAGACCAAAACGCAGACGAAGAACATTTTCTTCACGCTCCGTCAATGTGTCCAGAACATCTTCAAGCTGCTCTTTCAAAAGCTCATAGGCAGCAGCATCTGCTGGAGCCAATGCTTCCTGGTCCTCGATGAAATCACCCAGATGGGAATCGTCTTCTTCACCAATTGGTGTTTCCAAGGAAACCGGTTCTTGAGCAATTTTTGTAATCTCACGCACTTTTTCTACGCTTAGATCCATCTCCGCAGCGATTTCTTCAGGAGTCGGTTCGCGTCCAAGTTCCTGCAATAGTTGACGGGATACCCGAATCAGCTTATTAATGGTTTCTACCATGTGCACAGGGATACGGATCGTACGTGCTTGGTCAGCAATTGCACGTGTAATCGCCTGACGAATCCACCATGTCGCATACGTACTGAACTTGTAACCCTTTTTATGGTCAAACTTCTCTACCGCTTTAATCAGACCCATGTTACCTTCCTGAATCAGATCCAGGAACAGCATTCCGCGTCCTACATAACGTTTCGCAATACTTACAACGAGACGAAGGTTCGCTTCAGCCAGACGGCGCTTCGCTTCTTCATCCCCGTTTTCGATCCGTTTTGCGAGTTGCACCTCGTCATCAGCTGACAACAACGGTACACGTCCAATCTCCTTGAGGTACATCCGCACAGGGTCATTAATTTTGATACCAGGAGGCAAGCTTAGATCATCATCAAAGTGGAACTCATCGTCTCCCTCTCGACCATTGTTTTCGGAATCCTCGCTAGGACGAAGGGTTACCTCTTCATCATTTTCGTTAACAACATCAATACCGAGATCACTGAGTTGTTCGTAAAACTCATCCATTTGTTCTGCATCCTGCTCAAACGGAGAAAGTTTCTCAATAATTTCCTTATAGTTGAGTGAAGCTCTTTTCTTACCTGATTCAATCAATTGATCTTTAACCTGATCCAGTGTCAATTCTGTTTCTAGTTCAGTATGCTGATCATTCGCCATAACTCGACTCCCTCCTCCCTAGAAACATCCAAGTCATCCAGACGTTCACTGTCTCTCTAGGGCAATCATCTCAAGTGCAATTTGTGCCGCGCGTACAGAATCACCTGCCCGCTCTGCAGCAATCATTTCTTCCTTTTTTAAATCGTACTGTTTTTTGCGCGGATACTTCAACACTTCCCTGATGCAATCATCGAGCACTTGGACGCTCCATTCACCCGGGCCATCCATCATCGAGATTGAGCTGACCGTCTTTTCCAGACGATCATCATGCAACGAAGACATAAAACGACTTGTATCCGGCGGTTTGCCCTGTGCATAATAGGCATATAGATAAGCAGCAATTGCTGCATGATCATCCAAGTTAAAAGCTTCGCCAAGATGTTCATTTACATACTGAGCCGCTTCATCATCCTGTAACATCCAGGCAATCAGTTTGCGCTCAGCAGCATGGTATGCCGGCAACAGATTGGGTGTAGGCACCTGCCTATTTTGTTGCCTACCATTATTCCACCTTTTCGGGTTATTATCCCCATAATCCTCGTTATTTTTCATCGCTTCCCGTTCCTCGTTACATTCTTGCTTCAATGTTTCGAAAGAAACATCGACTTCAGCAGCAAGTTCACGAAGATACACTTCACGCTCTGTTGGTGAGGACAAGGGAGCAATCAATTTCACTGCTTCTTTGGAATAAGCGATTTGTCCACCGCCTTCTAGCAGTATATGGTTTTTCTTGAGGTTTATAAGCTTAAATTTTGTTGTTGTTACGGCGCCATCAACAATCTGGTTACGGAATCGTTCACCGCCGTGCTTGCGAATAAAATCATCTGGATCAAGTCCCTCAGGAATGAGTGCCACCTTAACCTGCAATCCAGCCTCCTCCAAAATGGGGAAGTTTTTCATTGCGGCAGCCTGTCCGGCTCGGTCGCCGTCATAACAGAGGATAACCTCATCACACATGCCCTTGATCATTAAAGCCTGATTCTCCGTAAGCGCCGTTCCCATGGCTGCGACACCATTCTGAACGTCCTGATCCCACGCGGAGATCACATCACCGTAGCCTTCAAACAAAATGACCTGTCTCTGTTTCCGTATTGCATTTTTAGCTTGGTGCAGATTGTAGAGAACACGGCCTTTGTTGAACAACCTTGTTTCTGGCGAGTTCAAATATTTCGGCTGTCCATCCCCCAAGATCCGCCCTGCAAATGCAATCGGTTTGCCACTTCTACCATGGATCGGAAACATGATTCGATCTCTGAACTTGTCCACATATCCGTGACCTTCACTTCGTTCTGACAGAAGTCCGCCTCGTTCCATCTCATCGAGTGGATAAGTGCGCTTCTCCAGAAATTGTACGAGCGTGTCCCAACGATTTGGCGCATAACCAATCTGGAACTGATCAATCAATTTGTCACCAATACCTCGCGAGCGTAAATATTCCATGGCCACTTTGCCATGCTCTGTATTTTTCAACAGAAAATGATACAGCTTCGAGGTAAGCTCATAAGCTTCCAGCAGACGTGCTGTCTCCGGATTTACATGAGCAGATTCACGACCCTGCCAGTCACCCATGGAGATATGACTTTCTTCTGCCATCGTTTTGACAGCCTCGGGAAAGGATAACCCTTCGATTTCCATCCTAAATTTGATGGCATTTCCGCCCGTGCCGCAACCGTAGCAATAGAAAATCTGTTTCTCAGGTGTAACGGTGAACGAAGGCGTCTTCTCGGAATGAAAAGGGCAGAGGCCTTTCATATATTTCCCCTGCTTGGTCAGATGCACAAATCGGCTTACCGTATCGACGATATCATGCTGTTGCAATACCGATTCAATAATACTTTCGGGTATTCCGCCTTGTCCGGTACTCATCTCGGCCACCTTCATCTCTTCTAACACGTAAATATAATTCGATAAACTTACACATTCTCCTGCAAATCTTTCAAAAGTTTTGTCAGTTTATGTTGAAAAATTTCTCGATCCTGCTCTGTAAAGGGTTTTGGGCCTTTCCCATAATGCCCTCTGCGCCTAGCTTTGGCCGCAGTATGGCGGGAATCGAGCATAAAATCAATATCTCGATCGTTAAATTCTCGGCCTCTAAAAGATAAAACATAACAACGTTTGCCAAGAGCCAGCGCCGCGAGTCCATAATCCTGCGTAATAACCACATCATATGGCTTAATATGATTCGCGATGTACAGATCTGCGCTCTGATCACTACGATCCACTTGCACGGTTCGTACACCTTCCCCCCCTTGCAACAAATGATCAAAGGAAGAAACAAGTAATACAGGAACCTGAAAGAGACGTGCAGTGTTAGCGATCTCCGTCTTGACCGGGCAAGCATCTCCATCAACTACGATGTGACGTATATTCAATTCACTCAAACCTATACCACCCGGTTTCATAAAATATCTGCATATTGTAATATACGACCTCAGTCATTGAAAATCCTTCTGAGTCTAATGGAGAAAAAACAGAGGCTAAAAATACGGAGCGGTTGTCCAAATCATTGAGCAACCCGTTCCGTATATTTATACCCTCATATTTCGTTCTTTAATACTGTATTTATGTTTTGCTGAATTGTACAAAGATAATCATTGAACTGCAGTACTTATCCAACCAGTTTGGAGAAATCAGCAAACCCTTTCAAATCTTGATCTATGGCAGCAAGAAGAGCCAGTCGATTCGCACGTACCGCTTCATCTTCGGCCATGACCATAACAGAATCAAAGAACACCGTGATGGCTTTCTTCCATGCTGAAGCGATAGCCAAAGCTTCTGAAGCGTTATGTTTGGACAATGCATCGCGATAGGCTTCGTTTGTTTGATTCCAGGCATCAAATAGCTGACGCTCTCCATCTTCTACAAACAGTTCAGGATGTACCGAAGCGTTCGATGCTTTGCTAGCCAAGTTTCCTACACGGTTGAACGATTCCAGTGTTGTTTTGAATTCTTCCGCTGCCAGCACAGCTTTCATCAACGCTTCACCTTTTGGAACGATTGCACTAATATCATCGAATCCGGAAGCAATCACTGCATCAACAACGTCATAACGAACCGTTTCCGACAGCAATTTTTTCACACGCAATGCGAAGAAGTCCTGTAAATCTTTACGCACCTCTGCATCTGCACGTTTCAACAGATTCATCTGAGCGTGAACTTCAAGTGCTGCGCCGAAGACATCAGACAAGGTCAGCGGAAGTTGATGATCCAGCAAAATTTGTACAATACCTGCTGCCTGGCGTCGAAGTGCGTACGGATCCTGAGAACCTGTAGGAATAATATTAATAGAGAAACATCCTACAATTGTATCCATTTTATCTGCCGCACTAACAATCGCACCCACAAGAGATGCAGGAGATTGATCACCAGCAAAACGAGGTTGATAATGCTCGAATACAGCCTTAGCAACTTCTTCTTTTTCACCAGCTTTATGAGCGTAATCCTCACCCATCACACCTTGCAACTCAGGGAATTCGCCAACCATCAGCGTAACCAGATCGAACTTGCAGATATCTGCGGACCGGCTAACCGATTCAGCCACATCACCAGATACTTGCAATTTCGTAGCCAGGCTGTCAGCAATTTTGCGAATGCGGCGAACCTTATCTCCCACTGTGCCAAGTTCTTCTTGGAATACGATGCTTTCAAGTTTGGACAATGCGTCCTTAATCTCCAGCTTCTGGTCTTCCTCATAAAAGAATTTTGCATCTGACAGACGGGCACGCAGCACCTTCTCGTTTCCTTTGGCGATAACATCAAGGGAATCAGCGCCCCCGTTACGAACCGTAACAAAGTAAGGCAACAGCTGACCTTCCTGATTCAACACAGGGAAGTAACGTTGATGCTCACGCATTGAAGTAATCAAAACTTCCTGCGGAATGTTCAAGAACGAGGAATCAAATGTACCAAACAGTACGGTTGGTGTTTCGACAAGGAATAGTACCTCTTCAAGCAAATCTTCTTTGATTGCAATATTCCAGTTTTTCTCGGCAGCCAGCGCCTCAATCTGGGATACAATCATCTGCTCACGTTCAGAAATATCTGCAATGACATGCTGAGCACGAAGCACATCTACGTACACCGAAGGCTCAGATACCACAGCTTCATTGCCCAGGAAACGATGCCCACGAGTTACGTTACCCGCTTTTACACCCGTTACTTCAAGATCAATCACTTCCGTGCCAAACAATGCAACAATCCAGCGAATAGGACGAACAAATTTGAAATCGTAGGACGCCCAGCGCATAAATTTCGGGAATGTCATTGCGTGTAATACGGATAACAAACCTTCGCCAATAACGGATGCTGTCTCTACACCTTTGCTACTTTTCGTTGCATAAATGTATTCAACACCGTTCAGTTCTTTGAAGGTAAATTGATCAGGCTCAACACCTTGACTGCGTGCAAATCCGAGTGCTGCTTTGCTCCAGTTACCGCTGTCATCCAGCGCTATTTTGCGGGAAGGCCCCTTTACCTCTTCTTCCACATCTTCCTGTTTGTCGGCTACGTTCTGAATCAGAACGGCTAGACGGCGTGGTGTCGCGTAAGCCTGCACTTCACCATAGGCAATACGGGATGAATCAAGCCATTTCACAATGCGTTCCTGAAGTTGTGCGATAGCTGCGCGCATAAAACGAGCAGGCACTTCTTCCAGACCAATCTCAAACAACAGATCCTTAGACATTCTCGGCTCCCCCTTTCTTGATCAGCGGGAAGCCCAGCTTCTCACGCTCTTCCACATATGTTGCTGCCACTTGACGAGCAAGGTTGCGGACACGGGTAATGTACCCTGTGCGTTCTGTAACACTGATCGCCCCGCGCGCATCGAGCAAGTTGAACGTATGGGAACACTTCAACACATAGTCATATGCCGGGAATACCAAGTGCTGTGCCATCGCTTTGTTCGCTTCTTCTTCATACATATTAAAAAGGGTAAATAGCATCTTTACGTCAGAGATTTCAAATGTATACTTGGAATGCTCATATTCAGGTTGACGGAATACGTCGCCATAGGCAATACCTTCGACCCATTCAAGATCAAATACATTTTCTTTTTCCTGTATGTAAGAAGCAAGACGCTCCATACCATACGTGATCTCCACTGCTACTGGATTCGTTTCGATTCCACCGACCTGCTGGAAATACGTAAATTGCGTAATCTCCATCCCGTCAAGCCACACTTCCCAACCAAGACCTGCACAACCAAGCGAAGGGTTCTCCCAGTTGTCTTCAACAAACCGGATATCATGCTTGAGCGGATCAATTCCCAAACGATTCAAACTTTCCAAGTAGATTTCCTGGATATTATCCGGAGAAGGCTTGATAATGACCTGGAATTGGTGATGCTGATACAACCGGTTAGGGTTCTCGCCATAACGTCCATCGGATGGACGGCGGGAAGGCTCAACATAAGCCACTTTCCAAGGCTCTGGTCCAAGTGAACGTAAAAAGGTCATCGGGTTCATCGTGCCTGCCCCTTTTTCCGTATCATATGGCTGAACGATAATACAGTTATGCTCGGCCCAGAATTGTTGCAGCGTCAAGATCATCTGCTGAAAATTCATAATCATGCTCCTTTTCGGGTAGTTTGTTAGCAAGCATAGGAGGTGTGCAGGCAATAATAAATAGCCCTCGCCCCACTACGCCTGATGTACAGACGTAGGGACGAGAGCTATTCCCGCGGTTCCACCCTACTTGGCCTGAGTCAAACAAATCCTTGTCTGATCCCGGCCCACTTTTCCGTGTCCATTCATGCTCCCGAGTGCCCTGTTCACAAACCGATTCAATCAGGCTCTCACCGTCCCTGACTCGCTTATCATTGATGCACAAGCAAATTATCAGCTCATACGTGTATCAATCATATTTTAAATCGAGTTTCCTACTTTCTCGTTCAATGCATGTCTCCAAAAAGAGAATTTATATTTCATAATATATAAATTTAAAGATGAAGTCAATAACTATTTTCAAGTGTGACCACAGTTCAAATCCCGTACTTTTCCATTTGATCCAGGAAAGAACGGGACTTGAGATGCAAACCTAACTGGTGATCCATGAAGGCACGCATTATTTTTTTAATTTCATTACGGGTAGAGTCACTTACCGATATATTTCCCAACCGCTGTAGATCCAGCTGTACAAACAACCGAAGCAACTTTAAAGTCTTTGGACTAACGGACATCGCTGGCGGATCAAAATGTTTACATGCCCTGCATAAGACACCACCAAGTCTGGGGCTGATAAATAACTGCTCATCCGGCCGCTCTTGGTTGCACGAGATACACTCATCCAGCTGTGGTCCGTAACCAGCTGCCTGTAATATTTTCATCTCATACAGACTTATAATGACTAACGGATCTTTATCTTCTTTCAAAGCCTGCAAACAGGCTTTTAGTTGCTTGAACCAAAACGCTCCCGTCTCTTCATCCTGAAGCACTCGATCGAGCAGTTCACATGCATAGGAAGCATAAGCCGCCTTCACCAAATCTTCCCTGAGCTCATGATTGGATTCGATAATTTCTCCAGCATTCAGTGTACCGAGACCTGTGTTGCGAAAATAAACATATTGACCATAAGTAAAGGGCTGCACCAGTGCAGCATGCCGACTTTTGGGCTTTTTGGCACCCCGAACGAGTACACCCGCTTTTCCACCACTTTCAGTGCAAAGCGTTACAATTTTATTTCCCTCACCGTAGTCCATGCTGCGGATGACAATGCCTTCCACCCTATATAACATGCCTCGTCACCTAACCATTCCTGAATCAGCTCTTTATTCTTTCGCTTCTTCATCTTCACTCACTTCCCTTGCAGTGTCTGACTCCTGTCCTGACGAGTTACACGTCTCGGTATATAACAAATAGGATTCTACATCCCCTGTCATTGAAAATACCTTCCATGAAAAATCCCGCATCGGAAATTCATCCTCTCTTCGGAAATGACGACTGGTTATACCCGATAGGATGGAGTCCTGCAAGGAAAACTATGTGTTGCAATTAATGGATAAACATTAAGCTGATATTACATTACGTAGTAACGACTACTCTCGTCCGAAACCAAGGTCACGCAAAACGCGATCCTGATTTCTCCAGTCTTTTTTCACTTTAACCCACAGATCCATGAAAATTCTGGAGCCAAGCAGATTTTGGATATCTTGACGAGCACGCTTACCTACTTCTTTGAGCAACGCCCCTTGCTTGCCGATAATGATCCCTTTTTGTGAATCACGTTCTACAAAGATGACTGCGGATATATAAACGACACCATTATCCTGAACTTTCATATCTTCTATCGTCACGGCAATGGAGTGAGGCACTTCTTCACGTGTCATTTGCAAAATTTTCTCACGAATAAGCTCTGCGCAGACAAACTGCTCAGGGTGATCCGTCACTTGGTCTTCAGGGTAGTACTGAGGCCCTTCCGGCAAGTACTTACCGATTTGCTCCAGTAGCGTGCTCACATTGCTACCAAGCATAGCTGAGACAGGCACAATTTCTGCAAAATCATGCAGTTTGCGATATTCCTCAATCAGTGGCAGCAACGCCTCCGGTGCAATTTTGTCGATTTTATTCATGACCAAAATGACAGGTGTCCGTACACTTTTCAGTTGTTCCGCAATGTATCGATCTCCGCCCCCCATACCTTCAGATGCATCGATCAGGAATAAGGCAGCTTCAACCTCACCAAGTGTGTTCAATGCTGTTTCATTCATGTAATCCCCGAGCTTGGATTGACGTTTGTGAATACCCGGCGTGTCCAGGAATACGATTTGTTGTTCTTCGGATGTGTAAACCCCATGAATTTTGTTACGCGTGGTTTGCGGCTTGTCAGACATAATTGCAATTTTCTGGCCAATCACCTGATTCATCAAAGTAGACTTACCCACGTTAGGACGTCCAATAATTGCAACGAATCCGGATTTAAATGCTTGTTTTTTCATATGTTCCTCCTCAGGCGCCTAGGCCTGGAATTTTATTTTTTGGCAGAGTTCAGGTCTGAGGGACCAAACGCCCATGGTAGCAATTCAGCAACTGTTGTTTCTAACAAGTCACCTTTTAAATTACCCAAAATGACTTTCATGTCTGGTTCACACAATTCATACATCACTTGACGACATACACCACAAGGGGCAATCGGCCCTTCGGTATCTCCCACGATAGCCATCGCTTTGAAACTGCGCGGCTTATGCCCTCCGGCAATAGCACTGAACATAGCGGTACGCTCAGCACAATTACCCGGTGTATATGCCGCATTTTCAATGTTGCAACCATGATGCACATGTCCTTCGCTATCCAGCAAAGCTGCGCCTACCCCAAAATGGGAATATGGCGTGTACGCCTTTGTGCGTGCCTTTATTGCTTCCTGCATTAACAAGCCATTGTCCATTTATTTTTCTCTCCCTTAGGGTGTGTATAAAGGCGTGCTCTTTGAGTTAAGTTGATTCGAACCTTTGGGGATTACACTGGGGCACTCCGATGACAGAATAACCTTCCGATCGCTGTTATCCTCGGATTTCTTCAATCACTTTTTCCAAAGTGAAAATCCGTGGATAAAGGCGAGCACTTCGCTTCTCCTGGTTTTTTCTGTCCTCTCCGTTATCGTGTAATCTCTAGGAAACCAACTTAAAAGCAGAAGCACACTTTTATTGGTGGTGTGCAATTAAAACATTCAAACCTTAAGATTACACTGGGGCACTCCGATGACAGAATAACCTTTTGATGGTTGTTATCCCAACAAAACTCTCAACCAAGCAAGCACTGGTTTGAGAAAAACAATACATCCTATGATCACAGCGAACACCGCAGCCAGTAAAACTGCTCCAGCCGCGGTGTCTTTTGCCGCTTTTGCGAGCGGATGAATATCAGGCTGGGCCAAATCAACCGCGGCTTCTACGGCTGTATTCATCAATTCAGTGACCAGCACCATAAATACAGCTGTCAACACAAACATCCAGTCCGTTCTGGAGATGTGGAAAAAAAATCCGGCTGCGCACATCAAAATAGCTACTCCTGTGTGAACTCTAACATTCCGCTGCGTACGCAAGCCGTAAGCAATTCCTTCCAGAGCGTTGAGAAATACAAGACCCCAGGAGCGCCTCTTCATTATCGTGTCAACCCGGCTTGAGCAAGAACAGCTTCCTGTTTCCCCATCATCTCTGCCTCACTTGCTTCATCCTGATGGTCATAACCAAGGAGATGCAAGAAACCATGAACAAACAGGAAACCAAGCTCACGCTCAAATGAGTGTCCATATTCTTCACTCTGCAATATCGTCCGTGGAACAGAAATGATGATGTCTCCAAGGACATCTGGCATTTCTTCCATTTCCTCGTCCTCATCAAGCTCGTAAATAATGTCGAGCTCTTCATCCACTGATTCGTTCATCGCAAAAGACAATACGTCTGTAGGACGGTCGATACCACGATAATCACGGTTCAGTTCGTGAATCTGCTCATCATCAACAAACGTGAGCGCAACTTCTCCTTCCGTGATTCCTTCAGCTCCACCTGCGAGAGTCAACAATTGCTCCAGCATCGCGATCATCGGTTCTGTAATTTCTTTATCCTGTTGTTCATTATTCCATGCGAGGTTAAGACTCATTCTTTCATAACTCCTGTCTGCTCGTAATATTGATTAACCGGCTTCAGGTGCCGTCGGTTTAGGTTTCTTGATCTCTTCCGGATACTCGATTCTGGAGTGGAAAATGCCCATAACCGTTTCCTTTAATGTTTTGGCCACGATATCCAGCTCACGCATCGTAAGGTCACAATCGTTAAACTGATGATCATCCAGGCGACCTTTGATAATTTTTTCAATCATAGACTCTACCTGCTCCACCGTAGGCTTGCGTAACGAACGAACGGCCGCTTCAACACTGTCGGCAATCCCTACAATAGCAGACTCCTTCGATTGTGCTTTCGGTCCCGGATAACGAAAATCTTCTTCCGTGAAATCCGGTTCAATCCCCGCTTCTTCCGCCTGACGCAGCGCCTTGTGGTAGAAGTAATGGAGGAATGTAGTACCATGATGTTGTTCGGCAATATCCCGTATCGGCTTCGGTAGCTTATAGTCCTTCTGCATCTCAACGCCATCCCGCGCATGCGCAACGATAATGGACTTACTGAGCTTGGGATCAATCGAATCATGCGGATTCTCCATATTGTTTTGGTTCTCAATAAAATAGATAGGCCGCTTGGTCTTCCCGATATCATGATAATACGACCCTACGCGACAGAGCAATCCATTGGCACCTATAGCCTCGGCAGCCGCTTCGGATAGATTGCCAACCATAACGCTATGGTGATACGTACCCGGTGTCTCTGTAAGCAGCTTGCGAAGTAATGGATGATTCGGATTCGAAAGCTCAACCAGTTTAAGTGCGGATAGAATGCCAAACGACGTTTCAAAAAACGGCATCAGCCCGATAACCAGAATAGCTGTCAGTACCCCGCCTGCAAATGCGTATCCAATGCCGTACAGCGTTGTTGTTCTGTTCCAGTCCCCTGTATCAATTAAAGCCAGTGTAAAGACAGCCAAAGATCCGAACAGACAGACCATGATAGCTCCTTTTAAGATGGTTGACCGCTGGCTCGCTCGGTGCGTTGCAAAAATTGCCACAAACGAAACGACAACTGCAAAGAAGCCAAGTTCAAAGTCAAAAAGCTGACCCTGGTGTGTATTCAAAATAATGCTGGACAGCATACCGATAAGAATCGAGCACACAAATGCAAGGGATGTATCCAGTAATAGCGCGATCAGCATCGCTCCAACAGCCACCGGTGCTAGAAACCCGATAAATGGACGTTCATTGGTCTGAATTAAGGCTGTCACATGCATGACAACAATCGAAATAATAAAGATGAGAACAAGCATAAGCAGTTGGGCATTATTATATTTGAAATGTGTTCCACTGCCTTGCTGAATAAACATTAAAATCGCTGCCGACAGCATACAGGAGAACAAAAGCAATCCCAGCTGTGGCCAGTAGTTGACTTCGTTTTTCAGCAAATCATTTTCATTAAGCAGCGCATACATTTCCGGGGTAATCATCTCCCCTTTAGATACAAGCGCGTCCCCTTGCTTGATAAACACCGTCGGTGTATTCTCACGAGCTTGGACCTTCGCTTCCTTGGTACCCTCTTCATCATAAAAACGGTTAGCCGTTACCACCAGCCGCGTAAGTTCCTGTACCACTTCACGCTGCGTACGTTTGCTAAGCGAGCTTGCGCTGACCATCTCCGCCACTTTCGCTCGAGCAGTTGTAGCCTCGCTAACCTGGTCTGTCATCAATCTCGCCACAATGTCTCGTGCAACAGGTTTCATTTCCTGAATATCATCTGAAGTCAGACGTGAGATTTTGATATACGTTTCTTCAGGAATACGGTAACTTTGTTCCTGTACGACGTTTCGGATCTCTTCCAGTAAAGTGTCGGAGTATGTACCTGTTTTCCGATTGTTATTAATATAGTTAGACACAAAATCTTTCTGACGTTGCGGGATCTCATCCCGATAGATATCAATCTTATCCTGGCTTGAGATCTGGTCGTCCTGATTCAAACGGTCAATGCGATCCAGTAGCGTTGTCATCAGGTTTTCGTTACGCATCTGCACGATCTGATATATCGGCTGCACACGTTCGGCCGCTTCTTCCTGTGCTTTCAGTGTAGCCTTGTTATTCGGAATCTGCATTGGCGCAACAATGTCTACCTCACTGCGAGTACCTTCCTGAATGTCGTAGCGCTCAGGCAACAGTTTGGAAGAAAGACTCACGTAAAAGAGGATCACTAAAAACAAAAAGAGAAGATAGCGCGCCCACACGCTATACTTCCATCCTGTCGCTCTATTTTGAAAAGATTTGCCTTTTGACATTTCTTTCGAGGTCACTTTAGACAATCCCTTTCTATGCTTGATTTTCTGCGGCGTGGTTGTAAGCCACAATGATTTTCTGAACGAGGGAGTGACGCACGACATCCTGTTCGGCGAAATGCACGAATCCAATTTCCTGAACTTCACCCAGGATCGTACTCGCTTCCACAAGTCCTGATTTTTTGCCACGCGGTAAATCAATCTGTGTCACATCTCCGGTGATGACCATCTTGGAACCAAACCCAAGACGGGTTAAAAACATTTTCATCTGTTCAGGCGTTGTGTTCTGGGCCTCATCCAGAATGATAAAGGAATCATCGAGCGTACGCCCACGCATATAGGCCAAGGGAGCGATTTCAATTAATCCGCGTTCTAGAGCCTTAGCCGTCTGTTCTTGTCCCATAACGTCGTATAGAGCGTCATACAGAGGTCTTAGGTACGGATCTACTTTCTCCTGCAGATCACCTGGCAGGAAACCCAGACTTTCGCCCGCTTCAACCGCAGGCCGTGTAAGCACAATGCGTTTGGCACTCCCCTCTTTAAGAGCGGCTACAGCCAGCACAACAGCCAGATACGTTTTACCGGTTCCGGCAGGACCAATCCCGAATACAATATCCCGTTTTTTAATCGTGGTTACGTAATGTTTCTGTCCAATCGTTTTTACACGAATCGGTTTACCACGGTATGTCGTCGTAATTTCACCTTTAAACAGATCCAGCAGCTGATCCGCACGCAAATCTTTAGCAAGCTCTATCGCATATTGGACATCTCTTTCAGTCAACACATACCCATTGCGAATCAATTGCAGTAATACATCAAATAGTTGTTCAAGTGATTCCACCTGTTGCACAGTACCAAAGATATTAATCTCTGCTTCGCGTGAAGCGATCTGGGCTGGAATCTCGGATTCAATCAGTTTCAGAAAAATATCTTGGGGTCCAAACAGAGATTGCCCCTCTCCCGCACTTTGGAGCGAGATTTGTATACTGCGTGTTTGCTCTGACAAATATCCTCATTCTCCTTGACTATGGACTAACGGAAGTTCTTCCGCGATGCTTTCTTCCACTTCAAATAATACTTTCATATAAACTTTACCATTCTCTTTCTTCTCATGCAAAATTTTTTCACTTAAAATTTTTGTGCCTTTACCGTTTTTGGCTAAAATATCATTTCTTGCCCCTTCCAATCCCTTCGTTTTAGCCCAATCCACACCTTGCTCTTCCTGATGGAAATTCGTTTCCATATCCTTTTCCGTCATCCATCCCATCGGCAAGGTAAATGAACGCCAGGTCAGAGGTTTGTGATACGTATCCGTGTCATATGAACTAAAAGGAGTTTTTCCGTACCCCCATAATTGAATTGCCCAATCTCCCAGCACCACGTAAAACCGCTCTTTGCTTTCTCCAGTCATCGTCTGATGTTTCTGAATCAAGGGAACCTGTATATCATATTCCCGCCAGACCATGCCCCGGACTTCGCCTTTGGCAACAATCGTTTTTGTATTTTCCTCATCACCCAGAATGCCTGAGATCAGCACTTGTCCTTTCTTTACACGCGCGTTCTTCTGTACTACGGGGCGACCCTCTTCAGCATAGATCTGAGTGACCACCGCATCTGATTTACTGATGAGATGTCTTGGATTCAGTAGAGGCTCGCGCTTAGGCTGTGCTGACTCAACGACTTGAATCGTAACCCTTGTCCCCTCTTTCGTTACGCCAATCCAGGTCACATCGGGCAATGCCAGCGCCAGCTGTCTGGAGAGCTTGTCCTGACTTTTCATTCGAAACCCCCATTGAAAGGGGTAGATGCCTTCTTTTTTAGCCGCGGCCAGCACTTCGTCTGTCGGAATCGTTACATTCCCTTTCACTTCTACATTCCAGATCATAGACGATAGCGCAAATAATGCCGCTACAAAGAACAGCATGCCCCCTACAAAAAACTTTCTGCGAAACAGACGAGCCAGAAAAAAAGGAAAACCGCTACGGTGCACAATTTTCACTCTGCAGCCTGTCCCTTTTACAATAGGACGCAGTCTGAAAAAGTGCGGAAGCAAAATGCTCATCTCCGCCTGGCGTCCATCCTGTGCACGTAGATCCCATACACTCAGTCTCTGCTCTGTTATCGTATTAATTAATGTCTCGATATCTCCGCCTGTAACTTTGATTCGCACAGCTCCACGCAATTTATACAGACTAGGCTGCTTCATCCGTTCCCCTCCACTCCATTCATATGAATATCCAGAATCGTACCTTCTATAGCTACTTCATCTGGCAAAATGTTACGTATGACCAAAGCGTTACCTCTAATCTCCAATTGACCTTGTGAAAGAGCCAGTACGATGCGATCCGGCGTGAAATGGATGACACCGCGATGATTCTCTATATACAGTTGCTTACTGCCGATCAGGGTTAACCGTGGCATATCATAAAGCACATCCTGCGGCAGATCCAGCACCTCACTGGTCCATCTGCGCAGCTTGCGGCTGATCCGGGTCATTCGAAGGTCTTCCCCCTTCCTCTACAGTTCAACTTATGCGCAAATTCAGGAAATTATGAAGAATTGGTGAGAGGTTACGTACATATTTTGCTGAAAATAAAGGCATACGAAAAAAGCCTTTTCTGGAGGCTTTATGCTCCCAGAAAAGGCTTCGTTCTATTTTAAAACGGGCGAATCGCTTATCGTCTTTATTCTCACTTACTTTTACAACTTCCCTCTCGTTCCAAAAGGTTGCTTCGAACGAGGAGAACCCAGTACCTCCGCCCAAAGCACTCCCGTACGAATCTCCTCTTGACGAAGAAGAGAGGGCACTGAATCCGTTGTATCTGCCTCTTCTATACTTGAATTCGATACAGATGGAGAAGTCGCTGAAGAAATACGATTCAGTCTGTCCTGTATCATACGTTGCTGCTCTTCCATCAATCTCATCTGCTCATCTACCGAACTCCGCATGCTATCCAGTGATTGGTCACCTCTAAACTCATCTCCTGGACTAGAGGATGTTGCTGGTTCAGAGTACGGCTGGTCATACCGTTCGTCGTAACGCTCATCATATTGCTCCTCATAACGGCGTTCATCCGGTCTGGATGACTGTTGCTGAGAGTCATTTTCTGAGCGACGATTCGCATCTTCGCCACCGCCAAATGTGGGCATCCCGTTACCAGGACGCTTCTGATTCGGTTTTGCAGACTTCCCAAGCTTTCCGAGGAATGAAAAGAGGGCAAAAGCAATAACTGCTACAACATAGAGATTGTTAAATATCCATTCAAATAGGCTCATTTACATTCACCGCCTATCTTCCGTTTTTGGAATCACCCTGATCATTGGAATTCGAACTTTCAGCAGGTTTCCCCAAAGTGTTACGCATCTGAGTATCCGCTTCAATGTTTTTCAGGTTCATATAGTCCATTACGCCAATTTTGCCACTACGAAGCGCTTCGGACATGGCGAGTGGTACTTGGGACTCGGACTCAACGACACGCGCTCTCATCTCAACAACGCGCGCTTTCATCTCTTGTTCTTGTGCTACGGCCATCGCACGACGCTCTTCCGCTTTTGCTTGCGCAATACGTTTATCTGCTTCCGCCTGCTCGGTTTGCAAGAAGGCACCAATGTTTTTACCTACGTCTACGTCCGCAATATCAATAGACAGGATTTCAAATGCAGTACCTGCATCCAATCCTTTGGACAATACAGTACGAGAGATCAAATCCGGATTTTCCAAGACATCTTTGTGAGAGTTCGAAGAACCGTTCGTACTTACAATACCTTCGCCGACACGAGCAATAATCGTTTCTTCACCAGCACCACCGACGAGGCGATCAATGTTGGCACGAACCGTAACTCGTGCTCTAACTTTAACTTCGATACCGTCTTTGGCAACGGCAGATACGATTGGTGTTTCGATAACACGTGGGTTAACACTCATTTGCACGGCTTGCAATACGTCACGGCCTGCCAGGTCAATCGCAGCAGCACGTTCGAATTCGAGTGGAATGTTTGCACGTTGCGCAGCAATCAAAGCATTAACAACGCGGTCAACGTTACCACCAGCTAGGAAGTGACTTTCCAGTTGGTTAATATTTAAACCAAGACCTGCTTTTGTTGCTTTGATCAACGGGTTAACAATTCGACTTGGTGTTACACGTCTCAATCTCATCGCCACCAGCGTAATGATACCTACACGTACGCCGGATGCAATGGCCGAAATCCAGAGCATAACCGGGAAAAAGCTGAAAAAGACGCTCAGTACGATAATAGCCAGCACCGCGATGAGCAAAATCGTGATCATTGGATCCATAGATTTAATTCCTCCGTTTGCAATATGTTTTTTGTAAAAGAGAGCATCAGAAATGACGCTGATTAATCCGCTGCTGAAACATTACTCCACCACATTGCCCGCAGCTTGGCAAAAGGTTATGTACTTTGCCGAAGCGATATCATCACTCCGGCAAACGCAGAATTACACCGGCAAAGCCTGTTGTACGACAATCCGGGAACCTTCCGCTTTGATGACAATTACGGGTGTATCCACAGGAATAAATGCACCATCTGTGACCACATCGACACGTTCACCATCAAACATCGCCGTTCCTGCTGGACGAAGAGGTGTCAGACTGATGCCTTGCAAGCCGATCAGCTCTTTACGCTCTGCCGCCGAGGAGTATCCTCGATCAGCTGATAACTTATCGCTTAATATGAATCGATTCCATATTCCTCGATCCTTAAAGACTACAGCGATAATTGCGATTACGACCAGTGCAGCTCCAAAAGCAATTCCCAAGGACACGAATGCATCACTTGTGTCGTAAGCCGCCCTGACAACCCCGGCCACCAGCGCAATGGAACCCAAAATGCCCAGGATACCAAAACTCGGGATAAACATCTCCAGAATCATCATGACAAGTCCGACCGTAAATAATACCCATGTCTCAGCCCCTGCAAACCCCGCAATGTAGTTTCCAGAGAAATAAAGCACAAAACATACAATCCCAACGATTCCCGGAACGCCAAACCCAGGCACAATCAGTTCAATAATGACACCGGCAATACCAAGGAACAGCAGTATGGTCATCACAATTGGATTGGTCAAAAAGGTAGAAATATTCTCTGCAGCAGTGCGTTCCAATTTGAACACATCTCCTTGACTATACCCAAGCCATGTTGCTGCTTCTTCAGGTGTATTGCTGATATGGTCTGCATAACCCACTTTCAGCGCTTCCTCAGCAGAGAGAGCAATAATTTCACCTTTTTGTTTGGTTTTATTGATCTCCGGCATCTCTACAACCATATTGACGTCAGTCATGCCAGCTGCGATCTCGCCATCACGGCCGCTCTTCTCTGCCGCTCCTTGCATTTTGCTCTTCCAGAATGCAACCAGCTTGGGATCGTCAACATGTTTGCCTGTGCTGTCTACCATGGCGGCAGCACCAATCATGCTGCCTGGTGACATTACGATCTTATCTGCATTTAGCGCAAGAAAACTCCCTGCCGATGCAGCATCGCCCCGAACAAATGCCAACGTTTCGATAGGGCTGTCTTTAATCATCGTGCCTAGCGCATCTGCAGTATCCACACGGCCTCCAGGCGTATTGATATCAAGAATGATCAAACCAGCATTCATTTCCTCTGCTTCCTTGAACCCACGCTCCATGAATTTGCCTAATCCCTGCTCGATTGGTTTATCCACCGGAATTACGTATACGGCGCCGTTTTTCTCAGCTGCATGTGCTGACGGTATTCCAATCCAGACAGGAAGTAAAAGCGTCAGCAGCATCAAGAGCATCATTGACCCCGTAAGCTTCTTCCGGCGCTTTCCCCTCACATTAGTCCCCCCTTTTCCAATAATGTTATACTGTCCAGCTTATGGTATTTATTACGTACAATGCAACATTACGTTTCAAAAACTTAAAATTATATTTGAATACTCCAGCAAATGCAAGAAATATATATCCAAAATCATGTTTTATAACCAATATTTATAATCTTTATGTACATTCGATGAGAAGTGGATAAGAGCAATCTAAATAAAAGTGCCTCCTATTTAGAATTTTATATGACTATTTATCTGCCATCTTTTTAAAACCTCGCTCTCAAAAGAGCTATTCCGCAGTCTCACGTGTCGATGAACAGGTAATGAACTGAGATGGGATAGGAAGAGATAGAATGGAGCATGAAAAAACACCCCCTGACAAGTCAGGAGGTGTTTATTGAATTTGCTTTATTGCAGAAATTGTTGAACTGCTTGATTAACCAGTTTGCCGTCCGCTTTGCCTTTAACTTTCGGCATAAGGGCCGCCATCACTTTCCCCATCTCGGCTTTCGAAGAAGCACCGGTTTCCTGGATGGTCTGCTGTACAATAACTTTAATTTCTTCTTCGGTAAGCTGTGCAGGAAGATACTGGATAAGTATTTCAATTTCCGCTTCGGCATTTGCCGCGAGTTCTTCGCGACCTGCTTTGCCAAATTCTTGGAGGGCATCTTTGCGCTGTTTGATTTCACGACTCAGGATATCAAGCACTTCGTTGTCATCCAAATCTCTTTTCAAATCTATTTCAAGATTCTTGATCGTCGAACGAATCAACCGAATGGTGGAGAGTCTGAACTTGTCCTTACTCTTCATCGCTTGCTTCATATCTTCGTTCAATCGTTCGCTAAGATTCATGTAGTTAAAATCCTCCTAAAACTTTCTCTTACGAGCAGCCTCGGACTTTTTCTTGCGCTTTACGCTTGGCTTCTCATAATGCTTACGTTTCTTCACCTCAGCCAAGACGCCATCTTTAGCGATGGAACGTTTAAAACGGCGAAGTGCAGCATCAATAGTCTCGTTTTTGCGAACTTTAGTTTCAGACACCAGTTTTCCCTCCCTCCGACCAGACCGTCCAAGAGCAATAACACGGTTCATCATCTTTCATTATAGGCGAAAGGCAATAAAAGTGTCAACCTTAACGTGATCCCTTAATATTAGCTGAGCTACAGCAATTTATCAAGTGCAAAAACAATATTGCAACCTGAGTGCATCATATCGTGATCTTATTGGTGTGAATCAGACAAACTTGTGAGCGCCCCAAGTCTGGTTCCGCCCAGCAAATGGTAGTGCAAATGGTGCACCGTCTGCTCGCCATCTTGGCCGCAATTGTTAATCAGGCGGTATCCAGATTGTTGCACGCCGAGCCGATTGGCAGCCTCCTGTGCAGCCATATGGATTTCTCCGATCAAGAGCATATCCTCTGCGGTTACATCATTCATGGAAGCGATATGTTTCTTCGGAACAATCAACACATGGGTCGGTGCCGCAGGATGAATATCGTGAAATACGACTACATGATCGTTTTCCAGTACTTTGTTGGAGGGAATGGTGCCCTCTACAATTTTGCAAAATAAGCAATCCATCGTACAATCCCTCCTTCCTATGAGTTCAAATTATGTATACTCCTATATCATACTAAAAGTAAAATCGTACGTCCAATGCCTGGTAGATAACTTCTTTCCTCTCTGTAATCATCTGTAAAAGAAAAAGCCACACCTGAAGGCAGGGGTATCCCATTGCCGAGGTATGACCGTGATTGTATTATGATTTCTTTGATACGGATTAAAAAGGAATTTAAACCATTTTAATAGTACGGCAGTAAGGTTAACGCCGTCAGGGCAAATAAAGGCAGAACCAGCCTGTTGAAGCGTCTGCGGCCATATCCATAATAAGGGTAAGGAGCAGGGTACCCGTATCCAGGATAAAATCCACGAGCAGTTGTCGCCGGATACTGAACCATCGGCATCATATTTGGAGCTCCATTTGCATGGCCTGCCATGACTTCATTGCCAACCGGAACAGCCAAATAAATCATCTCATCATCCACGTTCTCTACAATGCCATCATAATGTGAACCATCATTCATCTGAATACATACATAACGATGGATATGATCCTTACACAGTTTCTTTGCCGTACTTTTATCCATGCCTAATCGCCTCCCAGTTCAGTTCTTCTTCACCCTTCATCCTATTCAACTCTGGGCGGATTGACACTGTGTTAAAGACGATTTGAAAAAGAATGAAAAAAGAAGCCCCTCGTGAGCGGCCTTCCGAAGAAGTCCGGCTACGCGGACATCTATACAGGAAGCTTCCTGAACAGATGTCCGTCGGGGGGCTTAAAACAAGTTTGTCGGCTTAGCTGTAGTATAACAGCAGGTTGAACCTGTATCTGTGATGAAACTCACTTGTTATCGTGAGATATCAAAAAAAGAAATATTTTTACAAATGAATTATTTATTAACTTCCTGGACTCATAAGTTTTCCATTACAACCCTGGAGCCTGTCCCCGCATCACCAGCCGGAATCACGACCAGTTTGCGTTGCAAACGCGCACGCAGTTCAGGAACGTGACTGATGATGCCCACAGCCAATCGATCGTCATGCAATTTTTCCAGTGAAGTAATGACCGTATCCAGCAGTTCCGGGTCCAATGTGCCGAACCCTTCATCCAGGAAGAAAAATTGTAGCGGATACTGCCCACGCAACTGAATCTGGGCGGATAGTGCCAGCGCCAGCGACAACGAGGTCAGGAACGTTTCTCCACCAGACAAGGTTGATACCGGACGTTTCACACCACCGTTGGCATCGTCACAGATCACAAAGCCGCCGCCCGAATCCACTTCAAGGGAATACCTCTGCTTGGTAAGGAAGCGCAGACGCTGTGAAGCCGCGTGACTTACCTGCATCAACTGCTCTTCGGCAATGTACTCCACAAATGTATTCCCCCGGAACGCGGTCTGCAACTTGCTAAGCAACTCGCCCTGGTGACTGATCTCCAGCCGTTTCGTCTCCAGCTCCGTCCAGCGAACATGACGTTGCTGTACATCCTCCAGATCCCTTTCGGCACGTGCTTTCACTTGCAAGGCAGTTTCATCCTCATATCTGGCCTGTTTCAAACGTTCTGTGCAAGCGATCCACTGTTCCTCGGTCACAACCGCACCATCCAGTTTCCGCTCCAGTTCACGTAACTGAGAAGCAAGTTCACGTTCTCGTTCACGATGATGCTGAATTTCTTTCTGTAGCCGTTCTGCTTCCTCGGCAGCCAGCGCCGCCTGAGTGACAGCGATATCTGTCTCGAACGCGGATTGCTCCAAGAGCAGCCGCCAGCGCTCCTGTGCCAGCTCCAGATGTTCTGCAGCTGATGCGGCGGCCTGCCCAGCCATTACGTCACGTTTCACCGATTCCTGCTTCTGTGCATCCGCTTGTTTGAATCGCTGTGCAGCTAGCTCAGCAGTCTTGCGCAGTCCATCCAGGCGAGCCTGTGTCTCGCGGATCAGATCTTCTACCCGTTGCTCTCCTACCCACTGGCGCAAACGCTCTTCTTTCTCTGCCAGTTGTTTGCTGCCGCCTTGCCATTCGGTCTGCCACTGGATCAGCTGCTTGTCGAGTTCCACCAGCTTCTGCTGCAATGACTGGACAAGCTGCTCTTTCTCCTCAAGGAACGTCACGCTTTTGGCCAGACGTTCCTTGATGTCTTCGGCGCGTGCATCGCGCTCCTGCATCGCTTGATAGAGGCCTGCGGCCTCCTCCTGTGCGATGTCAGGCAGTTCCGCGGCCCAGCGGCCCTGCAATGCAGCCGCCGCGGCTTCGCTCTCGGCCAGCTTGCGCTCCGCCTGGGCGAGCCCGGCACGGCCGGCCTCTTGCGCAGCTGCCGCTTCCATGCGGCGCTGCTGCGCGCCTGAAGCCGCCTGCTGCAACGCTGCGGCTTCGCTCTGCAGCGGCGCTGCTGCGGCAGCCAGCGCCTGCGCGGCCTCGCGCAGCGCAGCGGCACGCGCTGCCCAGCCCGCCGGAGATCGCCCATCCTCGGGCGATCCGGCAGGCTCGGGCTCCGCTGCCGCAGGCGCGGCCTCGGCTGCGGCCGTGGCATCGCCGGCCGCGGCGCCAAGCTGCGTCAGCAGGCTGCGACGTTCGTGCAGCTGCTGGCGCAGCCCAAAGCGCAGCTCCTGCAGCTCCGCGTGCAGGCTGCGCAGCAGTTCCAGGTCCGCATCGTCTGCGTGCGGACCATCTCCCGGCGGCGTAGCCGGGAGCGGGTGGTGTGCGGATCCGCACACCGGGCATGGCTCGCCGTCCCGCAGTTCGGCACGCAAGGCAGCGGACAGCCGGTGCATCTCCTGCTCACGCATCGAACGGCGTAGTTGCTCCTCCGCACGGGCCAGCAAGCGCTGTTCGCTGTTAATATCCTGCTCACAGGCAAGCAAGGCCTCAAGACCTGCTGACGCCTGTTCCACCAATTGCTGGCGCTGTTCGGTCAAGCGTCCCTCTTCCGCAGCCGCCGCCTCCAGTTTGGCAGCCCCTTGTTCTGCAGACTGTTGATAGGTCTGCATGTCCGCTTTATGCTGTTTCACCTGCTCGAATGCTGTATCGATCCGATGTTTCAGCTCAAGTGATGTTTGTAGCCGTCTGCGCTCATCAGACTTCACTTCATTCGGTTTGAGACTCTCCTGCAATTCCTCACGCCGTTTGCGTCCACGCATTTGCAGTTCCTGCTCTTTATCCAGCTGTTGTCTCAGCGTTGCCTGTTCGGCCTGCCCTTTCTCCATCAACTGCGCAAGCCGTGAACAATCCGCCTGCAAAACATCACGTTCCCGTTGCAGCTCTTTGGCCTGTTCCAATTGATCCAGACGCAGGAGCAGTTTGGGCTCTTCTGCTCCAAGCTGTTGCCTTGCCTCTTCTGCCTTTTCAGCTTCCTGCACAGCCAAACGTTCATGCTCCGCTGCCTGTTTTCCAGCAGTTTCTGCCTCCAACTGTCGCTGCTGGTGGGCTTCTGACGCGTCCCGAGCTGACTGAAGCGCAGGTAGCATCTTCTCGGCTGCTCCCGACCGTTTCAAACGCTCCTCATCGGCTTCAATCTGTTCCGCCTTGGCATGGAGTTGTTGCTGTTCTTGCAATCGCACTTGTTGTTCCTTACTCAGCTCACGAATCCGGCCGAATTGTTCTGCTTCCTTCACCGCCGAATCCAGCTCTTTCCGTGAGGATTCGGCGTGCTGAACCGCTGCCTTAAGCAAATGTTTTGTTTCTTCAAGCATTTCTTTACTGGCATTGCCAAGTCCCTGCTGCTCCGCAGCAAGGGATTGATGAGCCATATCATTATCTTTGACCCGCCGACTTAATTTAATGGCGAGTTGATCCCCATACTTCTCCAGATGAAAGAGACGTTGCAGCATCTGCCTCCGCTCACTGCCTTTCAGGGAAAGGAACTCGGCAAATTTCCCTTGCGGTAATACTACGGCTCTCGTAAAATCATCCATTTTCAGACCAATGACGTCTTCAACGCACCGATTGACTTCTGCCAGCTTATCAGCAAGCACTTGATCTTCCCCATCAATCGTTTCAATAAACTTGCTGACCGTATTACTAACGGACACTTCATTGTTACGCTTAAAACGCCGTTCGACCCGAAATCTACGAGTTCCCGCTGCCGAAGCAAGCTCAAATGTAAAAGCAACCGATAGCGAATCTTCAGCATGATTCATAATGCCTTGTGTACCATTGACTGCCCGTTCCACCTTGCCATACATGGCAAGGGTGATCGCATCAAGCAAAGAAGATTTTCCGCTACCGGTAGGGCCGAAAATACCAAACAAACCTGTTTCGGTCAGTACCGTAAAATCAATCTCCTGCATCTCACGATAACTTTGTAGCCCGGCGACTTTCAATAAAATCGGTCTCATCGGCCTTCGACCTCCTCACGCACGCCTGGCTCATCTTCATCGACCAGCTCCAGGAAAAGCTGTACCAGACTATCTTCTGGTAGGGCTCCACCCGTTTGGCGCTGGTAAAACTTGCGAAAAAGTTCATGCACAGGCAGTTCTGAACGCTGTTCTATGAACCCTGCGGCCTCCATCTCCGGATATACTGGACGAATATGGATAATGCCCTCATGAGCTTTACGCAACTGCTGAATCTCTTTTAGAGACATTGCATCCTCCAACCAGACCTGCATATCAATGTATGCCTGTGAGTCACGCCCCTCGTCCAGCCAACGGTACACTTCAGCCAGACCGCCTCTCGCCTTCCAAGTCGCAAGTTGCTTACCTGAGGTAAGCAATACTTCTTCTACTTGTGCAACTCCGCCTGGCGTAAGATCAACCATTGTAACGGATTTGCTCTGCCCTGCTTCCGAGAAGCTGTACGCCAGGGGAGAACCACTATACCGAATCACACCGTCCCCTTTGACGGCTTGCGCACGATGGAGATGTCCCAGAGCCGTGTATTGAGCCCCTATAGACAGGGAAGAAGGATCTACAGTGTACGCTCCCCCCACCTGGATAGGCCGTTCAGAGTCGCTCTCTACTCCGCCTAGTACATATATATGACTCATAGCGAGATTCACTGTATCCGGACGAAAGGAAGAAGCCAATCGTTGCATTAACATCCCTACTCTGCGGCTGTATGCTTGACGTAGTACATTTTCGTCACCATCTGTAGTTAACAGCTCATTTAATCTCGCTTCTGATGGATAGGGCAAAGCCGCAATATGTGCTGTCTCCCCGGTTCGACGAGTATGAACAGTCACAGCCTCTGACACCGGTGTGCCTACTAACGTAATTCCTTGTCTGTTCACAAGCGGAGTTACCGAGGCTACACGTTCGGGTTGATCGTGGTTGCCTGCAATGACAACAAGTGGCCTGCCGTTTTCAGTCAAACGTGCTGCCGCCTCATAAAACAGCTGTTCCGCCGACGCAGGCGGATTTACCGAATCGTACACATCTCCAGCCATCAAAATGGCATCAGCCTGCTGATCGTCGGCTAGTTTGACGAGTTCATCGACGAAATCCTCCTGTTCACGAAGCCGGCTTCGTCCCTCCAGTGTTTTCCCCAGATGCCAGTCTCCCGTATGCAAGATACGCATCGTCCGCTCCACCTCTTTCCACTACATCTTCTATCATTACATCTCTCGCCCGTCGCTCATTGAACAAGAGGTATTCAAAACACAAAAACTCTCTAAACCTTTTATAATTTAACCGCATGACCGCCATCGAAAAAATAAAGCCACATGTGGTCGACTTGGCGACCCAATATATCTTCAATTGCCCGTTTATACAGCCGTAGCTGGAAACGATAGTTTTCAACCAGAGGTTCCACTCCTCCGCGATGTTCAAGCACTCGATCCGTCTTGTAATCTAGCAGAACAAGTTCACCATCAACCTCATAGAGACAGTCAATAATCCCCCTGACGAGCACCGTTTCATCCTGCAGCACAGCCTGTACTCTATCGTTTTCACTGTGTATCTCCTGCTCCTCGTTTGGCCGTAACCCACGAATCCATTCCTCAGGAGATTGATCTGCCGGGAGACCATACGTGAACGGGATTTCCCTTCGAATCCACGCCGCACGCAACATTTCCATTCCTGGTTGTGTATCAAAAAAAGCAATCAGTTCACTTCGTTCAATCGCCTCTGCTTGATAAGGAAGCAATATTTGAATCGCCAGCAGGCGCGAAATCGTCTCATCAACAATCGCTTCATCCACAACAGATCCGTCTACAGGGAGATGCTGCATGAGCGTGTGGTACACCGTTCCCCGTTCTGTTCCTGTCAGTTGCCGCTCTCCCATGAATTTGGGACGACGCAAGTGTAGTTTGAACGAAGCTTGTGTCGCTGGACTCGTCTTACTATCATTGCTTCCATTCCACTTACTATCACTGCCTCCAGTCCAAGCTTGCTCCTGCAGCTCTTCTATAACGGGGTATGAAGTATCCTCCTGCGTCGATAACAGACTCTTGATTTCGGTTACCGAGGTGCTCGCCGCCACTTGTGAAGCTGATTCATACGGATATGTCCAGGAAAGCCGCTTATCTATCTCCCGTACAAGCGCATTTTGAGCATTAACATCCAGAACCCCTTCACTGTTCGCTTTTAGATCCACTAGTTCATCCGTCTTCTGATCTGCCGTTACCGATTCAATCTCTGAAACCGGATTGGCTTGTACGCCCTCGGTATGATCGATCACTTCTGTCGATGGGTTTAATCTGACGGGTTTCGCCGCATGCAGAGCAGCCAATCGTTCTCTCCGCAATCCAGTTAATTCATCTTCTTCACGCTCCACAAGGTCGGCGTGTTGCTGGAGAGATACCCGATCCGCAGCAACCACGGATATGCTCCAGCATGATTCATCACTCGCAAGGCAAGCCGCATAAGAATCACGATCACCTGCAAGCTCACGCAACACCGCGGCGTCCCGGTGTCTGATCAGAGCTGGCCCGATCCAATCCAGATAATTTCGTCCCGCAGCAAGCAGATAATCGGGTAGCGCAAGCTCTGGACTGTCTTTAACCTGTGACCAGGTTTGTGCCTTTTTGGCAGCGTCCTTCACGGTGCCTACCAGCACCATCTTTTCTTTTGGACGGGTTAAAGCCACATACAGCACTCGCATTTCTTCAGCCAGCAGTTCAAACTGAGCACGGCGACGAATAGCCAGATTGGCTAATGTAGGATAGGCCACCCTGTTGTCACGATCCACAAACCTCGGGCCAAAGCCAAGTTCCTTGTGCATCAGAAACGGTGCATGCAGATCTTGTTGATTAAACATTTTGGAGATACCGCCAACAAACACAATCGGGAACTCCAACCCTTTGCTTCGATGGATTGTCATAATTCGGACCGCATTATCCTGTTCCCCTGAACCGCTGGCTACGGTGCCTAAGTCCCCGCCATTTTCCCGTAGTCGTGAGACATATGTCAGGAACCGGAACAGCCCGCGGTTTGCAGTTGCTTCCTCATACTGACGCGCCCGATCATACAGAGCCTTCAGATTACTTTGACGCTGCTGCCCACCAGGAAGCCCGCCAACCCAATCCAAATATCCGGTTTCCCTATAAATGCGCCAGATCAGCTCACTTAAACTGCCTTGTCTTGCCTCGAGTCTCCACTGTTCCAACTGACGCATGAAATGAATGAGTTTCTGTTGCAACTGCGAGTGCGCGAGTTCTTTTCCTTCTTTTCCACCCGTAAAGCCTGCCTCTTGTTCACTCGCTTCCGTGTGCAGATCAACTCCCGAATCAACATTCATCTCCGCAGTAACGGCTGATTGGCGCTGAGCCTGTTCGATTTCTGACCAGCCTTCTGGCCACTGCATCTGAACCAAATCGTCCACATTCGAACCCTGTCCAGGCTGAGAACGTTGACCAGTCATATCGGAGGCACTTCTCCACTCTCCTGTAGCAGAGATAACGGCATCATAGAAGGACTGTCTTTTATCCCCCAGACGAATCTGAGCAAGCTCTTCTTCATCTAACCCAACCATGGGAGAACGAAGTACGGAGGCCAGAGGAATATCCTGTCTTGGATTGTCCACAAGCTGCAACAGAGATAACATCACTTCCACTTCCGTAGCTTGAAAATATCCCTTGCTCTGCTCTCCACCTGCAGGGATACCCTGCTGTCTGAATTCCTCAATCATCAGCGGTGCCCACATCAGCGTGGAACGCAACAAAATAACAATGTCTCCATAACGTGCCGGACGCATCGTTTGCAAAGCCTTGTCATACACACTCAGCGCAGGCTTGTCTGTCTCTCCGACCATCTCTCGGATACGCCCTGCGATGGCGCGCGCTTCCAATTGAGCCGTTTCGAGTTCGGCACTCTCCAGTTCTGCAACTGCGGTTGCATCCACACCGTCTTCCGTACCTTCCGATACATCGATTCCGCTGCCTTGGCGATCAATTAACACAAGCTCAGGTGTGTAGGCCTCACTTCCAAGTGTATCTGTTGGAAAGGAAGCCCCGTAAGCCAGCTGAGCTCGTTCATCATAAGCGATCTCAGCGACCCCTTCATTCATCAACTGTCTGAATATGACGTTGACGGAATGCACCACTTCGGCACGACTACGGAAATTGCGGGCAAGGTCGATTCGTTTCCCTGTTCCCGTTGCTATACCCGTTCTTGTACCACTCTCTTCGTTATCACCTGTATCCACATGAACACTCGGAGTATAGTTACGATATTTGTTCATGAACAGACCCGGTTCAGCCAAGCGGAAACGGTATATGCTCTGTTTAACATCACCAACCATAAATCGATTACCTGGATTTTCTCTGGAGATTAGCCTAACGATATCCTCCTGAACCGTGTTGGTATCCTGGTATTCGTCGAGCAACACTTCATCAAAACATGCACGATATTCCATCGCCGCATCTGACGGCATTGAATGTTCAGGGGTCGAATCCTCATGGCGCAAAATGTGCAGACAATAGTGCTCCAGATCGTTAAAATCCACTTGTCCGCGTTCCTGCTTCGCCTGAAGATACCGTTCGCCAAAGGTGCTAACTAGACGGGAAAGCTCCTGCATCAGCGGCGCAGCTTGTTCCAACTCCTGCCAAAAGGAGAATGCACTCCTGCCAAAAAGTGAACCTTTCAGATCGGCAACAGCCTTTTTGGCCGTTTCCCGCAACTCCTTCACCTGTTCCTGTAGCCCAGGGTCGGTCTGATCTTTTTTACAAGGCTTCAATTTGCCAAATGCAGCTGGCTGGAACACCTCAGGCAACCTATCCCAAGGCATGACCTCAACAGCGGATAAAAGCTCTTCAACCATCGCCAAATCCTCTTTGAGTGTCTCCGCATAAGGTGCAGGACCCTCCGGTTGCAACGAAATCTGAACCCCTTGCCGCAACAAACCCGCCGCCCCGCTCAAAGCGAGAGTCGCATCCCGTAAAATGCTCTGTACCCATGCAGATTGCCCCAGTGCCTCTACACTTTCCACCTGAAAAGCTTCAGCCGTCTCCATCAGCCAGTGATCTGGCCAGGAATGGCTTCGCGAGAAATCGTATAAACGCTGCACTAGCCGGTGCATTGCATCATCATTTCGCTCTCCACTGAACCAGTCCACCAGTTCGCGGAATGTACTGCCCTCGTCTTCTTCGCTATACTTCTCCTCGAACAACTCCTCCAACAATTCCTGACGAAGCATCTCAGCCTCATTTTCATTCAGAATTCGAAAAGCCGGATTTAGCGGAATCTGCTGATAATACCTGCGAATGACTTCCATACAGAAGGAGTGCAGCGTTGTAATGGATGCTCGTCCAAGCAACGACAACTGCCTGCGCAAATGCTCCTCCTCCGGTTGCTCCTCAAGCGCACGCTCCAGCGCTTCGCGAATACGCTGTTTCATCTCGGCCGCCGCCGCCTTCGTGAATGTGGCTACCAGCAAGCGGTTCACGCTGAATCCTTGGGAAGGGTCTGCGATTTTGCGAATAATCCGCTCCACCAGAACAGCCGTTTTTCCCGATCCTGCAGCCGCGGCGACCAGAATATCTTCTCCATGTTCAGCAATGGCGCTCCACTGATCATCACTCCAGAAGCTGCCTTCCGGTTTAGGCATATGCATCATAACGTTTCCCCTTCCTTGCTGTGAGACAACATATCCCAAACTTGCTGTTTGCCCGGTTTGGACAGCAGTTTATAGTCGTTCCCCTCAATATTTTCATCAAACTGACAGAGTGATTTGTATGAACAGAACGTACAGGCGATCTCCTGCTGTATCCGATACGGTTCAATGGCTGTATCTCCATCTGTAATACGAGTTCCAATCTCACGAATATTGCCGCGAACAGCAGCAAGCAGCGTATCCCATTGTTCTGGCGTCGCGACAGCAGCACTGCTATAAAAGCTGCCATCTGCTTTTAATGCCACCGGAATAATGGCGGAATGTCCTTTATCAAGGGTATTATCCATTTGAGCAACAGCATCACGGTCAGCGAGCAGCAAACCCTTCATTTTAAAACGTTTCAGAAGTTCTTGTTCTGCCTGTTCCGATGTCATGCCGTTTGCGGATTGCAATAGTGGATTATGCACATGGAAATAGAGGGTGCCTCCTGGCATCGCCGTTTCCCCTAACCACTCTTCAGCAGCGCTAAGCAACACCTCCAGATAGGTGAGCATTTGCAATGATAGCCCGTAATAGACTTCATGAAGCTTGAGATCGGTCTGACTTGATTTGTAGTCAATTACTCTTAACAACAGACCGTTCTCTCCTTCAGCGACATCCACGCGGTCGATCCGGCCGACAATCTCCAGTACACACCCATTCTCCAGTTCAAAACGCAACGGCGGCAAAGGTTTCCCTGGACCAAAATCCAGCTCCAATCCAATCGGTTCAAAACTACCGCGTCTGGACTGTTCGCCCAAAATAACGGATGCCCGGCTGACGATATCTTTTAATTTGCGGAAGATATACCCATAACGCTTTGTGCTAAGCAAAATTTCTCCTTGGAGTTGCGGAGCGATCTGCTCCACCGTCTGCTCGGCTTCCTGGCGACATTGTTCGGGTGTCAGACTGCCCCAGCTCCGATTTTCCTCACGCAGGCGCATCGCCAGTTGACTCAGTGCAGCATGGAATAGTTGCCCGATATCCGGAGCTTGGAGGCGATATAATTGCCGATCCTTCAGCTTCAGTCCATGTGATGCAAAATGAGAGAATGGACAGGCTACAAACCGCTCCATCCGTGAAACACTCGTTCTCACCTCCGTACCGTACAGCCTGCGGCTGGTCGAAGTATCCAGTCGCCGCGCACGGTTACGATAAAAGACAGAACCCAGCAACCGCTCCAGCTGAGGACGACTCGCTTCCCGGTTCACATGCCAATTGTAGACGGCCCACCATATTTCAGGAATGTCTTCTCCTCTACGCCATCTGCGCAATTGTCCAATCAGCATGGAGAGGCTTTGTTCTGGATGAATCGCGTAAGAGAGGTGCACGGATTCCAGATCCGAGACGGGCGGCTGAGCAAGCAAAGGCTGCTCTTGCAATCCAAACATTTTGCGTACATGGCGCACAATCTCGGAAGGGAGTAACGACTTACCCTCATCATCTGCGACAGGATAGCTCAGCCATAACTGCTTGCTGGCAGCGGTCAGAGCGGTATAGATGAGAAAACGTTCATCCAGCATCAGTCTCGTTGCACCAGGTCCCAGACCCATACCTCTCTCTGTCAGCAACAATCTTTCCTGCTCCGTTAGTACTCCGTTGTCCTGAGGGATCGCTGGCAATTCCCCATCAACCGCCCCAAGAATAAATACATATTTCATATCACGCAGACGAGTACGATCCATCGAACCAAACAGCACCTGGTCAAGGGCCGGGGGAACAAGCCCCAGCTTGAGCTCAGTCAGTCCCGTCTCCATCATGCCCGCAAACAAAGTGATGTCCAGGCGTTCATTGCCCATCATATCGACCATCTGGTCAAGAAGATCCAACACGGCCCCCCACATTTGACGATGCTCTCTAGAACGCTCCGGGTCTCCCTGCGCCTTGGCTTCAGCAGACATCTGATCCAGCTTATGCGCAATATCTGCATCCTCTAACAGTCTGAATAATGCCTCACACTGAGCAGTAGCCGTTTTTGCTTTTTTCATTCGTTTCTCAAACGTGCCGAGTGCCGACGTAATCAAGGTTCTGCAGCTTTCCATCAGCGATAACACCGCATCTCGTCCTCGGCTTCGTTCTTCCTGTGCATTATCCTCCAGTGAGAGACTCGGCACATATTTCCACGGCTTTCCATCGTTCCACCGATATCCATGAATACCGCAAGCAAGCACGTAGTTCTCCAGCTGATCCATATCCTCACGCGTGATGGAGCCATCGAGCGGAAGCAGCAGATCTGTCTTGACACAGCGAAAAACATCCTCATAACGCCAGTTACGGCGGACGATATCTAATGCAGCACGAATAAATTCGGATAATGGATGATGTAACTCACTTCGTCTTCGGTCCAGAAAGACCGGAACATCATAATCCCTGAATAACGGTTCCGCAATATCAGCATAGGTCTCCAATCCGCGAACCAATACCGCCATATCCCGATATCTTGCTCCTTCTTCTTGGGTTAGGCGACGCATCTCACGTAGTGCACCCTCCAGCTCTGCCCGGCGATTCTCCGCAGCCATCAAGCGTATACCTGAATCCTCACCCTGACTTCTCCAGCGAATACGCCGATCAAAACCGGCCTCCAGATGGGCAAGCCCCGGCCGCTCCTTGAATCTCGGCAAGACTTCATCATGGAGAACAGTTGTATCGGCAGACACACCCAAATGTTCAGCCATTCCTTTGAGACGCCCATATGCACTTGCCGTTGGATAAAATAATTCAAGTTCCCCAGGGAGCACACCTTGTTCGTACGTGCGATCAAGCGTCAGGGAAATCGTTACTGACGAAGCTTGTAACATGAGCTGTCCTATTACACTCATCTCCTGCGGAGTGAATCCATGGAATCCGTCAATCCAGACCTCGGCCCCCTGCAACCATGTACTTTCTGGCAAACGACCTGTCAGTTCATTCAGTGTATCTTCATCATCTATATATAAATCCGCCAATTCCTTCTCATAATCATGGTAGATCAGATTCAAATCATGGAGCTTATCCTCCAAAATAGGTGAGGCCGATGCGATGCTCCATGTTGCAAGCCCTTCTTCGAGTGCCGAAGCATGAACTTCATAACGTTTAAACTCACTATATAAATTAGTCAATTCCCCGATAAAGCCAAGCTGGCTTCCTGAAGCAGCAAACAGTCTCAGTTCTTCTTTCCTACGCTGAATGACTTTATATAAAAGCATCTTTTTGCCCTCGGCTCCGATCGGAACGCGAGCAGAACCGCCAGCCTCCTGCATGACGCGATAAGCCAGACGACGAAATCCAAGAACTTCGGCACGCATCGTACCTTTGATATCTCCCGAAGATACCAACGCCTGCTCTGTCCGGAACGAGCTTTGTTCGGGAACGAGTAAAATCAACGGTTTTCCTTGGGGCTCCTGTCTAAGCAGAGATGTGATTTCTCGGGTAATCAGTGTGCTCTTACCACTGCCTGCCCGGCCAATAACAAAGCGTACGGACATGTGTCATCCTCCAAACTGCACGTACAAGATTTTAATTTCCAGTATACCATACCTTCTCCGCTTCGGAACATACGTTTGCCATGATCCACCTAATAAGAACACAATATGGCTATTAAAAAGAGCCGCCGCCTGTTCAATACAGCCAGCAGCTCCCTATGGATTGACGTTTATTACCAAACTCGGTGACAGATACGCCTAGTATTTGTTTTCAAGTTTACAATTTCGTTAAATGAATTCATGCTCTACAGCCTTCTGTAAGGCCTCGAAAAAATCCCGGTTTCTCTGGCTATATCCAGGCTTATTCAAAATCTCAAATGTACGTTCGATCCCCTTTTGCACTAATGCCTGATCATTGGTTAGCAATCCGTAGCTTAAAATCGTTACGCAACAGTTAAAAAGATCACCCGTAGGCCAGTGATGCGGTCGTTTGGTCAAATATTCATCAACAGCAACAGCTTGATCTATGCGCGGCAGCAAATACTTGCTTTCAGCTTCTTTGAATCTGTCTGCTGTTTGCTGGGCCGCTTCTTGTATATTTTCAGAGGAAACAAGAACAGAATGTTTTTGCTGTGTATACCTTTCAACACTATTGCCGAAGCCGACCGGAGCATTTGAGATCAACGTTATTTGATGCTTTTCAAGAAAAGTACGTAAACGTTCAGTGGCAGCTTCATAACGGCAGGCCATGATTGTATATACAGCATACGGCGGTTTTGAATGACCAAGATGGCTATGTAAGCTCCAAACTACACCCGGCTTAACATTTTTTTTGAACGTATAGTCCGTCGGGCTGGAATCAGCCTCTCTATGTTCTACATACCCTTCCGGTGCAATGAATTTCCCCAATTCAGTATAAAATTGTTTTCGAATACCTTCTTTTAGATTTCGCATGTCAATATACGCCTGCTACGTCTATAATTACGCGTTTCAAATAACATACCCGTAACCATAGCGAGCAGACCTCCTCCTTTTTCGAAATTAAATCCTTCGGTTGTTAACCTAGATATAAACGAGTCAGGACGAAGAGTGAACGCTGTTCCTTTTCGACCAATAATATAAGCTACTCGCCAAGACCAAGCTTTTTCTCATAATAAAATACCCTATAAGATGGACTTTTTAAAGTGTCTATCTCACAGGGTACATGTGTCATTCTATAAATAGAGTATTCTTAATTTTTTTTGCTTCTCACTTCAAAAATAGCGAATTTCAGGTAATGCCCTTCATCTACGCCCAAAATTTGCGGGTGATCCTTACCGGCTGCTTTCCAGTCGATTAAACGTAATACCTTACCTGCATCTTCAGCTGCATCCGCAATCGTTTCCAGGAAGAGGTCAGGACGCATGTGGTAGGAACAGCTTGCGGTTACCAAATATCCTCCCTCGTTGACCAATTTCATGCCCTGCAAGTTGATATCCTTGTAGCCGCGGCATGCCCCTTTGACAGCTGATTTTGTTTTGGCAAAGGCAGGTGGATCAAGGATAACGACATCAAACGTTTTTCCAGCACTGGACAACGCTTTGGAAGTATCTACCTTTTGCTCAGATGCTCGTGCTCGCGCATTGCGCTCATCAAGTCCTTTGACTTGCTCACGCAGATATTGAAAAGCGTCGGCTACCACGAATTCGACCCGATCCGTGAATCCATTTAGCTCCACATTCGTTCGCGCACTCTCGATCGCATGCTCGGAAATATCGAGGCAGGTTACTTTTTTCGCTCCATATTTGCACGCATTCAGCGTAAAGCTGCCGGTATGAGAGAAACATTCAAGCACGGTGGCACCGTCCCAATACGGGAAAGTAACCACTTTGCCACCCTTGTTCACAGGCAACAGCTGTTCTGTTCCTTCATGCTCGACCTGTTGCACTGTGATGCCGCTTTTGTACCCCCAGCCTTTCATCAATGGTTCAATGGCAGCCCGGTTTTCACGCTGGTCGAAGAAGTAACCTGTTTTCTGTCCTTCCACGATATCCACCTTGATAAGTAGCCCATTTTCAGTCACAGTCACATGACGCGGGCATTCCCCATAGAGTGGTCCTTTGATCTGCTCCAGGCCTTCGAGTTCACGGATCGATACATCACTGCGCTCAAAGATACCTTCCGGCTGCATCACTTCAATGAGAGCCTGGACAATCGCTTCACGGCAACGGTCCATACCTAGTGTAAGGATCTGCACAACTAAAATGCTACCAAACCGGTCAACGATCAATCCAGGTAGGAAATCAGCTTCACCATAAACAAGACGGTAGGCTTCGCCATCCTGAATGAAGCGTTCCCGGTGACGCAGACAGTCATGGAAACGAGCCGCAAAAAAGGCGGTATCCATCTGTTCAAACTCCAAAGGCTGGTACGAGACTACACGAACGGTAATCTGGGAAGCCGGATTGTAATACCCTGTCGCCAAGTAGCGACCTTGATGATTCAGTACATTGACGATATCACCCGGTTCCGGGTTGCCGTCTACGGATGCAATTTCATTATTAAAAATCCAGGGATGCGCATGTTCCAGCCGCTTTTTGCGGCTTCGTTCCAGTGTTACGGATGGCAAGATTGATCCACTTCTTTCGTAAGTTAGTTGAAAAGATAGGTTTGGGCGGCAACGAGACGCTCCAGGAACGAATTGATTCTACGATCGCTGTTGTCCTCGGATTTTTCTGATTCCCTTCTCCAAAGGGAAAATCCGAGGACAAGCCTATGCTTCCGATGTAGCTTTCTTTCAGAAAGCTTTCAGGCGAGCGCTTCGCTTCTTCGAATTCAATTTCGTCCCCTCCGCTACGTTTGCCGAATCACCGTACCTTTTGTATGGGGGATGGCAGTTTCAATTCCTCTTGTGCTTGTCATGCTTGTCTCTGCTTCCTCATAGGATAAGTGATAAGGAATGGGACGGGAGGAATGATTCGGAATGTTCAGAGAAGTAATTCTGCCTCTGTTATATGGGCTTATAATCTTTTTTGGCGGTATGAAGCTGATGGAGACAGCGCTACAGCGCATGGCGGGACCGATGCTGGCAGGCTGGTTAAACCGAGCCACTTCTGCCCCATGGAAGGGCATGGCATTCAGTGCAGGCGCGACCGCTCTACTACAGAGCAGCACTGCCGTAACGGTACTCACCATAGGACTAGCTAATACGCGCTTAATTACCTACGGACGCACACTCGGCATTATCTTGGGAACCAATATTGGAACTTGCTTAACGACAGAGCTTGTCGGTCTGCAGATCGGACGTGCCTCACTGCCGTTGTTGCTTATATCTCTAACAGGCTGGGCTATTTTTGTTGTCCTAGGTGAACGCAACCAGATTGCTCCTGAACGTACTCGCCGTACTTTAGCGACGATCCAATTCAACTTTCTTGCAGCAGCAGGTTTTGCTCTCGTCATGACGGGCATTCAAGTCATGCAATCCATCGCCGTTCCACTTCGGAGCATGGGTGTATTCCAATGGTTTCTGGAGCGTTCGACCGATAGCCTATGGTGGGGTTTTCTTGCCGGTGCGTGCTTGACTGCGCTGATTCACAGCAGTGCCGCAGTTATCAGCATGGCGATTACACTAGCAGCGACAGGCGTGCTACCTGTAGAGATCGGCATCGCCATTGTGATCGGGTCTAACGTCGGGACCTGTATCACCGCTGTTATTGCAGCCGCGGGCGGAGCTTCCGCAGGCAAATTTGTAGCAGCCTCCCATGTTGTACTCAACATTGCGGGAGCACTGCTGTTTATGCCGCTGATCAGCCAGCTGCATGCAGCGTCAGCCTGGCTGTCAGCGGACCATGGGGCACAGATTGCGCATGCCCAGACCCTTTTTAACATCATCAGTTCATTGCTGGCTTTACCGTTCTGTTACTTGCCCATCTGGCACAAAAAAACACCTGTGCTTGCCCCGTCGGCAAAGAAACCTGTCGCTTAATAAGTCCTCACGATATCCGCATTATTGGCGACAGAACGTGTAGGTCAGTAGACCATCATTCAAACGTAATGTCATGCTGTTTTATACGTTAATGCCCAGTTTGTTCAGGCCAATGCGCAAAATGTCATCGTTATTATCGTATCCATTCTGCAACTGTTTGGACCATGCCTCTTCCGGAGCATACCAATCCACACCTTTAATCTCTTCGATCTGGGGCTGCAAGTCACCACTTTCTGCTGCCACGAGGTAATAGTGCACTTCTTTGTCCACTGGACCAAACTCGGCATGCTGGTACGTATAGGCAATGATATTAATAGGCTCCACAATGCGGCCCACCATACCCGTTTCTTCCAAAATTTCTCGGAGCGCCGTCTGTTCGATCGTTTCTCCATCTTCCATTTTGCCCTTGGCAAGTGTCGTTTTACCATAACGGTCTACGATGAGCTGGATTTGAATCTGGCCATCCTCAGCTGTTCTGTATACAACGCCGCCTGCTGAAATTTCTTTTTTGTTCATCATGTTTTCCCCCATCTGACTTCAATTTCTTTTCTTGGCAAAGAAGGACCTCATCTCCTCGGGTATTTTCCCCAAGGAAATGAAATCCTTGTACATAGCGCCTGAATTACATCGCGGCGGGTTTCACATTCTCTTCCAGTACACGAACCAGCGTGCCTTGGCTTTCATTGGCACCGGCTTCAGTCAACTTCACGCGGCACACTTTACCTACCATATCCGGCGTTCCATCAAACACCAGTTGAATGTAGTTGTCACTGTATCCGTGCAACTTGCCACTGCCTTCGCGGCCTTTTGCTTCACCTTCAGGAATAACCTCGAGCACTTGCCCAACGAATTTCTCAGCATACTCCAGTTGCATCTGCTCTGACAGTTCAATCAGCTCATGCACACGTGCATTTTTGATTTCGTCATCCACTTGGTCCTCCATGCGTGCTGCCGGAGTACCTGTACGTTTAGAGTATGGGAATACGTGCATTTCCGAGAAACCGATTTTACGCATCAACTCGTAACCGTTACGATACATCTCATCTGTTTCGCCTGGGAAACCAACGATAACATCGGTCGTGATCGCAACATCCGGCATGGCCTCACGTATACGCAACATTTTGTTATAGAATTCTTCGGTTGTATATTTGCGGCGCATGCGTTTCAGAACAGTGTCATCTCCTGCTTGCAACGGAATATGGAAATGACGAACCAGTTTATCCGAACGTTTGATTACATCCAGCATCCGGTCATCAATCTGACTAGCTTCAATCGAGCTGATCCGGATACGCTCCAGACCTTCCACTTTGTCCAAATCCCACAGCAGGTCGGTCAGATCATAGTTATCCATGTCATCTCCGTACCCGCCTGTATGAATACCTGTCAGGACAATCTCTTTATAACCCGCTTGTACGAGCTGATGTGCCTGCTGAACAATGCTGTTTGCCTCACGGCTACGCGAAAGACCACGGGACCACGGAATGATGCAGAAGGTACAGAAGTTGTTGCAACCATCCTGAATTTTGAGGAACGCACGCGTACGGTCCGCGAAATCCGGTACATCCATTTCTTCAAATACACGTGTTTTCATAATGTTACGGACCGCATTGACGGGCTGACGGGATTCCTGAATTTCATTTACATATGGCAAAATTTTATCCCGATCCTGGGTTCCGATGACCAGGTCCACGCCAGGGATATCCAGAATCTCGGCAGGAGATGTCTGTGCATAACATCCGGTTACCGCTACAATCGCATCCGGATTGCGACGGATGGCACGGCGGATAATTTGACGACTCTTTTTATCACCTGTATTCGTTACGGTACACGTATTAATCAAATAGACATCGGCTGTCTGTTCGTCGAAGTCTACCTGTTCGTAGCCCTCGTTTTTGAACAATTGCCAAATCGCCTCTGTATCATAAAAGTTAACTTTGCAGCCCAAGGTGTAAAACGCCACGGATGGCATAATTACATTCCCCCCATTTCTCCAGATTCATATAAAACACAAGTTAGTGCAGCCATACCAGCCGTCTCGGCTCGCAAAATGCGCTTGCCCAGTCCAACAGATATCGCACCTGCCTCATCGGCCTGAGCCGTTTCCTTCTCGGAAAATCCACCCTCAGGTCCAACAACAATCAACACATTTGCCCCTGCATCAGGAGCAAGCTCTCCCACAAACGGCTTCAGAACATCTCTAAGATGTTTGCCGTCCTCTTTTTCATAACAATAACATACAAGATCGTAGTCCCCAAAAGAAGATAACAGCCCTTTCCAGGAAAGCGGCTGCTCAACGGTTGGAATGCGGTTACGATGGCTCTGTTCAGCAGCTTCCTTGGCGATTTTCCGCCAACGCTCCAGACGTTTGCCTTCTTTCTTAGCGTCGTATTGCACAATCGTACGTTCGGATAGAAAAGGCACAAAGGATACGGCGCCGATCTCCGTACATCTCTGAATGACCGTCTCCATCTTGTCCCCTTTGGGCAAGCTTTGTGCTACCGTTACATTCAACCTTGCTTCGCGATCCATAACCAGTGGTTCCAGGATAGTCGCTTTTACTTCCCCTGCTTCAATACTATCGATGGCGACCAATGCTTCTCTGGAGCTTCCGTCGCTGACAATCAGCTTGTCTCCGGGTTTGCCACGCATGACCTTGCCGATATGACGGGCATCATCGCCTGTTATCACCACTGCCTGTTCACTGAACTGCTCTGCAGATACAAAATATCGCTGCATATGTTGTCCACCCATTCTTTCCTGTTATGACTGGAATTCTTCCTGCTGGAAGCAGGCAAGAATCCAATCGCCACAGATGATCATACAACTTTTATGTGCTTATGACCAGCACTACGATTCGATTACTGACCATTTATGAGCTTATATTAAAGATATAATTCAATAACGAGACCAACTAAATCCCGGTACATGTCATTAGCAAACAAATATAGGGGTTGAATTGTGACTGCCTGTAATGGCGGAATAATTAAGATCAATAGAAAGACAATGATGGACCATTGTTCCACACCTTGCAGCTTGCGACTGATTGAAGGCGGCAACACATCTTCAAGAATACGATAACCGTCCAGTGGTGGTAACGGGATGAGATTAAACATAAACAGGAAAAAGTTCGTAACACTGAACATAGGCAAAAATGTCATCACAGCTGTGACTACCCGCTCATTTTCAATGTTCCCCAGCATGCCTGATCCAAACAATATTCCATAGATTACTGCCCCAATAATAGCCAGTAGCAGATTGCTGAGTGGACCTACTACAGAAACAATCGTTCCCATGAGTCTCGGTTTGTCAAAGTTCGCACGGTTTACAGGTACAGGACGTGCCCATCCAAAACCTGCAATCACAAGCAAAAGCACCCCAAGCAGGTCAAAGTGCGCCACCGGATTCAAGGTGACCCTTCCAAGCAATTTGGCTGTTGGATCACCGAATTTATTAGCAAAATACGCATGCGAAAATTCATGAATCGTAAATGCAATCAAAATGGTCACCAGGAAAAACGGCAATTGATCCAGCGGAAGGCGGAAAATCCGATCTAAGAAGTCCATAGACTACCTCTTTCTGGCTTCAAAGGCTAGCCAGTCCTCTTCACGCTCGATCGCACGAACTTCAAATCCTGATGCCACCAGTGCATCATGTACAACCTGCTCCTTGTTCTTCCAAATGCCCGAAACGATATAGATCCCACCAGACTCCAGTGCATTATACACATCATCAACGAATAGCAAAATAATTTCAGCCAAGATGTTGGCTACAATAATTTTGACTGGCAGCTTGACACCTAGAGCGGGGTCTTGACTTCCAAGCACAGACAATAGATCACTTTCTTTGACCGTGATCTGCTGCTGCATCTTGTTCAGCTCCACGTTTTCCATCGCACTTGTTACCGCAACCGGATCAAGATCAAGTGCCAGCACATGCTTAGCACCTAGATGTATCGCGCCGATGGCCAAGATACCGGAACCTGTACCCACATCAATCATTTCCTCGCCACCCTGAATGACCTTTTCCAGTGTACGTAAACAGAGCGTTGTCGTTGGATGCGTCCCGGTACCAAAAGCCATTCCTGGATCAAGTTCAATAATTTTTTCATCTGGGCTCTCCGGTGTATATTCCTCCCACGTTGGCTTGATCGTCAGACGCTCGGATATGCGCACCGGTTTGAAGTATTGTTTCCAAGCCGTTGCCCAGTCATTTTCATCCACCGTACGTGTTTCGTAACGAATCTCTCCGACATTAATTCCAAAGTCGGGCAATTCTTCAATTCTCGGATTGACTTCTGCCTGCAAGGCAGTCATGTCTGTACCTTCGGAGAAATAACCTTTGATGACCGCAAAACCTTCGGGAATATCATTCAAAGGAACGTCATATAACTCGCCATACGTCGTATCCCGTTTTTTATTTAAAGTACCGGACTCTTCAATCGACACCCCTCCAGCACCCGCTTCATGCAAAAAATTCGAAATCATCTCCACAGCTTCTTCTGTGGTATGTATTGTTAGTTCATGCCATAACATACGTGGTTTTGCCTCCTCATTATTCAAACATCCCAACTATTGTACTACACTTGCGAGCCGAAGCACAAAGCATACTCGTAAAAGAAAACAAAACAGGATATCCGCAGTGAAACCGCTCGAATATCCTGTCCCATTTTTCGGTGCTGTCGATCTTTCTCTTGAACACAACTAATAAAAACGTCCGCCGTTCTGTGTGATCATCTCTGCAGCTTGCGGTAAAGAATCGTGAGAAACGGATACCGTCAGCAAAATGCCCTGCTTCACACTTCGCGTTGCATCTTCTGGTGTATGTTCATACACCTGTCCTCCCGATAACATCTCGGTCTCATCACTGATTAGAGCGAGTACATTTAGCTCGCCGCTGAAGCCGCCAACAACCGCTGTTGGTGAATGCTCTTCTTCCTTAATATCAGTTGAGCCACCTGTTCCTTCATGCTCACGCAGACTCTCGATACGTAACTGGTTCGGATGCAGCAACTCCAGAGCTCTGCGAGCAGATTCAGCTTCAGACCAACTCGTGAATACAGCCTCTAGTGTGACCGCAGAGCGATCTTCAGTCATTGATTTCCCTTCCTTGACGACGATCCGCTGCCTCACTGCGGCGCAAAGCTTCGATATCCTCGTGGTCGGCCAATTCTGCGCTGAACTCCACATCCTCATTTTTCGCAGACTGCAGACGCTTCAACTTTTCCGTTTTTGTTAAAATTTCACCTGGTCGTTGTCGATTAGCCATCTTGTTCTTCCTCCTTTAGTATTTACACTTACACTCCGATGACAGAATAACCTTCCAATCGCTGTTATCTCCAGATTTTTTTGATTCATTTTTTCAAGGAAAAAATCCGGTGATAAAGGCGAACGCTCCGCTTTTTCAGGTTTTTTCCGTCCTCTCCGTTACTGTGTAAATAATTTTACTGTTAATAATCAGATCATTCCACCGGCTTGTTCGATAATCGACATTGCTCGGTGATGCACCTCTTCATCTACAACGACAGTTAATAGGATGTCCCTGCCTGTAGGGCCGCCTTGTCCGCCATCACTCATTCCGCTTGCAGCAGGGTCTGCCGCAGCCATAATGCCTGAGCTGCCACTCATTTGCATCGCATCAGGTATCCATGATGAGTAACTGCCGGAGATACCTGGTTTATAGGAGGCTCCGCTTGGCCCAATACCCGCATAACGGCTAAAACGATTAATAGACAAGTCTTCCACTCGCAGCGCCTCCAATTTTTTGACCGCTCCCTGTGCCTGCTCAGGGCTATGAAAATAGGCCAAAATATTTTTCTCCGTCATTCGCTTCACCTGCTTCCTGTAATTCTGTCAATCTGTATCCCGCCATGCTATCTTTCCGCAACCGAGTCCAGAATATACCGAATTTCTGACATGTGGGAACACTTGGGAACACTTCGAAGCAAACTAATTTACATACAAAAAGACACCATCGATCATCAAAGATCATCGATGGTGTCCTCATAACTACTTCATATATGAATCAGTCGCCGCGAAAGGCGCGTTTTACTCGATCAAAGAACGATTGCTCATGCTCATGAGTTTGTTCTCCATCCAGTGCAGCAATTTGACGAAGCAGATCTTTCTGTTCGTCATTCAGCTTACTTGGTGTAACCACAACAACCTTCACATGCTGATCTCCTTGTCCCATACCGCGCAGGCGTGGCACGCCTTTACCTTTGAGACGGAAATACGTTCCGGTTTGTGTACCCGCCGGAATTTTCAGCTTCACTTTTTCGGTCAGTGTCGGGATTTCAATCTCGTCTCCGAGCGCGGCTTGAGCAAACGTCAACGGAATTTCACAGTAGATGTCATCGCCTTCGCGCTCAAAGAAGTCATGAGACTTCACACGAATAACAATGTACAGGTCGCCTGCAGGACCACCGCGCAGACCGCCTTCACCCTCACCTGTCATACGTAACTGTGCACCGTCATCCACACCAGCTGGAATGCGAACATTGATTTTGCGCTGTTTGCGAACTTTGCCGCTACCGCTACACGTTGTACATTTTTCTTTGATAATCTGTCCAGTACCGCTACAGTTCGAACAAGCGCGGCGATTGACCATACGACCAAATGGTGTATTCTGAACGACTTCCTGTTGTCCACTACCCTTGCAGACCGTACATGTTTCCGGCTTCGTTCCTGGTTTGGCACCTGAACCGTGACAAGTGTCACAGCCTTCTGTACGCGGAATAGTAATATCCGTTTCCTTGCCAAATACAGCTTCCTTGAACTCAATGGTCATGGTGTATTGCAGATCGTTCCCCCGTTGCGGAGCATTCGGGTCACGGCGCCCGCCACCACCGCCAAAGAACATATCAAAGATGTCGCCAAATCCGCCGCCACCAAAGTCTCCACCGCCAAAACCACCTTGGTTCGGATCGATGTGACCATACTGGTCGTACTGAGCACGCTTCTGGCTGTCACTTACGACATCATAAGCTTCTTTTACTTCTTTAAATTTGGCCTCTGCATCTGCTGCCTTGTTTACGTCAGGGTGATACTGACGGGCGAGCTTGCGGTAAGCCTTTTTGATTTCCTCGTCGCTTGCATTTTTGCTTAGCCCGAGTACCTCATAATAATCACGTTTTTCAGCCACTCTTCCACCCCCATAACATTCACCTTATCGCACATCGTGACAAAAGGAAAGTCAAAGCACGGGAGCCCCGGCTATGACTTTCCCTTTAATCCGAACGTCACCGATGTTTTAACTCGCAGGCTATCGCGAATTAATTATTTTTTATCTTCGTCTACAACTTCGTAATCAGCGTCTACGACGTTGTCACGTTTAGCAGAACCTTGTTGCTCTTCAGCACCTTGAGTCGCTTGTGCATCAGCTTGAGCTTGCTCATACAATTTAACAGACAACTGTTGAACAATCTCAATCAGTTCTTCTGTAGCGGCTTTGATGTCTTCCAGATTGTCGGAAGCCAGTACGCCTTGCAATTTTTCTTTGGCAGCATTTGCTTTTTCTACTTCGCCTGCATCTGCCTTTTCACCAAGATCTTTAATTGTTTTGTCTACAGAGTAGATCAACTGGTCTGCACTGTTTTTCGCTTCTACAAGCTCTTTACGTTTTCTGTCTTCCTCAGCATGAAGTTCAGCATCTTTCATCATTTGCTCAACTTCAGCATCGCTCAGACCGCTGGAAGAAGTGATTGTAATTTTTTGTGTTTTGTTTGTACCTTTGTCTGTTGCAGACACGTTAACGATACCGTTAGCATCGATATCGAAGCTAACTTCGATTTGCGGTACACCGCGTGGTGCTGGAGGGATATCTCCCAACATGAAGCGACCAAGCGTTTTGTTGCCAGCTGCCATCTCTCGCTCACCTTGCAGGACGTGAATCTCAACGCTAGGTTGATTATCTGCATAAGTGGAGAACACTTGAGATTTGCTTGTAGGGATCGTCGTGTTACGCTCGATCATTTTCGTAAATACGCCACCTGCAGTTTCAATACCCAGGGACAGCGGAGTTACGTCCAGCAATACTACGTCTTTCACGTCACCTGTCAGTACGCCCGCTTGTACAGCTGCACCCAAGGCAACAACTTCGTCCGGGTTAACACCTTTGTGCGGCTCTTTACCTGTCAGTTTTTTGATCGCTTCCTGTACAGCAGGAATACGAGTGGAACCACCAACCAATACGATTTTATCAATATCGTTAGGTGTCATGCCCGCATCGCTCAATGCACGGCGAGTTGGTTCAAGCGTACGTTCAACCAGACCAGCAGAAAGCTCTTCGAATTTCGCACGGCTCAGGTTTAATTCCAAGTGCTGAGGAACGCCATCAGCAACCGTGATGAAAGGCAGGGAAATCGTTGTAGTCAATACGCCGGAAAGCTCTTTTTTCGCTTTTTCCGCTGCATCTTTCAAACGTTGTACCGCTGCTTTATCTTTGCTCAGATCAATACCTTGATCTTTTTTGAATTCATTTACGAGATAGTCGATAATTACTTGGTCGAAGTCGTCACCGCCAAGTTGGTTGTCGCCACTAGTCGCTTTAACTTCGAAGAAACCATCGCCCAGTTCCAAGATGGATACGTCGAACGTACCGCCACCCAAGTCATACACGAGAATCGTTTGATCTTCGGATTTTTCCATACCGTAAGCCAAAGCTGCTGCTGTTGGCTCATTGACGATACGAAGTACTTCCAGACCTGCGATTTTACCTGCATCTTTCGTCGCTTGACGCTGACTGTCATTGAAATAAGCTGGAACGGTAATAACCGCTTGAGTTACCGTTTGGCCTAAGTATGCTTCTGCATCAGCTTTCAATTTTTGCAGGATGATTGCAGAGATCTCTTGTGGAGAATAATCTTTGCTATCGATCGTTTCTTTGTGGGATGTACCCATGTGACGCTTAATGGAAATGATCGTACGATCCGGGTTCGTGATCGCTTGACGTTTCGCTGTTTCACCAACGACACGCTCTCCATCTTTTTTGAAACCTACAACGGAAGGAGTAGTACGCGCACCCTCCGGGTTTGGAATAACTACAGCCTCGCCGCCTTCCATAACGGCTACGCATGAGTTGGTTGTTCCTAAGTCAATACCAATTACTTTGCTCATCCGAAAATTTCCTCCTCGACAATTTAAAATGAATAGGCACTTGTCAGCCTTATTGTGTTAGTCAGTTAACTACTCTATGTGTATAAAACCTGTATATTAAACTTCGCCATTTAGTACACTTAGATTAAGAACTAACCTTAACCATAGCCGGACGAAGCACTTTATCTTTCAGCATGTAGCCTTTTTGAACTTCTTCCACAACGATGCCTTCTTCATGCTCATCGCTCTCCACTTGCATAATCGCTTGGTGGAATTCAGGATTAAACGGTTGTCCAACGGTTTCCATTGGAGTCAGTCCTTCGTTCGTCAGCACGGTTTCCAATTGACGCAAGATCATTTGAAATCCTTTGGCAAAAGATTCAGTCTCCGTACCTTCCGGTACAGTAGCCATAGCGCGCTCGAAATTATCCATAACTGGAACCAGTTCGGTGACCAGCTTCATCGAAGCGTATTTGGCAAGCTCTTCTTTTTCCTTCTGGGTGCGACGACGGAAGTTATCAAAATCAGCTTGCGCACGTACAAAACGTTGCTGCGTTTCCTCAGCCTCTGCTTTCAAACGTGACAACTCATTTTGCTCCTGATCCGTTATCTCCTCAGCCTGTGCTTCTGCAGCTGCAGCCTCATTGACCGGTTCCTGCTCAGCGGCTGTTACTTCTTGCTCTTCTGTGAATGATTGCTCCTCTTTCAAGATGTTCACCTCCTTATAAGAATGAATCGATGAATCGTAAATTCCCGTTGCTTATTTGAAGCGAGTCGTCAGCATCGTTGTAAGATCACGGGATAATGTATTTAGAATATGGATGACACGTGCATAATCCATGCGGGTTGGTCCCAGAATTCCAATGGAGCCAAGTGCTTCGCCGTCCAACGAATATGACGCTGTAATCAAGCTACAGTTCGCAAAGGCCTCATGATCATTCTCTGTACCAATTCGCACCTGAATCCCAGACCCGCCGGGCACTGGCATCATCAATTTCATTAATGTTGGTGTCTCATCTAACAAGTCTAGAATGTCCTTAACCTTTTCTACATCTCTGAACTCAGGTTGTGTCAACATATTGGTAGCGCCGCTGAGGAATAGACGATTGTCATGCTCATTGTCAAACGCGCTATTAAGTACCTGCATAACTTCCTCATAACGTGTAATGTGACGCTCCATCTCTTGGCCCAGCTCGGTATAAAGACGTGACTTCAGCTTGTAGATTGGTACGCCTACCAATTTGCTGTTTAACAGACGAACCACATTCTCCATCTCAGCAACCGAAATCTCGGGTGGGATCTGAACTGTCTTGTTTTCCACCTGACCGGTGTTCGTCACAATAATCGCTACAGCTTCATTTTCATTCAGCGGGAGCAACTGGAAGTGACGCAGTGAGGTGTGGAACACCTCAGGTCCAAGCAGAATCGAAGTATAATTGGTCATATGAGACAAAATGTTGGAAGCATGCTGAATAACCTGTTCCATAACATTCAGCTTCTCTGCAAAAAATGACTTTAGATCATCCAGTTCCTGTGGCTCCACCTGATTCCAGGGAACCAAATGGTCGACATAATATCGATAACCCTTATGAGAAGGTATACGTCCAGCCGAAGTATGCGGCTGTTCGAGAAAGCCCATTTCTTCAAGGTCGGCCATTTCATTACGAATCGTTGCCGGACTGTATCCAACATCTCCTCTTTTGGAGATACTTCGGGACCCTACGGGCTCAGCTGAACGGATATAGTCATCCACTATAGCGTTCAGAATCATTCGTTGACGCTCTGTTAACATGGTGAGTATTCCCTCCTTCTGACTGTACTGTCCCATGTCGTTAGCACTCCAGTTAGATGAGTGCTAATCGGTAATACAAAAATACCAAACTGACATGATCATTGTCAAGTCAGTTTGCGGAATGGGATCATCTATTTATAGTATAGGCCAATAACCTTCACTTATAACGTATATTATGCACCTTGATGCTGGATTTCTCGCTCCGCAGGATAATGTCTCAGACTGAAACGTGCCCCACCTAGCGGTGAGTCACTATACACCAAATCTGCATGGAGACGCGTTGCCAGTTGCTTGCTAATGGTTAGCCCCAATCCTGTCACACCATTATTTCCTGTGTAAAAACGACGGAAAATATGCTGTCCATCATGCTCATTCAAGCCTGGCCCATCATCATCGACATGAAAAATCCAGTCCGCGTGATCATCGCCAGAGAGTTCCAATGTTAATTTCACTTGCGTTTCGGTATGGCGCACAGCATTTTGCAACAAGTTTAGCAGAATCTGAAACAATTGCTCACCTGCTGTTTCCACGATGAACGAATTGGCTTTCGCTGTCAAATGTATTCCTCGCTGAAGCGCAGTTGGCATAAGCAGATACACTGCTTCTTCGGCCATGTTTTTCAGGTCAATGACTGCCACAGGCCATTCCTCATCCACAGTTTCCAGTCTGGAGAGCTGAATCAGTTTTCCAACCATGTCAATGAGGCGTTGCGACTGGGTAGCAATAATATCAAGTCCCTGATCCGTGGATACGACCTGATCCTGAATGGCATACACGTAACCTTGAATGGACATCAATGGTGTCTTAAGTTCATGGGATACATTTTGCAAAAACTCCAGCTGATGCCGGTGATGGTCATCAATTCTGTTACTCATTAATTGAAAGGTCTGGATCAATTCGCCGATTTCTGTATGGTCAGCCTGTAGGAATTGATCTCTGTCAGGCATGTTTGGCTCATACTTGTTAACAGCCTCTTTCAACCGATTGAGCGGCTGTACCGTTCGCCACACGGCGAATAATCCTATCAACAGAATGACAACAAAACTTGCGGCAATCGACAGAAGGGTTGTTCGAAACAACGGAATGTACATTGCCCTGAGTGACGATAGCGGAGAATACAAGATCACTCGAAACTGTTTATGTGACAACTCAGCCTCACTGTATAGGACCTTTTTTCCATTTAAAATCATATACCCTTCATGTGTACCTGGGAATCCTTCCAATTTCATCCCCACACGTCCCGCACTGCTTGAGGCAACAATTTTATCCTGCCCATCAATTACAAAATAGTCCGCATAAAAGAGAATATCTTTAATAAAAAAACGAAAACTGTCATTGTCCAGATCCTCCAGATCATCTACACGAATGATCTTGACAGCCTTCTTCGTTTGTCCATTTAATTGCTCTTTGACCTGATTGAGCAAAATATCATCAAAGAGGTGTATAAAAAACAGTACCGTAAACGCCACAGTAACCAGCATACTTGCAAACAAGGCGAGCAGCATTTTGCTGCGTATTGTCTTCATCGTGTATGTACAGCTGCTTTATAGCCGAACCCCCACACGGTATCAATGGTCAGTGTAGCTTGAACCTGTGCAAGCTTTTTACGAATCCGTTTCACGAGATCATCCACTACACGCACTTCACCGTAAAAATCATAATTCCAGACCTGCTGGATCAACTGTTCGCGGCTGAATGGACGATCCAGGTGTTGGGATAGAAATAACAAAAGCTCGTATTCCCTTCCGGTTAGCCCCAATTCTTCTCCACTAACATTGACACGTCGGAATTCTTCTGAAATCTGCACGTTGCCTATACTAAAATACGACCCTTCCTTAGGCTGATGCCGCTCCGCTTCTTTTAGTTCAATCCCTTGTGATAAACGACTGCTGTGTATCAAACGAAGCATACCTTTTACCCTCGCAACCAGCTCACGAGGATTGAAAGGTTTGCTCAGAAAATCGTTACATCCCAGTTCAAGCCCATTTAAACGATCAATTTCCTCTCCTCGAGCCGAGACCATAATAATGGGAATTTCAGTGAAGGTTCTCAGTTCCGTCAACAGTGTGAGCCCATCAACCCCTGGCATCATAATGTCGAGAATCAAACAGTCTGGCTTTCTCAAGCGCACTTCCCCGACCAGCTCTCTGCCGTGTGCATAGGAGGTCACTTCATATTGTTCCTTCTTCAAATAACCTGCAATAAGTTGCAAAATATACGGATCATCATCCACTACAAAAATATGCGGCATCGGCGTTCACCTCGGCATGAATATAACACTTCTGATATGTTTTTTATTAAATATATTACTACTAATGTAACAGAGTCTGTACTCAGATTCCAAACTTCCATGAATGGCCTAAATATAACGTTACAAACACCCGATTCAACATGAAAAAGACGGAGTTCCCCCTAAGAGAGCTCCGCCTGTGTACGCCGTATATCATAATGTCACTGATGCGTTAAATTATGGACTGGATCTGGTACAGTGAGGTCATCAGAGCACAACTTCTTATTTATGGGATGAGCTTGATTTTGCTGCCTCGTTTTTGTTTGTAACATTTGTTTTGGCTGGTGCTTTCGTAGCAGATGTTGCAGCTTTATGAGTTGTCACGGTAGCTGTTTTATGTGTTGCTGTTTTTGGAGTTGTTGTTTTCACTCCAGTTTTTGGCGAAGTTGCTTTGTGCGCTGCGATTTTGTGAGCGGCTTTTTTCGCTTTGTGTGCCGTTTGTTTTGCTTGATGCGCAGTAGCCTTTGCTGTTGCTGAAGCTTTGTGTGAAGCCTGTTTGGCGTTATGAGCCGCAGCTTTGGCTTTATGTGTCGTTGTTTTTGCTTTGTGTGTTACTGTTTTTGCTTTATGAGCAGTTTTTCTGCCCTTGTGATGCATTGCTGTTGTTTTATGAGAAGCCCTTTTTGCTTTGTGAGTCACTTTTGATTTGTGCACAACTTTTTTCGCTTTATGCTTCGCCACTTTTGCTTTATGAGCAGTCTTTTTGGCTTTATGCGTTACTTCGCTCGCTTTGTGAGTTGTTGTTTCCTTCTTGGTTGTAGCTGTTGTTTTGGAAGGGTCCGCTTTAGCTCCTGTCGTTTTTGTCGGCGCTACAGTGGATTTAGCTGCTGGAGTGGTTGTTGATTTTGTTGTTGTAGATTTGCTCGTTGAGCTAGCCGATGCTCCAGCTTTTTGTGTTTCAGACGGTTTTACGGAATTCACAACAGGCGTTGCGGCAAAAGCACTACCTGCTCCACCAATTACACTCATCGCTGTTACCAAAGCTGCTACATGTTTTGTCCATTTTTTCATGATCGGTCACCTCATTCTTAAGATTGAGCTATCTGCAATACTCCCTGCTTCGTACGTTGAAAACCTTGTTTTTATCCGTGTTCTTCAACTGTTCCACTGTGAAGTTTTTTGCAGATCGCTTATGTAAGTTCATCTTAACAAGAGGATGTGTGAGAATAATGGAATAAGTGTGTGAAAAGTATATGAAAAAAACGAGCACCAAAAAAAGACCACAAGCCCTTTGAAACCTTAGGTTTCTTGGGTTGTGATCTTTATCTTTTTATTCATATAAACGTATAACTACGCTGACACATTCAGTTCTTTTAGAACCGCAATCTCGTCACAGCAATCCTGCTTGCTGCAATGAACGCAGTCCGTCCATACTTTCTCAGGGAAGATTTCTTTTTCCACAACAGCAAAACCATTTTTCAGAAAAAAGGAAACTTCATACGTGAGAGCCATCACCTTTGGAATCTGTTGTCTCTCCGCCTCTTCTACAAGCCGGTCAAGTAGACGGGACCCGATGCCAAGCCCTTTATACCCCTCTGAAATGCCCAGTGATCTTACTTCCACCAGGTCATTGCCCAGACGACATAATGAGCCGCAGCCTACGACAACTCCATCCACCTCAGCCACAATAAAATGCTCCAGCTGTCGATGCAGTACTTCCCGTGAACGCGGAAGCATGATCCCACGCTCTGCATATCCCTTAATCATTTCAAACAGTGGTTCAACATCTTCCGGTACAGCTTTCCTGCATATAACCGACATCCAGCTCTCCTCCTATAACGACGCTTTCCGAGGAAAGCTAGCTTCGTAGTTGTTTAAATTAACACGCCCTGTAAAACAATATGAATAAATATACAACAGAGCGTATAGAATTTCAAGCTACGAATTTAGCGATATAGAGCCGATAAACTCCGCAAAAACGTCATTGCCGAACAGAATACCTTGTTCACTCAGTTTAAAGCCGTCTGCTGTCCGCTCAAGCAATCCTGCATGCAACATTTTGCCCAGCGGTTTCGCAAATACATCCTCCATGGATTCCCCGAACTGATTATGGAATCTTGAAGATGAAGCGCCCTCCAACATACGGAGTCCTACCATTAAGTAATCCTCCATCGCTTCCGCACGGCCAATCTCGAAATGATCCAAACGAGGCAGTCCCGCACGTGATGCTTCCACATAAGGATTAATCCCTTTAATGTTCATATGGCGTTCACGGCCCACATAACCATGTGCACCTGCACCAAGTCCGTAATAATCCTCATTACGCCAATAGGTGATATTATGACGGCTCTCGAAGCCAGGTTTGGCAAAGTTACTGATCTCATACTGTTCATAACCTGCTTCTTTCATGCGCTTCATTAATAGAAGATACATCTGCAACTCATCATCTTCATGCGGAAGAGGTAATTGATTTTTTTGGTACAGGGTATGGAAAAGTGTATTTTCTTCTACCTTCAGGCTATAGATTGAATAGTGTTTCAGATCCAGTTCCAGCGCTTTATCGATACTTTCATTCAACATCTCCACCGTCTGGTTTGGCAATCCAAACATCAGGTCAATCGACAGGTTATCCAGTCCCGCCTTACGTGCGTTCTCTAAACTGCGATATACATCATCTGTATTATGAATCCGGCCAATGCCCGTCAGCAGATCATTTTGAAAAGCCTGTACGCCAAAGCTGACACGGTTCACGCCGCCTTCTTTCATCGCGGCCAGCTTTTCGGCATCCGTCGTTCCCGGGTTGGCTTCCATCGAAAATTCAATATCGTCTGCCCAATTCGGGAAATAGGTTTTGACCGAACGCAGGAAATAAGCCATCTCGTCCGGTTTCAACGCGGTTGGCGTTCCGCCGCCGACAAAGATCGTTTTAATTTCGCCTGGCGGATTCGCCTTGACGGTATGCTCCATCTCCCGTTCCAGCGCCTCCAAGTATTGCATCACGGGCTGATCTTTCAGAACATAAGAATTAAAGTCACAGTAAAAACATTTATTTGTACAAAATGGAATGTGAAGGTACACCGCTTGGGGCGCACCTGTTTTCTGGTTGTGTGCTGCAAGTGTCACGGTAAGTCCCCCTTGATTTGAAAAAAGGAAAGCCAGTTGGCTTCCCTTTCAGCTAAAATGTTGATTTATATAAAGTGATCTAACAATTTACACATTCCACTCCAATGACAGAATAACCTTCCAATCGCTGTTATCCCCAGATTTTTTTGATTCCCTTTCCCAAAAGGGAAAAATCCGGTGATAAAGGCGAACGCTCCGCTTTTTCAGGTTTTTTCTGTCCTCTCCGTTAATGTGTAAAAATAGTTCACTTTATATAGTTTGATTACCAGTAATTCGATACGCACAATCTGTGATGTACCTAAAATTAAATTATTAGAATGCATTTTTAATACACACAATCTGTGATGTACCTAAAATGCATTATTAATGCATTCTCTGATACGCAAGATCTTGATGTACCCAGAGATTGCATTTTAATCATCAATTTTCAGTACCGCCATAAATGCCTCTTGTGGCACCTCAACGTTACCAACCTGCTTCATCCGCTTCTTACCTTCCTTCTGCTTCTCCAGCAGTTTCCGTTTCCGCGAGATGTCACCGCCGTAACACTTGGCAAGTACGTTTTTACGCATCGCTTTAACTGTTTCACGAGCCACAACCTTGGTGCCCACAGACGCCTGAATCGGTACTTCAAACATTTGCCGCGGAATCAGTTCGCGCAGTTTCTCACAGATGATACGGCCCCGATTGTATGCACGATCTCGGTGAACGATAAAGGACAAGGCATCGACTTGTTCGCCGTTAAGCAGGATGTCCATTTTCACCAGATTCGACTGGCGGTAACCGGACAGCTCATAGTCAAACGAAGCATAACCTTTGGTGCTTGATTTCAACTGGTCGAAGAAGTCATATACAATCTCGGACAACGGGATCTCATAGGTAATCGTAACCCGTGTTGTGTCCATATATTCCATATTGATAAATTCGCCACGTTTATTTTGGCACAATTCCATAATGGTTCCCACGTAATCATTCGGTACAATGATTGAAGCCTTCACATAAGGCTCTTCAACGTAATCAATCCGTCCTACCTCAGGGTAGTTGGATGGATTATCAATTTGAATCTGCTCGCCGTTAGTCAGCGTTACGTGGTAAATTACGCTTGGTGCTGTCGTGATCAACGGAATGTTGAACTCGCGCTCAATCCGTTCCTGAATAACGTCCATGTGCAACAATCCCAGGAATCCGCAACGGAATCCAAAGCCGAGCGCGCTGGAAGTCTCAGGCTCAAAGCTGAGCGATGCGTCGTTCAACTGCAGCTTCTCCAATGCCTCACGCAGATCCACATAGTCCGATGTCTCAATCGGATACAGACCGCAATATACCATTGGATTGATTTTACGATAACCGGGCAGTGGTTCAAGTGTCGGATTTTTCGCGTCAGTAACCGTGTCCCCGACTTGAGTATCGCCGACGTGACGGATACCCGCAACGATAAATCCTACATCCCCGACGTTCAGCTCGTCCACAATGGTCATGCGTGGCTTGAACGCTCCTACTTCGATGACTTCAAACGATTTGTTTGTTGCCATCATTTTGATTTTGGAACCCGCCTTGATTTTACCGTCAATAACACGCACATACACGATAACCCCTTTGTAAGGGTCATAGTGCGAGTCAAAAATCAGCGCTTTAAGCGGTTGATCCGGATCACCTACAGGTGCAGGCACACTCTGTACCACTTGCTCCAAAATCTCTTTGATCCCGATGCCGGCTTTGGCCGAAGCCAATACAGCATTGCTGGTATCCAGTCCGATAACATCTTCAACTTCCTGCTTCACCCGTTCAGGGTCAGCACTTGGCAAGTCAATTTTGTTGATAACCGGCAAAATCTCCAGATTGTTATCCAGCGCAAGATATACGTTAGCCAGCGTCTGCGCTTCGATCCCTTGAGCCGCGTCAACGACAAGCAACGCCCCTTCGCATGCAGCAAGACTACGTGATACCTCGTACGTAAAGTCTACGTGTCCAGGCGTATCAATGAGATTCAGTAGATACTCTTCACCGTCGTCCGCTTTGTAATTCAGGGCAACTGCTTGCAGTTTAATGGTGATTCCGCGTTCGCGTTCCAGATCCATCTGATCCAGTACTTGCTCCTGCATTTCACGTGATGTCAGCGCACCTGTGTACTCCAAGATCCGGTCCGCAAGTGTTGATTTACCGTGATCTATATGTGCAATAATTGAAAAGTTACGAATTTTACGTTGTCTTTCCCGAATGTCAGTCATTCCTTACCCCCAGAAACAGCCTAGTGTCAATCACTTCATTATAACAGTTGCTTCAAGGTGCATCAATCCCATGATGATTTAACTTTTATAATAAAGTTACTTGAAGAGTGCCCCGGAGGTTTAGTTTTCCTTTAATCCGTCCGCTTCTATTCATCTACTCCGCCAAAAAGAGAGACCACCCACTTGATGCCGCTGTTTGACAAGTTTTGCAGCAATCCAGCCGTTTTTTCCGCCAGCACATCCACCGGGGCCTTGTGCTGGTCTGCCCCAAGCACCTGGCTCGGGGTCTGGACAGGAACAAACGGCTTTTTAACCTCGGTCTGCACAGGCTCAGTGGATACAGTTGTATTTTTCTCAGGTGCGGTTTCTGTGGTCGCCACTACGGGGACACTTTCCACAGGGTTGTTATGCTGAAAACCACTGCCTGCCAGCTGCATGCCAAGCAATACACCAAGCAACATAAGCACACTGACAGACAGCATTTTTTTGCCAAATCTGGACATCTCGCAGATCTCCCTTCTTCTATAATTTATCCGCCCTTGGATACCGGTTTTGCGCTTGCTTTATCTACGTTCTGCTCGTCCCAATATACTTGCGCGATCATATCTGCCAGAATTTTGGACGTTCGTTTCAGCTCAGCTGCCGTATTGTCAATGCCACCGATTTCAATGAGAATGCTGTTCGGGGAAAGCGTTTGGTTATATTCTCCATTGTTGCCTCCTCCGCCATTCTTCCCCCACACCCCGCGGGACACTCCCGGATACTTCGCTTCCAGCTTTTTGTGAATTTTTGCAGCAAAGGCTTCATTTTTACGCCAATTCGGATTCTCATGCCCGATAATAAAATATACCTTGGCGTAACTCTGATCACCGATGGTGGTTGTCGTTTTTTTATGCCGCTGGGAATCGCGGTGAATATCAATTAGATAGGTCAGATCGTCATTCTGAGCAAGCGCCGCTTTGACAGTCTGTCTGGAATATTTATAGGAAAAGTTCCAATTGTAATCTTTGATTTTCGTTTGATAATCTTCCTTCGCATGCTCTACTCCGACGCCCAGCTTCTCCAAGCTATCCGATAGATAGGTTCCCACTTGAAAAACATTACCTGTCGCTTTACCGGAAGATGGATTGTCGCTATCCGTGCCTAGCAGTGGATTATATCCTTCACGCGGATGCGAGTGATAGATAAGGACGGATTTTCTCGTAATGGCCGGATTCCCCTTGTCTTGCCCATTCCCTTTTGCTGGTGGATCTTCATCGACTGTACCCTTTCCCGGATCATCCTCACTGGAAACGTCTGGATCATCCTTACCCGGAGGAACATGCAGTTCACTTCCTGGCTTACCTTCACCTGATGAGGCTGTTTCTGTCAGGCCTGGACCTGGCTGATAATCTTCAGGTGCTTCTGCCTTGGTATTGCCAGAGCCTGGTCTAAGCAGAACGGGCTGATTTGCACCCATGCCTGGCATTTCACGTGCGATTAAACTTTTGGGATCTTGAGGATTCACATTGGTGAGTAATTGAAACACAAAAGAAGTTAGATTTTCACCGGAAATTGCAGTGTTCTGTTCCTTTTGAGTGAGATGAGGCACTTCCATACCCAACATGTCCACAAAAAAGCGGCTTGAGACTGAACCTGCAAATCCTTTCATGGAAGAAACCGGGGAACTATTCAACCTTTTCTCCGCCATGCCTCCGAGCCCGAGTGCAACAAAAAAGAGGGCAGATATGATCATAAGCAGCAACAGTGTACGGCCCATGGCCAGCACATGCAGACATCTTTTTTTCCACTTACCAATGTTCCATGCCAATATCTTGTTCATTCTTATGTCTCCTTCCCTTGCAGAACAACTCTTATACTTCAACTCTATGAGAGTATTCAATTTGATAGAACAGGAAGTAGAAAGATAAAGTGAACAAAAAAAGAAAGTCCGATAGATTCGGACCTTCTTCTCCGTTCCATATTAGGGGATTCGCTCTAGTGTGTGTAAGCCGCAACGTTATCAGGGTTTACTGCTTCGTGAAGAGCCGCATTAAGTCCGGTTGCAATGACATTCGCTATGCCTTCAATGAACTCATCAATTTCTTTCGGAGTTACGATCAGGTCATGTCCGAGCGGTTCAAGCACTTCTTTTACCAGACTCAAACGATCCTCTTCACCGATGTCATCGAGCATACCCATGATTTGTTTTGTCTGATCGGTTTCCTGACGAAAGTGAGAACGCATCATTTCGATGACGTTGTTCACGATGGTCGAAGCATAACATACCGTTGGCACACCGATGGCAATGCAGGGAACACCCAGAATTTCCTTCGTTAATCCACGACGTTTGTTACCAATACCAGAACCAGGATGAATCCCGATATCAGCCACCTGAATCGTTGTATTCACTCGTTCAAGTGAGCGGGAAGCGAGCGCATCAATGGCGATAATGGCATCAGGACGGGTACGCTCAACAATGCCCTGCACAATGTCACTTGACTCGATTCCCGTTGTACCAAGCACACCCGGAGCAATAGCACTGACCTCACGATATCCAGGCGCCACCTGATCCGGTACCAATTCAAAATACTGCCGGGTAACCATCAAATTCTCTACAACCAACGGACCAAGAGAATCTGGAGTTACATTCAGGTTGCCGAGACCTACGATCAGTACCTTGGAATCCTTGCCGATGCCCGCCTTGGTCATAAACGCTTCCATTTCTCGTGTGAATTCGGCGGCTACCCGTTCCTGCAGTTCAGTATCTCCGTTGCGAAGGGAGGGCACCTCAAGTGTGACATAATGGCCTTTTACACGCCCTATGGCTTTCGCTGCTTCATCATTCAACACATCAATCCGTGTAATCGTAATGCCCTCTTTCTTATCTACATCCTCACGTAATCCGGGGATCGTCTGTTTCTGACTGCCTTGTGCCATTTCTTTGGAGTCAATGGCCAAATCGGTACGTACGGTATAATTTTGTAAATCCAGTGTCATCTGTGTCCCTGCCTCCCTTATTCCATTTGAGCATATTGTGTGGGAAAAAGGCGGGCTTTATGCAACATACCAAACAACGATGCAAAATCTGTTGCAATTTACATGCTAGCGTGATAGAATATTTTAAGTTGTGAAACGTTTGTATTCATGCGAATGCCTTACAGGAGGTGAATGTAATGCCAAACATCAAATCCGCTGTTAAACGCGTAAAAACGAGCGACAAGCGCCGCGCACTCAACGCTTCTCAGAAGTCTGCACTCCGCACAGCTGTTAAAGCTGCTGATGCTGCTCTGGTAAGCAACGAAGTTGACACTGCTAAAGCTGCGATTCAAGCTGCTTCCAAAAAGCTGGACAAGGCTGTAACTAAAGGTCTGGTTCACAAAAATGCAGCTGCACGCAAAAAGTCTCGCTTGGCGAAAAAACTGAACGCTCTTTCCGCACAAGCGTAAGAAGCGTTACTTATACGAACCAATGGAAAAATCCTGAACAGCATGGGCTTTCAGGATTTTTTAGCATCTGTTCCGCCAAGTAAAAGAACATACCATAAAAAAACAACCTGAACATCTCTGATCATATGTTGAAATATCAACAGATGGAGAACTCTCAGGTTGTTTTTTTTGTTTTTGCCTACGGCTATGCTCCAAGTCTTAACAAAAATAACTCCAGGCCAAGAACCTTATCCACGGCTCCTGTTTTCATCTGATAATCCAGCTCACTCAAGTGACTCAAAATCTTTCGCAACCGGTCAGCATCGAATTTCCGAGCCTGTTCCCCGGCAATTTTGATAGCGTACGGATGCAAGCCAAGTTGACTGGCGATCTGCTGCTGTGAGTAACTTTGTTGCCCAAGTTCCTTGACCTGAATCATAATACGGAACTGCCGCGCAATCAGCGCTGCAATCTTGATCGGTTCTTCACGTTGCTTCAAAAGTTCATAAAAGAGTGCAAGTGCTTTTTCTAACCTCAGATTAGCCAGTTCCTCCACAAGTGCAAATACGTTCTGCTCCGTGCTACGAGCCACCAGTGACTCGATATCTGCGCGGCGAATCGTTCCTCCGTTTCCTGCAAACAAACAAAGCTTATCCACTTCGGCAGATAACCCTTGCAGTCCCGTTCCAGCATAACTGATTAGCGTATCTGCTGCCCCAGCTTCAAAGGTTACCTCTCTCTGTTTCGCGAGTTTCACAATCCATTGGATCAATTCTTCTCCACTTAGCGGGGCAAAGGCCAACACAACCGCTTGTTTCTTGGCTGCTTTTACTAGTTTCTTCCGCTCATCCAACTTATCTCCTTGCGCCAAAAAAACGATCGTGCTGTAATCAGCGGGATTATCCATATATGTAATCAAGCGATCCACCTGATGCTCTATTTTGGATTCCTTTCCCGCGGTAAACAAACTGGTGTCCCTTACAATAATCAATTTGCGCGGAACGAGAAAGGGAACCGTCTCTGCTTCTTCCACAACAACCTCGATCGGTGTTTCGGAGAGATCATAGGGAATAACCGCAAAATCCTGATGCTCCTCTTCAATAACATGCGTTTTTAACATCTCTGTGAACTGCTGTATCTGGTACTTCTCCGTTCCATACAGCACATAGATTGGCGCAGTTTCTCCGCTGCGTATTGCCTTTGTTGCGCTTTTTACATCCATCCACCGTGCCTCCTTATCCCTTTTATCCTACCAGAAAATACACAAGACAACAAAGGGACCTTCATCCATGTATGGATAAAGGCCCACTGTTCTGCATCTATATAAACGCAGGCACAGCCATTCTAGAAATAGCTGGCGTGCGGTCATACGACGTCAGTTGTTAGATCAGAGATAGGACGTTCTTTAGTTAGATCCAGTATATGCTTGTTCATTAGAAAAGGTTCTCTCTAATTGCCCTGCAGAAACCTTATAATGGAGCTATTTCGCAGGTGATACATTAGATGAGGTACTGACTTTGAAGGTATCCTTTGTAGTCGCTCCGTCTTTGTCCATTTCATAATTGAACTGCTGGCTGTCTTTGGACCAACTTCCCGACTTTAACGTACCTTCTACACTCCGTTGCTCAATCAGATTCAGAACATCCGGATCATTCGCAGATTTCGCATAAATACTTAACTGGTCACCGAGTAGCATAACAACATAAGAACCATCCGGTGATTTCCATTCTTTTGTCCCTGTCGGTGCAGCGATTCCCTGTTCAGGAGCCATTAGTCCCTGCTGACCTCCAGTGGCACCCGATTCCGTTCCAGTTCCTGCATTGTCAGTTTCACTGCCTTGAGCCGGGGTATCCTGGTTTGGAATGATCGTTTGAGCCGAAAATGTCTCGTCGAGCTCATCGTTTGATTCGGACGCACTTCTTCCATCCTTGTCATTAGGAGTGGAGGCACTACCTTCACTTGTATCCGGCTTTTTCTGCTCCGTTCCCTGACCTGAATCCATGCTCTTCTGAGTATTACCAGAGTCAGAAGAAGGACTTGAATTTACCTCTTGCTTGCCTTTGTCTTGAGATGACGGCCCTTCTGTGGAAGGTTTTGCTGACTCTTGATCACCTGGAGCTTCTGGAGTTTTCAGTTCTGTTCCGTTGCTCTCGTCAGGTTGATCCGCATTCGGTTGCATTGAACCTTCCGTCACCGGATCATTTGACGAGTCAGGCACAATCGCACTGCCTTCTGCTTGGTTCCTTATGTCTCCTTGATCGCTTTTCAGATACATCCTCTGTGCAGACTGCTCTTCACTGTAGCTATCTTGCGGTGCCCCCGAGCTCATAAGCATCGAATCTGCATTCTCAATCTGCTCTGGCTGATATCCCCAGATGGCAAATCCCAATACAACAACCGCGGCCGCTGCACCCACAGACATCCGTCCCACCATCGAATTAAGCCATTTGGTTTTCGCTTTCTGCTCACTAGAACTTGAGCGCTTTAGACTCTCAAATGCCGCAGGGACAGGACTCATTTCTTGCACGGTACTGCTTTGTTCTTTTCGCGCTTCGTCAATCGCATCCAATTGAGGCATAATCGCATCAACCAGACTGAACTTCGGGCTTACTTGCGGCAAATCTTCCAGTTCCCTGGATAGAGCTCTGAGCATACTAAAATTTTCGGCGCACTCCGGACACTTGGCCACATGCTGTAGCATCTGCGTCGTTTCCGCCTCGCCCAGATCATGATCCAGATACCGGTGCATCCATTCCACCATCTCTTCGCATTTCATCCTGTCACACCACCTTTCTGATACTCCTGTAGTAGATTTTGTAACTGTTGTCTGGCTCTAAATAAGTAAGACTTTACCGTATTTAGCGGAAGATCGAGACAATCCGCAATTTCGTTATAGGATAAATCTTGCAAATATCTTAGAACAATGACGGTCCGATGATGCTCTGGCAACTTGTTGATCGCATCTTGAATGTCCTTGGCTACATAAGTAGACATCACTTCAAATTCTACATCCTGCTTATCCTGAAAAACCATTTCATGCTCATCTATGGACACCGATGGCTTGGTTCTTCTGAACTTGTCAATGCAGATATTCGTTACGATGCGTTGCACCCAGGTTTTGAACTGGGCTTTTTCTTCATAAGAATTAATCTTGGTGTAAATGCGGATCAACGCTTCCTGCGCAGCATCCAAGGCGTCCTGTTCATTATTTAGAATGTAATATGCGGTCCGATAGACGTGCTGTTCAATCTCCCGCAATAGGGTAATTAGAGCGTCGCGATCGCCCGATTGAGCGGCTCTGATGAGTTCCGGCTCTACCACAAAGGATCCCCCTCTCCCTGCAACCTTACTGACGTAATCATCGATAAAATTGTTGCAAAGTTAAGTATATTTTAATTTTCCATCACAAAATAACGGCATATGTATAAGGGCCGCCGAATCTTATCTTAGAATAACAGAAAATGCAAACGTAGTCATCAAACGTCTGACATCACGAATTCCAGTACTTACACGACTCAAAATAAATGCAACGGCATACATTATGGTTAAGTACTTTTAAAGGCCTAAAAATAAAAAAAGTCGAAATTTGTCCAAATTTAAGCTTTTTTTAATGCATTTTTCATGAAAATGGTGTATTGTAAATTTACATTCATAAGACGAGGTGATGAGCATGCCAGCTCTAGCGAAAATTCAACAATTAAAAGAACAAATGCCAAAGGAATATCAAAGCATTTCCCACTTTGTGGAGCACGCTTTGGAATCAATCGACACCCTGGTTGAGGAACATCGGAAATATGTAGCTGCGCAGGCGTTATACGGCGATAAAATCGTCGGATCGGAAGAACGCTTGTACAGAGAAACGGTACTGGATGTCAGAGCACAACTACTGGCGACACTCGAAAAAACCGTTGAAGACATTTTGCACAAAGGTGATAAACATTGGGATAAACATTTCAAGGACGGCGTGGAATAATTCACTATTCCCATTGTGGAATAATTCACTATTCCCATTTATATTCAGTAATCAGAACGAATATGAAAAAAGCCCTTTCTCTTAATTCTCTTTTGAAGAGAGTTATGGATAACAGGGCTTTTTCTTGTGTTATATTGTAAGTAGTTATACAAAAAGAACTAGACTTTAAAAAAATTAATAAATGGCTATCAACTTTCCACTGAGGAATCCTAAAGCTCTGACTCCTGCAGAACTTGCATAAACCCAAACTTCAATTTTTCCTTTTGAGCTTGCTTCTTGCGTAATACTGTTTGGATCTCCCCATGCCAGACGCGCTTGTGTAGTATTCATCCCTAGAGCTACTTCACCCGCAATGATTTTCTTCCATGTAGATGAAGACCAGTTGTATTTTTTATAGGGATCGTAAGAAAAGAATTGATCTGAATCTGCCAACATCTCCGTTACACTCGATGGAAACCCGCCTGCATAAGCAATAACGCTTTTACCCTTGGTATTACGGAAAACAATGGAGTAGCTTCGTTCATCATACTTCCCTTTTTCAATTTTAATATCGGTGATAGTCAATTTACTAAAGCGTTGCCCTAGGCTTGTATCACTATTAATCCAATAGGACTTGCCAATGAACCGGCTCAGATTTCCCAACTCTTTTTTCTTAATCAAAGCAAGCGTATCCTTCGACTCCACCACAAAAGCAGCATTTCCAACGAACACTTTGGCTTGTTTCAACTCAGTATCCCAATTTACCTGTATACGTGCCACTTGTTTTAAAAGTTCCGCAGGAAATACGGTTTGCCCGTTAATGGTCTGCACCTTACCTTTCATTGTGATCGCTTTATCGTTGAAATCTGCTACTGCACTTCCCTTTGTCAGTGTGATAAGGTCATTTCCCATCTGTATCTTGAAACGAACTCCCTGAACATCGATTTTGGCTCCTAGCATTTTGAAGACAGATTGTACAGGTAAATACACATTTCCGTTTAATAATTCAGCTCCTGTCAATTTCTGTTGAGAGTTAACGGTCAGTTGTGTATCGGAAGACTTATCCCCTATTTTCAGCATCACTTTTGTAGTTCCCATGCCTGTTGCTTTCAGCTTGCCTTCTGGCAGAATCAGAGCTACTTGCGACTGTTCCAACGTAATTTCACCAGGCAGAGGCGCACGTTTTGTTTTGAACCCGTTACTATAATTCTCCTGAACAGTAAGTGTGACTGTGTCTCCGATATTAGCTTCCTTGGTTGATGCCGTAAGCGTTACTTGATTCAGAGTCGGTGCCGATAGAGAAGTTAACTTCCCACTATGATATACAGCCCACGAGCCATCCTGTAACTGTGCATATAATTCGTCCAGATCAAGTGAATACACCATTCTGGATACATTGTTTAGTCCCGGTAACTGCTCACCCTTGTAATTGTCATTTCTGTCATAATTCCAGACTGTTCCATCCTTTTTCACCGCAAGTAGTTTATACTCGTTTCCCCACCAGATCAAAGATTGGACATCATTAGCAATCGTAATTTGCTCTTCCTGATACAACATATTGACAATAACTACCGAGTTGTCATCTTTTAATACTGCTGCAAAAACATTATTTGCTGCAATTGCGGTAGCGTTAGCTACATTTCCAGCTTTTCGAATTTTACTATATTTTGAATAATATATATCACCTGATGAAGACAAAATGGTGTCGGTGATGTCACTTCCATACGAATAGGAACTTACATCTAGAGCAGAATCCAGAACTTTCTCCTGATCTCTAAACTTATACAGGCTCCCATCCTGAAGCTGAACCCATCCATTACCATATACCTTATTAACTCCTTTGAATTGTTTGGTTGTTGGCAGATGAGGATTATTCATATCCCACATAATAACTTGATCATCCGCAGTCCAACCAAAAACAACTCCATTATATGATCCTGAGATTCCGATTAAATTATGATTTTGTGTCCACACTCCAGCAATACTTCCTTTTGACCACAAGGTTCCATCATTTAGCAGATAGTTATTACGGTCAAGAACAGAATGAATAGAACGATTCGACTCAGACGAAGCAAATGCTCCAGGTATCCCCATCAGAACACTAAGAACCAGAATCCCGATCCACAATGTAAACGTTCTAACTCGTGCTTTTTTGAATAGTAGCATTCCTATACGTTCCCTTCTCTCTATGTATCTAGTAAACTAAATTTTTCATTTGACCCCTCCTAAGCCAAGCCTAATACTATTCGGCAAAAATAACCAAATATCCTTCAAGTATCCTTCAGACTTTATGATTCCACTCTTATCTCGGAGCCAGCTTACACCGCACACTTATCTCCCCATCTTTCACGCTCATCTGCACCTCACCCATCCGGTCCGTCCGATAAATCCGGGAACCTACTGCTTCCAAACGTTTCATTACGTCTGGGTTGGGATGACCATAGGTATTGTTAACCCCTGCAGAGATCAGTGCAGATTTGGCATTCCAATACTGAAGCCATGCTTCTGAGGATGATGTCTTGCTACCATGGTGGGCGACCTTGAGTACATCTATAGATAGATGTGATTTTAGTCGCGGTACGGTCGCCAGCGAACCATCCTGAATGTCATACAGCACATCCTGTTCCGTTGCCGCTTCCATATCTCCGGTGAATAGCATAGACGTACCCGCCATCTCCAGCAAAAAAACAACCGACCCACCGTTCTGATTCTCAAGAACAGGCAGATCTCCTGTTGGATTAGGTCCACTCCGCTCTGGTGAGATAAAATATAAAGCCGTTTCTGAATCGGGCTTATAGATCATGCCCTGATGTGTAGCGAATAGTGGGATTTGGCGTTGCACCGCTGTGTCCAGCAACTGATCGAATTTCTCCTTTCCACTCGTCGTTCCGTTAAAGATGAAGCGTTTCACTGGAATTTGCTCCAGTACGGACTGAAGGCCACCGGCATGATCCTGATCCGCATGAGTCACAATGACAGCATCAAGCTGGTGAATGCCTCTCTTTTTTAATAAAGGAACAACAACTTTAGCTCCCACCTCATACGGATCACGCCTTGTTTTCCACGAGTGTTCGCTCCCCCCAAAATTAACCGTGCCTCCGCCATCTACAAGGATATGTTTGCCTTCTGGTGTTGTTATCAATGTACTGTCTCCCTGACCAATGTCCAGAAATTGAACTACACCTGTTCCCGCAGGACGTGGCGTCTGATATGCCCACCATAATCCTGCTACAAAACTGACGGCAAGCACACCACATAACCATCGCTTCGCTTGGCTCATGCGTACTTCGCTATAGAAGGCTGCACCTCTAGATGTAAATGCACTTGCATACTCAGGCCAGGCGATACTTGCGCCAAGAGTAGAGAGTGAACCATGATCTGATGTTGCTCTTCGAGTAGGCAAGGGATCGCGCGCTGAAAGTTGCAAGCGATTGTTCGCTTTCGCTGTGTAAAGTGATTGAGTGTCAACAGACCGTGAAGAATTGAAGCCTAATGCTAGTGTAGAGCCCCTTTGTGTAGCACCTCGTGAAGACATATCAAGTGGCGCTGTATCCTCTTCTGCAACATGAATATTTTGGGGTATCTCACCGCCGCTCCGCTGATAGAGCAAATAAAGCAACACATATAAAATCACATAATAGGTTGCAATCCATAATAAGGAAGGTGTAGGCCAGATCATCACAAAACCTGGCAAACTGTTCATCCATTCCACACTGAGAAAGGTAAGTTGATTCAACTGAATCGCAATCCATGCCAGAAGTTTCGCAAGCGGAAGCCACACAAATGATAGAATCATCGCAACCGTACCTAAGGGAAGCACTACAGCACTAATCAAAGATACCAGCAAAAAGTTGGCTGCAAAAGACAGCAACGAGAACTGATTGAAGTACAGAATCGTCACTGGAAAAGAAATCAGTTGCGCTGTTACCGTAACCGAAGCTGTCGCTGCCAGCGATTTGGGCCATTTGCTGAACAACCTGTTAATAAGCGGCATATAAATCATCAGTCCCGCCGTCACCAGAAAAGAGAGTTGAAAACTCACATTTAATAAAAAATAAGGATTCCACCAGAGCATGAGCAAAGCCGCTGCACTGATGATCTGAATACCATCTCTGGCCAATCCGCGTTTCGCCATATACAGACCGATCATCGACATCATACCTGCCCGAATGACCGATGGAGAACCGCCCGAGAGCAGTACATATGCTGGCACGAGAACCAGCACAATCGTTAGAGCTGTCTCTCTTGTTAATCTCAGCCATGATAAAAGCATGAGCAATGAAGCCACATACACTGCAACATGTGTACCCGAGATGGCGAGGATATGAGTTAATCCGAGCTGTGAGAATTGACCGTACGTACCTGGATCAATATCCTTCGCCATTCCGATGATCAGACCTTTCATGTAACCGGCATGCGGTTCAGGAAACAACCGATCTACCGCCGAACCGAGCAGTAGTCTTGCCGAATCTGTCCACCGTAGAATGTTTATTTTCCCCAGCCCTTCAGGAGACGAAGCATGAACCGAACTGGCCCCCTTCACTTTGACCATCCAATGGATATACTGCGTCCTTAGATAGCTACGATAGTCAAATCCCCCAAAATTCCTGGCTTCACCAGGAAGAACTATCGAGCCTGACAGTTTCAGCTTATCCCCTCGCTTCCAAGATGCTGCTGTATGCTGTTCCTGCTCTTCCATTAATCGGACTTGTACAATGACTCTTTCATTCATTTTGTCCGAAGTCGCTTGTGACTTTAGTGATTGCAAGGAAGGATCTGGCGAAGAATCTTGATTCTTGACTTCCTTATCTGTCTCTTCATACAGCCTAAGAGAAGAAACCTGCATCTCAAAACCTGCCCGATCCCCATCAACCTGCACATCCGATACAAGTTCCCCTTCAACTTGAACATCTAACCCATCAATTACGTCAGTAGATCGATGTAAATATGCTGGCAATGTACTATAATTACGAAAATCATTCCACTCCCACTGTATTAAACCACCTGCAAAAGCAATAACTAAAAGAAGAATCGACCACCCACGAATATTCATGAAACGAAGTAAGAGTGGAAGACATGCCATCGCCCCGACTACTCCCCAAAATAAAGTCCATCCCGTCAATAAACACGCCATGCCACTACCGCACAACCAAAAGATTGTAAAGCGAAGCAATGGTCTTCCTTTCATTCTGTCCCTCTCCCTTCTGCTCATCTCCAAGGCAATAAATACACAAAAAACCCCCGAAGCCCATTCAGGCTAGCCGGAGGTTCTTCCCCATACGTATGAAACTAATTAATATTGAAAATAAAAGATATCCCAGGTGTCATCTGTTCTGACATGATCTGAATCATTTAACCTGTTCTATATAAGTTCTTGCTAATTGCTTACGGTCATCATAGTCTCCCGTGGAGGCTGGTAATTCTCCAGTCTACGGAACGAAATGCCTTTCTGATGCATCATATTTTTTACTTTACTCGTATCTTTGGGATATGAGCGATGAAATACAATCTCCGTAACACCACTGTTCGCCAGCATGTTGGCACATGTCCAGCAAGGCTCATCGGTTACATATACAGAGGAACCTTCGCGGTCAATCCGATCCGTGAATAAAAGCAAATTCTGCTCCGCATGGATGGTACGAATACAGCGTTGCTTTTTAACCATTTCTTCCTGTCCGTCCGTGACTACAAGTTCATATTCTTCCGATATCATGCAGCCTGCCTCAGAGCAATCCGCCACTCCCATCGGTGCTCCGTTATAGGCAGTACCCAGCAACTTTTTCCCTTGAACCAGCACAGCTCCTACGTGCCGGCGCGGACAACGGGAACGTGTCGATACCATATAAGCAATGTCCATAAAATACGTATCCCAGTCCTTGCGAAGCTCTGTTGCACTCATGCCGTTTTCTCCTCTCGCCTTGAACCTATTACTATTATGCTGAACTTTTAACGAATCTGTACATAGGGAGCCATCTTCTCCAGCATCTTCATGCCTATGCCCTTCACCTTGGTAAGATCGCTAACTTTGGCAAAAGGACCATGCGCATTGCGATAATCCACAATGGCCTGAGCTTTCTTCTGTCCAATCCCCGGAAGCTCCGTGAGTTTGTTGACAGGTGCAGTATTCACATCGATCTTACCGTGATCTGCCGTCTCACTGGTTGTTTCGTCAGCTGGTTTAGATGTTGCTTCTGCTTCAGATACAGATGAACGGCTTTCATTCACCTGGGCCTGTGGTTGAGCTGGTGCATTGCCTGACACAGCAGGAGCAACATTAGGCTCCCGAACCTTCGACTCCTGTGCTGGAGCTGCGTCGTCCAATTGTCTACCGCTCACCCCATCTTTAGGCGCAGCATCAGCTACATTCTCGGGAACCAAAGCAGCCGACTGTATCGCAGAAGAATTCTGCTCACTTGTCGGCTGATTGGAGCCGAGCTGCATCGGTTCCCAGCCGCTAGGTGGCTGTTCACTTTTGCCCGACCATAATATTAGTACACATCCAACCACTGCTGCAGCAATGGACAACGCTTTGTTCCGTCTCATCTTCCGCACACTCCCTCATATTCAAAATAGAGATCATTTCGAACACGGGCGGTGCTTCCGAACCGTTTCATGATTTCGCTTATCTAAGTTACATAATTTCATGTCATGTGAACCAGACCCTGATGCATACAATAGAGGGAAGAAACTGCGCCATTACCGTAAAGCATGAAAGGAGGCCTAAACCAATGAAGGTTGGATTTATCGGAACCGGCAGCATGGGCAGTCTGTTGATCTATGCCCTGATCCAATCCGGTGCACTCGAACCCCGTCAGATTGCAGCAAGCAATCGAACTCCATCCAAAGTACGTCAGCTTTCCCTCCGTTATCCAGGGCTGCATGAATCACAGAGCAATCGGGAAACAGTCATTCGCAGCAACATCATCTTCCTGTGCGTGAAACCGCTGGAATTCAGACATGTCATTGATGATATCCTGCCTGTTGTGAATTCCAATCACATAATTGTCTCGATCACCAGCCCCGTGCAGCTGCGCCATCTGGAATCTTCGCTTCCTTGCAAAGTCTCCAAGGTTATCCCCAGTGTTACACATCAGGTCGGCAGCGGAGCAAGCCTATTCATCCATGGTGAACGTATGACGGCAGAAGATCGCTCACTGCTCGAAGGCCTAATGAGTCATATCGGCAAACCTTATCAAGTGGATGAAGCCTGCACTCGAATCACATCTGACTTCTCCAGCTGTGGCCCTGCATTCATATCCTTCTTTTTGGAGCAATGGATTGAAAGTGCTGTGCGCTTGACAGGTATCAAACGTGCCGACGCCTGCGCCCTTGCCGGTGAGATGCTTCTAGGTACAGGCAAACTGCTCACCGAGGGAGGTTATACCCCACAAGAACTTCAGGCCCGTGTCGCTGTACCTGGCGGAATAACCGCTCAGGCACTTGCGCTGCTGAGAAACAACCTCGATGGTGTTTTTGATAGTCTGATCCATACAACACATGAAAAATACGATGAAGATTTAGTCAAACTGGATGAGGTATTCCGTGCCAGCGAGATTAACCGGCAACAATATTAACCAGTTTGCCTGGAACGGCAATGACTTTGCGAATAGTCTTGCCTTCCAGCGCCTGTTTCACAGGTGCAAGTTCCATCGTGTAGTCCTGCATTCCCTGTGCATCCAGATCCTTCGCGATCGTCGCACGAGTTACAATTTTGCCGTTCACTTGAACTACGATTTCCACTTCTGCATCCACAGTCATGGACTCATCGTATGCAGGCCAAGCCACGTAAGAGATTCCACCCTCGTGTCCAAGACGATTCCACAGTTCCTCTGCCATATGCGGCGCCAGAGGTGACAGCAATTGAACGAAGTTCTCCATCGCTTCGCGAGGCAGCGTCTCTGCTTTGTACGCGTCGTTGATGAAGATCATCAATTGGCTGATCGCCGTGTTGAAGCGCAGATGTTCCAGATCTTCCGTCACTTTTTTAATCGTTTTGTGTGCTGTGCGTTTGAACTCGTCGGTTCCACCGTCAGCTGTAATTTTCTCATTAATCGCACCAGTATCTTCGTTTATGAACAGACGCCATACGCGTGACAGGAAACGATACATTCCCTCTACCCCGTTTGCGTTCCAAGGTTTAGTCGCTTCCAGAGGACCCATAAACATCTCATAGAGACGCAGTGTATCTGCACCGAATTCGTTAACAATCTCATCCGGGTTGATGACATTACCGCGAGATTTACTCATTTTCTCATTGTTGGTTCCCAGAATCATACCTTGGTTAACCAGCTTATGGAACGGCTCTTTCGTGTGTACGACACCCAGATCATACAGCACTTTGTGCCAGAAACGAGCATACAACAAGTGTAGTACAGCATGTTCTGCCCCACCGATGTACAGGTCAACTGGCAACCATTGCTGTTGTTTCTCTTGTGAGATCAGTTCCTTGTCATTGTGCGGATCGATAAACCGCAGGTAATACCAGCAGCTTCCCGCCCATTGTGGCATCGTGTTAGTTTCACGGCGAGCTTTCATACCCGTTTCCGGATCAACCGTATTTACCCAATCGGTCACGTTTGCCAGTGGGGATTCACCTGTACCTGAAGGTTTAATCTGGTCAATGTCAGGCAGCAACAGTGGCAATTGATCTTCTGGCACAGTCTTCATCGTCCCGTCCTCCAGATGCAGAATCGGAATCGGCTCTCCCCAATAACGTTGACGGCTGAACAGCCAGTCGCGCAGACGGTACGTTGTTTTTCCTTGTCCTTTGCCGTTCTCTTCGAGCCAAGCGATCATTTTCGCCGCAGCTTCTTCATTGTTCAAACCGTTCAGGAAATCGGAGTTCACATGTGCGCCGTCACCTGTATACGCCTCTTTTGTAACATCTCCGCCGGCAATGACTTCAATGATATTCAGGTCAAACTGCTTCGCGAATTCCCAGTCACGTGCATCGTGGCCTGGAACAGCCATAACAGCTCCTGTACCATAGCCAGCAAGTACATAGTCAGCAATCCAGATCGGCAGCTTCGCTCCGTTAACCGGATTAATCGCGTATGCACCAGTGAACACACCTGTTTTGTCTTTTGCCAAGTCCGTACGTTCCAGATCACTCTTACGCGCAGCCTGCTCCTGATAAGCTTTTACTGCCTCACGCTGTTCTTCGGATGTAATCGCGTCAACCAAGTCGTGCTCTGGAGCCAGAACGGCAAAACTTGCACCGAACAATGTATCTGCACGGGTTGTGAATACTTTGATTACTTCTTCACGGCCTTCGATGGCAAAAACCACTTCAGCCCCGGTCGATTTGCCGATCCAGTTACGCTGCATATCCTTGATGCTTTCCGACCAGTCCAGCTCTTCCAGATCTTCCAGCAAACGCTCTGCGTATTCCGTAATTTTCAGTACCCATTGACGCATCGGTTTACGTACAACCGGGTGTCCGCCACGTTCACTCTTACCGTCAATAACCTCTTCGTTCGCCAGAACCGTGCCCAATGCTTCACACCAGTTCACCGGCACTTCATCGACATAGGCCAACCCTTTATTGTACAGCTGAATAAAGATCCACTGTGTCCATTTGTAATACTCAGGGTCTGTTGTACTGATCTCACGATCCCAGTCATATGAGAATCCGAGAGATTTGATCTGACGACGGAAATTGTCAATGTTGCGGAATGTGATATGACGCGGGTGCTCCCCCGTATCCAGTGCGTGCTGCTCTGCTGGCAGACCAAAAGCGTCCCAGCCCATTGGGTGCAGCACATTGTATCCACGCATCCGTTTGTAACGGGATACGATATCAGTTGCAGTATATCCTTCCGGGTGACCTACGTGCAGTCCTGAACCGGACGGATATGGGAACATATCCAGTGCATAAAACTTCGGTTTGGACGGGTCCTCACCTGTTTTAAACGTTTTGTTGTCATCCCAATATTGCTGCCAACTTTTCTCCATCACTTGCGGCTGATAGCCGTGCTTCGGCTGATGATTCTCACTCATCTATAATTCCTCCTTCAGGTTATACGCGCTTTATAACAACAAAAAAAACCTCAGCATCCCGTAGCGTTTGCAGCGCTAGGGACGAGAGGTTGAATTCCCGTGGTACCACCCTAGTTAGCGGACGAACGTGCTTCGTCATCCACTCCCTTTAGACCTGTAACGGCGGTTAACCGATGCGGATTTCCAGTCCTGCACCCAAGGCATAGAACTTTGTAATCACCGCATTTCTCCAAGGCGAGTTCGCAAAATACTGTCAATCGGCTTGCACCAACCGCCGACTCTCTGTCATGTACAGCACCCACTACTGATCCTTATCATCGAAATATGTATACAATATAGGAAGCATTATATAAAAATGCAAGCTCAAAGTCAATATGACATGTCACAATCTCTTTCTCTCAAGTCAGACTTTATTGCCCTTCACATGTCAACTGGCATTCTCACATTTTTCTAAACCGTTCAATGCCTTCCTGCAAATTACGGATCGTAGATTCGATATGCTCCTTGTTATCATACTTACGGTAATCACATTCAATTCGGAGCGCAAGATCAAAATACAAATCATATAAACTTCTGCGCTTCCGCTCGTTCTCTGTCTCAACCTCACGTCCATATCCTTTGAGAAAACCCGGAGTATAGTTAAAATGACTGAAATAATGCTCCATTAGCGGATCGCCCCATAATGAGCGTTCAAAATCAATAATGGCCGTAATTTGCTTATCCTGGACCAGCACATTGCCATCCCACAGATCCCAGCTAATCAGGGAAGGTTCTGTCACTTCATCCAGTGCATCTGATTTCTCATCAATCAACCGTCTCAGCTCATTGTAATCGATGCCGATATCAACCCCTGCCTCTTCACCATCTGCAAGCATATCATGCATGAGCATCAAGAAAGCTTCTCTCCACGTCGCACGTTGTCTGTCCTTTCCGGAAAAATAACCAAACCGCTCTCCCTTAATCTCGTTAATTCGCTGGTTGTACCAGCCTAACTGCTGTTCAACCACTTCCTGATCTTCGGCAGTAAAATCTTCTTTCACCTGGTTGTATGGAACCCCGGGCATAAACTCCATAATGAAATACTGCGCGGGAGCCATGAGTAGTGAAGCATCATATGCGAGTACCAGAGGCACAGGAACATCCTTAAGCTCAGCAACAAGCTGGAGTGCTTCCACTTCAGCCGTCATTAAATCCTGTTCACAGCGCATTAGATTGGTCGTAGCCGCAGGTGCGATTTTTAGGACAACTTTTCGTCCATCGTCAAGAAAAATTTTATAAGCATGGTTTGCCCAGCCATCGATCATTTCCTCGTAATCTTGAATCGTTACAGCAAGGTGATGCTTAATGATCTGATCCAGCTGTTCTTTGGACAATCTCGTTTTATATGTACTTTCCATCTCTACAACTCTCCCTGTGATTGAAATATAGTTTGCATGTTAAGAAAACGCTTTCCTTTTTTCATTCATTATGTCTCTCTTTGCTTCAAGCGGCAATACTTTTTATCATATATGTTCAAAAAAACTGCCTCGAGCAACATACTTACACGCTGCACAAGGACAGTTTCTTATTCATATTCATATTCATATAAATTAGTTTAGCGTCGCTCATTATAATTTTCTCTTTAAACAATCATTTTACAGCCACGTAGAACAGACGCTGTGCGTGATCTCCAGCTTCTTTCCACTCAAAGTCTGCATACACCTTCACATCCCGGAAACCCGCTTTGCTTAATTCAAGCTTCATCCAGTCCGGATCATAAGCGCGTTGCGTATGAACTTCTTCGAATCGCTGATAGGTATCTCTGTTGCCCTCATCCAATCTAGAAAAAATGCTCAGATGATGCTCTATCTCACACCGCTCCTGATCAAAATCGCACGTCCAGATATATGAGACCGAGCGTTCGTCTAACACAAAAGGCTGTTCCTCATCATACCGAATCAATGTATTTGGATGGTGTACATCAAACAGAAATGTACCTCCCGGCTTCAGCATTTCATACGTACGCTCGAATGTTCGAATGACATCTTCGGATTCCAGCAGATAATTCACGCAATCGCAGAACGAAATGACCGAGTCTACAGGTTCAGGCACTCTCCACTCCCGCATATCCTGCTGTACCCAGCGTACACTGCCTTCCCTGTACAGACGGTGTCCCTGAGGTGTCGCTTCCATTTTGCTACGCGCAACAGATAACATATCTGCGGAGAGATCAATCCCCGTCACTTCAAAGCCAGAGTTCACCAGTGGAATCGTAATGGATCCCGTTCCGCAGCCAAGCTCAGCCACACTTTTGGGCATGCCATGTTGTTCCCAAGCTGTTCTTGCAAACCTTATCCAGTCCGGATAAGGCATATCTTCCATTAATTCATCGTAAACGTAGGCAAATTTCCGGTAAGACATGTCGGCACCGCACTTTCAATTTCATTTTCCTCATCGGATTGGATCAAAAATTCAAACTAAAAAGCAGGGCTTCCGGTGTTTACCCAGTCTGGCCCTGCTTTACTTAAACCGATGCATAAAGCATCGGCTCCATGATACATGCAATATTTCAACCAAAATGAATGCTCTAACTCGAAACATCCATGCTGTATTCGGCTATGCCTCGCCTGTGTCTACTTCTCTTCCTGCTGTGATTTTGGCGCAGAATCAGACAAGTACGTCCAGTTTTCCTTTTGTACCACCAATCCATCTTTCATCAGCTTACCGAGAGCACGTTTGAACGCGGATTTACTAATGCCAAAACGTTGCTTGATAATATCTGGCGGTGTCGCATCGGAATACGGCATGCCGCCCATAGGGCGCTCTTTCATAAAAGCAAGCAGCTTGTCTGCGTCTTCGTTACGCCCAACTTCTTTGCGTTGTGTCATCGCCAAATTTACACGACCGTCTTCACGCACCAGCGTAACCCGACATTTCACCTTTTCACCCAAACGAAGCATATGACTGCGCTCCGAAGAATGGATCATGCCAATCGCTCCAAAACCAAGCACACCACCATCAACAAGTACAAATGTACCCATCTGAAGCGGCTTGTACACCAGCGCTTCCACCCACTCATTCAACCATGTGGTTGGCGCGTGGAAGGCAAGCGGAGCAAGTTCACGTTCTCCGGCCAATTTGGCACGCAGACGTCCTTGCTTGTCATGCTCCATGATCACGAACACCTCATCCCCAACTTGGGGACGCAGTTCTTCAAGTTCAGGCAACTCACGGATTGGAAGCAACAACTGGCGACCAAGACCCATTTCCAGGAAGCAGCCAAGGCGCGGATGCACATCAGCTACGACCAGTTTAGCCATCTCACCCAGCGTGAGGTACGGTTTTTTCATCGTAACAGCAAGGCGGTCTTCTGTATCAAAGAATACAAAAACCTCCAGCGTTTCACCAATCTTGATATCCCGAGTCAGCTCGGTGTAGTGAAGCAATACATCTTCCGATCCTGTCGTCAAAAAATAGCCAAATGGAGACACTTCACGTGAAACCGGTAGCGAGACGACTGTTCCTGCAATCAAACTCATACCGTTTCCACCACTTTGGCATCAGACCAGAGACGCTCGATATTGTAATATTCACGCTCATCGCGGTGGAATACGTGAACCACGACATCGCCAAGATCCATCAGCACCCAGCGTGCAGAGTCCATGCCTTCAATGCCTTTAATTGTCGCACCAGCTGCATGAGCCTGTTTACGAATCTCTGTAGCAATCGCCTGTACCTGTGTATCGGAGTTACCGTGGCAGATCACAAAATAATCGGCAACCAGTGAAATATTGTTCAGGTCAAGTGCTACAATGTTTGATGCCTTTTTATCGTCAGCGGCGGTAACCACCATGTTCATAAGTTCTTTCGATGATACTGTCATGAACCAACCTCCATAATCTATAATTGTGCAATCAAGTCATTACGTGAGAGCACCGTAAGCGGGTAGATAACACGGCGCTGGGAGAGCAATAGGCTGATCGTCGAATCAAAACCGGCAATCAAACCTTCCTCCAGACTGCGCTGAGCCTGCTCACGAATGTACTCTACACCCGGGAAATCACGTCCCGGCTCAATATAATCGGCAAGGCATACCACTTTGTCCAGCAGGCTCATCCCTACCCTACCAGAAGTATGCCACCGAATGGCGTTAATAATCTCTGAATCGGACACACCATAATCCCGTTCAGCTACAAAGGCACCCACTTCCGAATGCCAAAGCTGCTTATCATGATGTAAAAGTTCAATATTTAATCCGTTATCACGAATAACGGCTTCCATCTCGGCTACTGGCCAATATTTGGCCACGTCATGTAAAATCGCTGCTATATCCGCTTTTACCGGATCAGCACCATACTTTTCAGCCAAGACAACGGCTGATTCCATGACACCCTGCGTATGTTTCCAGCGCTTGGCCGGCATCTGTGCAGAGACAGCCTCGATTAACCCCTCACGGCTTAGTGCCATATAAACCGCTCCTTACAATGTATTGATGAACTGCATCGGGGATCATAAACCGCACCGAATGCCCCTTCGCCAGTCGTCTGCGTATCGCCGTAGATGAAATATCAACAAGAGGCATCTCGGCCAGCAGAACCCGTCCCTGCAATGCATCCGGTAAATCGTCCAGATGTAGCTGGAAGCCCGGACGTCCAACACCGATGAAGGTCATTTTGGACGCCAGTTCTTCAATCTCTTCCCATTTGGGAAGGTAATTCACCATATCCGCCCCAATGATAAAATAAAACTCATGCTCAGGGAAACGGCGCCACAATTCACGCATGGTGTCAATCGTATAAGATACGCCGCCAAGCTCCATTTCGATACCTAGTACCTCATACTGAGTAGCTTGCTTCACAGCCAACTCAGTCATTTCCAGGCGCTGTTGCCCCGTCGCACCTGCACTGGGTTTGTGAGGCGGGACATGAGACGGCATAAACCAGATTTCATCCAGAGCATGCGAATCCCTTGCCGCTTCTGCTGCCAGCAGATGCCCCATGTGGATCGGATCAAACGTACCGCCCATGATGCCGATCTTCACCCGCGCCACGCTCCTTATCTTGGAAGTTCGATTTGTTTATTGTCACGTGATTCTTTGTAGAGGATAATGGTGCTCCCAATCACTTGTACGAGCTCACTGCCTGTTTCACGAGCTACCTCTGCAGCAATTTCATTTTTATCGTCAAGGTTATTGTTGAGCACTTGAACTTTCATCAGTTCGCGCTTCTCAATGGCCTCTTCGATGTGACGGAACAAATGCTCATTCGTGCCCCCTTTACCAATCTGAAACACAGGGGTCAGATGATGTGCTTGTGACCGCAAAAAGCGCTTTTGTTTACCAGTTAACATGAATACTTCATACTCCTTATGTTGAGCAGGCCCTGCATGTAGCCCTAGGCTGATTCAGAGCCTGGCCGTTCAATTATTATTTTTCAAAACTATCCAGTACTGCTCGTCTCATCGTGTCAACAGGGGCGGGAATGCCAAGCCAGTGTTCAAATGCAACGGCCCCTTGATAAACAAACATTCCGAGTCCGCCATGCACGGTGCATCCGCGCAAACGGGACTCACGGAGCAGACGGGTTTCGAGCGGGTTGTATATCAGATCGCTAACAGCTGCCCCTTCGCGAATCCATGCAGGATCAACTGGAACATCATCCACATGTGGATGCATGCCCGCTGCTGTCGTATTAATAACGATATCTGCCGTGGCAAGTACAGCTCGAGCATCCTGCATCCCGTTGCCAGAGATGTTTCCCAGACCATGGCTTCGCAGATCCGTAGCAAGAGTAAGTGCTCTGTCAGCTGTGCGGTTCAGGATGCTGATCTGTTCGGGCTTTTCCAGAGCAAGCGCATAGATAACACCTCTTGCCGCGCCGCCTGCGCCAAGAACAGCGATCCTTTTCCCTTCAAGCTGAGGAACAGCCTCTTCTTTCAACGAGCGCACATATCCGATTCCGTCGGTATTGTACCCTGTCAGCTTGCCATTTTCGTTCACGATCGTATTGACTGCTCCAATTAAGCGAGCACTGTCATCGATCACATCGAGGTATTGCATCACCTGCTCCTTATGCGGAATCGTGACATTAACACCCCGATAACCCAAGGCAACAATGCCACGAATAGCAGCTTCGAGCTGATCAGGCTGCACATGCAGCGGCATGTACATTCCGTGCACACCTGCTGCTTGCAAAGCAGCATTATGCATGGCCGGAGATTTGGAATGAGCAATCGGGTCACCCATTACACCCAGCAGTACGGGAAGTGAAGAATTGAACTTATTTTCTGCTGACATCGATACGCCTCCGATCTGATCCGTTGTTGGAATTAGGTCCCGCCATCCAAACTAGATCAGGGAAGGACGAATCTGCACCCGAATGCCTTTTGGAACATGGACAGCCATTAAAGCACCCTTATCTCCGTTAACCTTGATCCAGCCCAGACCAGAGATGAATATGTCCGACTGACTGCCACGTTTAATCCGGAATTCATGTCTCGTCCATTCCGGCATCTCAGCGGCATTCTCACGGGTTGGCGGAGAAAGCAATTCTCCGAGGTGATCACGGTACAGATCATCTGCCCGTTCCAATTTTGTCCGATGAATATCCAGCGCAGTGCTGATAAAACAAGTGAACGATTGGCGATCCCCTTCAATAAAATCAAACCTGGCCATCCCACCGAAGAACAGTGTCTGACCGGAATTCAATTGATATACCGCAGGTTTAAGCGGTTTCTCAGGCATAATTGCAGCCAGATCCTTACGGGATACAATTTCACTGAAGCGCCAAGGATACACAATTCCCGGCGTATCAATAATATATTTTCCATCGTCTAGCGGAATGTTCACCATATCCAGTGTCGTTCCCGGATAACGCGAGGTCGTCAGTTCCTGTTCCAGATCGCTGTAGTCTCGGATCAAACGGTTAATCAGTGTCGATTTACCGACATTGGTTCCACCGACAACGTACACATCCCGATCTCCACGGTACGTGCCAACAAGCTCAAGCAGACGGTCAAAGCCTTGGTTTTGCTTCGCACTGCAGAGCACAACATCTACTGTCCGCAGGCCTTGTTCTTTGGCTTGCTTTTGCACCCAGTTCAGAACTTTGTTCCAGTTGGTAACTTTAGGCAACAAGTCCGTTTTGTTTACGGCAAGCAGTACCGGATTGTTTCCAACAAAGCGTTGCAAGCCAGAGATAATACTGCCGTCAAAATCAAACAAATCAACGATATGAATGACGAGTGCATCCTTATCCCCGATTTTGCTGAGCAGAGCCAGGAACTCGTCCTGATCCACCGTTACAGATGATGACTCATTATAATTTTTGATACGGAAACAGCGCTGGCAGATGACCGGTTCACGGTCAAGTGCTTTTTCTGGAAGATATCCGGGCAAATCCGGATTTTCCGTTTGCAAATTCACGCCGCATCCACTGCATCTTACGGCAATATTGCCGTTATGCGGTTCTGTCATTTCTTCTTTTCCTCCTCAAGCCATAAGCCTTTCTTACGCAAATTCGACAGGGCAATCCGTTCTACTCTCCGATTAAAGCGAGTCATAAAGCCCTCATCTCCGATGGAAATGGGCAGCACCAGAACCGTATAGAGTCCAAGTCTGTTCCCTCCATAAACGTCGGTAAGCATCTGATCTCCTACAACAATCGTTTTTTCGGGAGCAAGCTCCATCATCTTCATTGCTTTACGAAACGGTACATTCGATGGTTTGCGTGCACTATGCACAAACTGGATATCCAGCGGAGTCGCAAACAGGGACACCCGATTCAGATTGTTATTGGACACAATCATCAGCTTGAATCCCACCTCTTTTACACGCGCGAACCATTCGATCAATTCTGGTGTAGCATCAGGTGCTTTGGCTCCAACAAGCGTATTATCCAGGTCAGTTATGATTCCACGATACCCTTGAGCGTACAGTTCATCCAAATCAATATCAAAAACTGTGTCTACACGCAGCTTGGGCATTAACATTTTAAACAAAGAAGTCACCTCAGTTTCATACGACACACTATATCACAAATCTGTCTTTCCTGAAAATGAAAACACCCTTTATCACGTTAAAAAAAGGAAAAACGGGACGGGCATGTTCTATGCCCGTTCCGCTTTCAGTTCCTTCCGCAGCTTCAGAGCTGCCTGATAGACAACCTTCCAATCATCGGCGGTTACCGTTGCCGGACTGTAGCGGGTCTGTTCAAACTTCATTAATAACTCTTCAAAAGTCGTTTGGGCAGATGGTCTAAGCTGACTCCAGCGAGTTACTGACTCACGAAGCGTTTCGTCACCACTGCGCGTTAGACCTCGTCTTCTCGCATAACGAATCCAGCGTTCTGTTTCAGCCAGCACCTTCTGTTCAGGTGTCAGCGGTCTGCCGGTCCGCAGGCGAAGTAACAAGAATCGCAACGAAAGGCGGTTGCGCCAGAACATATAGGCTACCCACAGTACGATAACAGCAGCGGCAATCCAGATCACAAAGGTTGGAATCATGTTTGTAGTCTGCTCAGGCGTTGGTGCTTGTTTTTCTTCTTGAACCGGTTCTTCCTCTGGTTGATCTTCTGGCTGATCAGCCGGCTGGACTTCAGGTGATTCGGTCAGCAATGGCATATCAAATCCCGGGGTTGCTTCAACCGGAATCCATCCGTATTCGCCAAAATATACCTCTGCCCACGAATGAGCATCCGCATTCGTAACCGTGTAGGTCGTTTCAATGGGCGCACCCGGCTGACGTGGAGCCTGCATGTCCGAGTTCAGGGACATCTGTCCAGGTGCATAACCTTTTACCCATCTGGCTGGGATGCCTTCGGCCCTTGCCATCATCACAAGCGCGGTGGAAAAGTAATCACAATACCCTTCACGAATATCAAACAAGAAACCTTCAACAAAATCATTGCTCACTTTCCGGGACAGATCCGGATTGTTGGTGTAGTTGAAGTTTTGTTGTAAATAGTCTTGCAGTAATGCTACTTTTTCATACGGTGTTTTTGCAGACGCAGTAACCTCGGCTGCGAGATCCTTTACCCTTTCGGGGAATCGGGAAGGTAATTGTAAATACTTGTCCTCTGCCGGATTGCTGGTATACAGAGCATCTGCTGATTTGGTACGAAGCTCGTCTTCCACGATAATCGGCACTTCGGATACAACCGTATAGTTTTTGGGATATTGCGGTTGCTGACGCGATGTGACCACGTGCAACTCCGCCCGCTCTGTATTCCAAAGCATACGATCCGCTCTTTCTTCACCATTCACCAAGCTCACTTGTGATATGGAATACGCACCAAACAAAATGGGATATACCGTGTCATTCAACATCGTTACTTTCTGCGTGACTTTTTTCGTTTTTACTTTACCAGCCTCTTCATTTTCCAGCGTTTGACTGGCTGACACATTCTCCATAGAAGCACGTCCAGGCTCATCCCAGCCCGTACCCGTATATTCAGAACGCGTTTCCCCTCGCCAGTAGCTTCGGTCACTGGTCGTGATTGACATGACTGGGGTGTAATCAAAGTTAAATCCTCCGCCAAGCTGACTGTCCTCGCGGCTGTATCCTGACTCCGTCGCTGTAGGAATATCCAGTACTCCATTCCCGGATTGATTTGCGGATGTTCCCGTGTAATTCCGCCAAGCGGTGTACGGATCGGTCAAGGTTGGCGGAATTTCCGGCATGTTCACACTGGCAACAATAATTAATGAGAATATGATAGCAATATTCGCCAGTATTTTATAAGGATACCGAATCATTCGTTTCCAGCCCTGAGGGTACTGCAGCTGATAATTACGGAAGTGCTGACATACGAGCCACCCCATACCTGCAAACATTACCCAAGCGATCTCAACCCAGAGCGGAATTTGAGTAAATGAATCCAATATGCCTAGAGATATGATATTAACTCCCAGAAACACCAGGATACGGCGGGTTGAGTTTACAAGGCGAAGTGCAGCCTCCAACATCACCCATGCACACAAGGAAAACCAGACATACGGAGGCATGTGCAAGATAAATTGCTCCACACGCTCTGTCAGCGTTCCATAAGGGATGTAAACCATGTAATCAATCAACGTTTTATGCAAAATATATAAGAGAACAACCGCCTTGATTATCGTTCGATACAGCATTCTAAAGGGAAGAATGACCTCCAGAATACTTACAGCCGCCAGAGTCCACAGCACCAGCGAAGTTGTCTCGGTATACCATGACTCCTGGGTGAACGATATCCATTGCAGCGCAATGAGAAATATCCATAGCAAAGATGCCGCATGATACCAGGATCTTTTTAATCCCAAACTTTCATTTCTTATGGCATTCATACCGAACCTCCCCCCATAACCGTTGGAAGCTCCTGCAGATGAGCAACGGTGAATGATCTCGTGCCCCTGCCACGCAACATGGCATTCCATTCCTTACTTTGGCGGGATTCATTGGAATCAATCAAAATGTGACATGGAGTCATGCCACGTGTATCTGCCCAACGAAGTAGCTCAATTATCTTTTCATCTTTTTGTGGAGAAACGACAACAAAATAAGCTCCCTGTGGGAACTGACGCGCTATTTTCTCAACTCCAGGCAACAAGGTAGCATCTTTTCCGTTATCCTGGATATCCACGAGATGATGCATCATCTTCTGCCGTTCAATCAGACTTTCACTTGGAGGCATGAAGGATGACTTATCAGCCAAGGTTAACAACCCCATGCCCATGCGCTCCCTACTGCCATAGTCTAGCAGAGAAGCTGTAGTAGAAACGGCCAGTTCGAATGCTTCACCGTGCGGATAACTTCCGGCGAGCGCATCGAGTACCAGGATGGTTTTAGGCACAGACTCATGTTCAAATTCTTTAGATTTCCAGTTGCCTGTTTTGGCTGTGGCATTCCAGTGAATGCGAGAAAGACGGTCCCCGTAAACGTAGTCACGCACACCGTTGATCTGGGTTGTTTCCCTGCGTGAACGTGTCAAGGCTGTTTGTGGTCCAGACAAGCGTGACTTGCGATCATAAAGCTGCCAATAAGGAATAAATACCGTACGAGGTAAAACACGAAATTCACCGCTGGCCTTGAATGTTCCACGATGTTCGATCAATCCAAAAATATCCTCGCTAGCACATTCCGTTTCCGAGAAAACATATTTCCCCCGCTCAAGCGGCGGAGTTTGAAAGGAAAGTTCACCCGTTCCCCGCATACTCGGGATCAGACTTTCCTTAAATGACCATGATTCCCCATTATGTCGATGTAACATCTCACGCACGACCACATAAGGAAGCGGAAGAAATCCCGGAATGGTCAAGTTCAGCTTCACGCGGACCTGATCACCGGCATGAAGCAGTTCTTCATGATCCTGTCCGGAAGAGAGCCTCCGTACGCCCTGAGCCCGTTTCACACCGCTGAATCCAGCAATCGCAAGATACAGGCAAAGTAGCGTCACCATGGACAAAAGCATAAGTGAGGTCTTTCCTCCTTGAAATAAAACGTACGCAACGCAGCACATCCACACCACGGCGATGCCCCATACGCGAGGGTGGCGTAAGCCTCGATTGACTGTAGTCAAAAGCGGTCTCATCAACTATTGCCCCATCGATACAGGCACACGAACCTGCTGTAATACAGCGTTCAGAACGGCCTCTGAGCTCATGCTGTCCAATCTGGATTCGGGACGAAGTACAATACGATGAGAGATGACATACGGAGCCATCGTTTTCACATCATCCGGTAGCACGTAGTCTCTTTCTTGCAAGAAGGCAAAAGCTTTTACGGCCATCATGAAGGAAATCGCAGCCCTTGGGCTAGCTCCTAATAAAACAGAAGGGTGTGTGCGCGTGTGGCGAACAACATCCAGCAGATAGTCCATCACAGGATCTCCGATGAACACTTCTTTAATCTCTTGCTGGATAGCCGAGATCTGATCCATGTGAGTCACGGATTCAAGCCGATCTACCGGTTGGCCCGACTGATGTTGCTTCAGCAACGTCTTTTCAATATCCTTGTCGGGATAACCTAGACTGATTTTTAACATAAAGCGGTCGAGTTGTGCTTCGGGTAACGTATACGTCCCCTCAAAGTCAATCGGATTCTGTGTAGCACAGAGCATAAAAGGATGCGGGAGATCGTACGTGTCACCGTCTACGGTCACACTGCGCTCTTCCATGACCTCCAGCAATGCAGATTGCGTTTTCGTCGTTGCACGGTTAATCTCGTCTGCGAGCAAAATATTGGTCATAACCGGACCCGGTCGGAAATAAAAACGCTCATCCTTCGGATGGAAAACAGAAACTCCTGTAATATCACTTGGCAGGATATCAGGATTACATTGAATACGCCGGTATTCCCCGCGCATGGATTTCGATAGTGCTTTGATCAGCTGTGTTTTGCCCGTTCCCGGTACGTCTTCAATCAGAACGTGTCCACCTGCTAGCAAAGCTGTAAGTAAAAGTTGAATTTCAAAGGATTTCCCCATAATGCAGGACTCCAGATTTGAACGAACTGCAGAGATGATTTGGATCGACTCTTTGCGCACAGGCATGTGGTCTAACCTCCTAAAAAAGCATACAGATTTCCTTTTATTGTACATGATCCAACGTCACGAGTACACTCGAAGGAACTCACAATTTGTTTCCAGTCGTCAGCTTCACCGCATTTACCGCATCGGTACGACAAAAAAAAGCCACGGATCATATAGATCCGAAGCCTTTGCTTATCACAGTATATATTTTAAATTTAACCTTTTGGACGAACAACCAGTGCCGCGAGAAAAGAAAAGATAATCGCCGACGATATCCCTGCCGCGGTGAGGTCAAAAATACCGGTAATCACGCCAATCCATCCCTCTTTTTCCAGTTCAGTTAAAGCTCCGTGTACCAAAGAATTTCCAAAGCTTGTAATGGGAACCGATGCCCCTGCACCAGCAAATTTCACCAGAGGGTCATATAAACCAAAGGCATCAGCTACCGCTCCAGCCACCACTAGCGTACTCATCGTATGCGCGGGTGTCAGCTTCGCACCATCCATCAACAGCTGTCCAATTACACAGATCAGACCACCTACGATAAAAGCCCATAGAAATTGCATATCTCTTACCCCTCCTGTTCAATTGCGACAGCATGTGCTATACAAGGAATACTTTCACCCTGCTGGTATGAGAGTGGAGACAGGAGTGCTCCTGTTGCAACCACAAGCACACGCTTCAAATCCCCTTTTTGCATCCGGTTCAGGATGTGACCATAAGTAACTGTAGCAGAACACCCGCAGCCGCTTCCTCCGGCAACGACTTGAGGCTGATTCTCCCGATCATAGATCATGAGTCCGCAATCGTTAAAAACGGTCTGCTCCATCGGAATCCCTTCTTTATGCAAAAGTTCCTTCGTTATAGGCAAACCGACGGAAGCCAGATCACCTGTAACGATGAGATCATAGTATCCTGGCTCCAGCCCGGTATCTCTAAAATGAGAAATAATCGTATCGGCGGCTGCCGGTGCCATCGCTGCACCCATATTAAAAGGATCTTTGATACCAAGATCCATAATCCGGCCAATCGTGGCTTTTGCTACATATGGGCCTTGTCCTGTGCGGGAAACAACACCACAGCCAGAACCCGTGACGGTGTACTGTGCATACGGCGGTTTCTGGGAACCATACTCCGTCGGATATCGAAACTGTTTTTCCACCGTACAGTTATGACTCACCGTTCCAGCGAGTACGTAATCGCCGGCACCGGAATCGACAATCATGGACGCAAGGGCTAACGTCTCCATTGAGGTTGAGCAGGCTCCAAATACACCAAGATAGGGTGCACCCAATTGCCTTGCCGAAAATGAACTACTGATAATCTGGTTCATCAGATCCCCGCCGACAAAATAATGCAGTTCTTCCTTCGTAATATTGGCGTTCACCAATGCGAGCTGAGAGGCTTTTTCCAGCAATTTACGCTCTGCTTTTTCCCACGTTTTCTCACCGATCTCAAGGTTATCATAAATGTAATCAAAATCAGAAGATAACGGCCCCTTACCTTCATCTGGGCCTACAACGGTAGCTCTGCCTATAATTCGCGGCTGATGTTCATACTCCCAGGTCTGGCGGCCCAGCCTTTTCATAGATGTCCACCTCCGAAGCCCAAAAAGGCATATACAATTCCAATGATGAAAGCTGCAACGACCCCAAAAACAATGACGGAACCGGCAAGCTTGAACATATTTGCTCCAACACCGAGCACCAGACCCTCCGCACGATGCTCCAAGGCAGCAGAACACATGGAATTCGCGAATCCCGTCACCGGTACACCCGTACCCGCTCCCGCCCACTGCGCAATTTTGTCGTACACACCAAGACAGGTCAGAATCACGGAGATCAGGATCATGACCGCGACAGTAGGACTGGAAGCCTCCTTAGATGTCATGTCCAACCCAGCCATAAACGCTTCCTGGATCGCTTGTCCAATCAAACAGACGGTTCCCCCCACCAGAAAAGCTTTGATACAATTTTTGAAAATTGGGCGTGAAGGTTCATGTTTTTTGGCGACTTTTTTATATTCCTTCTCATCCATCGACAGCGATGAAGTTTTCTTCTTTCCAGTTGCAGATTGTTCTGGCAAGCACAGGACCTCCTTTATGTGAATGGTTTGCAGTTATAGCTGAATGGCGATTGTGGAGCACTTCTATACATTGTTTGTTATTATCGGGAAGGTTATGTATCCGGCGAGAAACAGCAGATGTTTCCAAAATGAAAGAGATGGGGAAGTTATATAAATCACGCCGCTTAGTTGTAGTTCACAACCTGTTTGGTCTATAAATAAAGAAGAATGATGACGAGTAAAATAAAGAGTACAATGAACAGCACCTTCTCATTTCCTTCTTCAGGAGGCTTCATCTTGTATCCCGGCTCCTTCCTACGCTTAAAACGTCGTTTAACAGGACAGCCTGATTACAAAGAATATGGCTCCCTTTTATAATCATATGCATGAAGGCAACTCTAAGATTGAGACAACAGCGGACAGAAAAACGGAAAATCCAGACTAAACACGCAAAATCATGCCTTAAAAACGTAACATAAACATGGACATTCACTTGTGCAAGGTTCATACTATAATGTGACCAGTGGTTAATAACGAGTCCTTTGTACGAAAAAAAGGACACCAGGCCAGCAACCGTTTTACTGTGACCTGATATACATATCAACAGAGGAGTTGTTAACACATGAATGAAAAAACGTTGGACATGTTTCGCACATTAACGGAGTTCCCTTCCGCCTCCGGCTTCGAACGTGAACTGCGCGGCTGGATGAAAGAGCAATTGTCCGCATATACCGATGAATTTGTACAAGATCGCCTGGGAAGTCTCTTTGGTGTTCTACGCGGAGATGAATCTGGCCCTAAAGTCATGGTGGCTGGACATTTTGATGAAGTCGGCTTTATGACAACAGGCATAACGGAAACAGGTATGATCAAATTCCGTCCGCTCGGTGGATGGTGGAGTCAAGCTGTGCTTTCACAGCGTCTTCAGATTATTACTCCTGAGCGCAGGATTACAGGCGTTGTCGGCTCTACACCTACCCACTTGCTGGATGAATCCCAGCGCAGCAAGCCGGTAGACTTGAATTCAATGTATCTGGATATTGGCGCAGATGATCGTGCGGAGGCAGAATCGTGGGGGATTCATCCGGGAATGCAGATCGTACCGATCTGTGAATTCACACCGATGGCAAACCCTAAGAAAATTATGGCCAAAGCTTGGGATAACCGTTATGGTGTTGGTCTAGCGCTTGAACTGATGGAAGAACTGCATAAAGAGAAACTACCGAATATCCTCTATTCCGGTGCAACGGTTCAGGAAGAATTGGGACTTCGCGGAGCACGTACAGCTGCCAATCTCATTCAGCCGGACATTTTCTTTGCTCTGGACTGTAGTGCGGCGAACGACATGACGGGTGACAAACAGTCCTTTGGTCATATCGGTCAGGGCGCATTGCTCCGTATCTTCGACCCAGGAATGTTAACGCATCGTGGAATGGTTGAGTATGTTAAGGACACTGCCGCTTCCAATAAGATCAAGACGCAATACTTCATCTCGCCGGGCGGTACGGACGCAGGTCAGGTTCACTTGAGCGGTATTGGTGTACCTTCCACCGTAATTGGCATCTGCGGCCGATATATTCACACCTCTTCTTCCATTATTCATACCGATGATTACGATGCGGCTAAAGAATTAATTGTGAAGCTCGTGAAAGGTCTCGATCGTACAACGATGGAAACCATTATTAATAACGCTTGATATAGGCATAATTCATCGATTTAAAGCTTTAAACTATAGGGATACCTCATTGAATCTTTTTTGGGGTATCTCTTTTTTTAATGGTCACATAAATATATGGATCGTTTGAACATGTTGAGCACGAGATACATAAGATATGATAATGGAAGGTTAGTTAACTAAAGATGAAGAACCAACACATCAAACAGCGGGGGAACTTTGTATGGCAATGGGAAGGAACGGAAAATCAAATAAAGGTTCCAGAAAAACTAATGCCGCAAATACCCTTCTGAGTGGCAATTTAAAAGGTAAAAAACTTGAATTGATTGTTGCCGCGTTATTGGTTAGCGGGAAATTAAGAGTGGATGCGGTCACGCTGTTTAGAGAAGCCACATTAGTTGTAGAATTAGTGGGCCAGTATAAAACACTCCAAAAGATTGAACCCTCTAATTCAGATAAACTAGTACAATTTTTGGATGAAACGGGCCGAGATATGACCCTGAACGATGTCATTCAGGCTTTTCAGCAGCGTATAAATTCCTAAATGCAAGCATGAAAAGAGGTGGCTGTGATGTCTGAGTTTGATGGAGTCGGTTTTGCCGAAATGCTAATTGTACTTATTCTTGTTGTTTTACTAGCCTTTGGTTCTACAGATATCGATACACTTAGCGGTACACCTACTAAAGTCTAACTTGCTTGTTCTTGATGTGTAATCAAACAACAGCGATTTCGAGACGTGTCAACATAGCGACTACTCAAGTTAAGCTCTTGATTTCAGAACGCCAGTCCATAAATAATGGGCTGGCGTTTGTGGTTGTACTACAGAAATAAAGGCGAGAATGCAAACCATGCCAAAATCAGTGTCAGGATTACACAGACATTTTCTACAACTGCTCCATGTTTGGTTCCCGTACTCATCAGATTTGCCCGAATACGCAGTTTTAATGGCGGCAATGGACGAATCCCCCGATTCGTCAAGGAATCGGCAAGCAGATGAAGAGCATAAGCGGAACCTCCAGCGACCCAAATTTCTGGGCCTTGCTGCTGCGTTGTACTGTACAGTAACCCCGTCCAAACAGCTGTTCCATACAAGGTATGGGTTAAGCCCCTGTGTGTAAGTGTCGTGCACAGCATAAGCAGGCTGCCTGCAATCAGATTCCACGGAGCAAAAGCATGACCATAAAAGACCAAGCCCAGTCCAATGGCAAACATCAATACTTTACGCAGTGATCGCGAAGGCAGGAACGACACAAGCCCAATGAATACAGCAAGTAGCAGATTACACGGTTTGGCCGGAACGTAAAAATACACAAACACAGCCGCAGGCAAAAGAATCGTCTGCAACAGTCGAATCAAACTGCTCGGCAATGCTTTCGATACCAGCAATGAATTAGGCTCATCAATATCTGGCAACAACGATCCTATTAGTGCAACGGTTACAGCCGGAGCAGTAACCTGCATTCCAAGGAGTTGCAACACTGAAAGTGAAACGCCTGTACCGATAATCAGGTGGGATCTTCCCATCATGATGCAAAAACGTCCTTTCGAGAAAATAGGGAACGTAACCGACCCCACTATGATCATACCTCGAACCAAAAATAAGAACAATAGTTCGTATTTCTCATTTCTAAAAATATTTTTGTTTTCGTGACGGTCATCACACTTATTTTAATATGAATGTTCTATCGTAATTAGTGAAATAAATCACATTATGATTGAGTTAGTCGATGTATAATTCAAATATAAGCCATTAAAAATGTTGGTAAATGTACAGGTTTATCCAAGGGAGGGCTACACACATGAACGGAAATAAAGAAAAATTAGTCGTCATCGGTAATGGTATGGCCGGAATCAGCACGGTGGAACAAATTCTAAAATTAACTTCACGCTTTGATATTACGGTTTTTGGTACAGAACCTTATCCTAACTACAATCGTATTATGCTGTCCTACGTACTTGAAGGTAGTAAAACGCTGGATGACATTGTCCTTAATGATCTCCACTGGTACGAGGACTACGGCATTACGCTTCACACAGGAACCACGGTTGCCCGCATTGATGCCGAGACTCGTGAAGTAGTAACCGAAGATGGACACCGTGCTCCGTATGACAAAATTATCATTGCAACAGGGTCAAATTCTTTCATCCTCCCTGTACCCGGACATGACAAGCAGGGTGTCGTTGGTTTCCGCGATATCGCCGATTGCAATATCATGCTGGAAGCTGCAAAAGCATACAAAAAAGCAGCTGTCATCGGGGGCGGACTGCTAGGCCTGGAAGCTGCAAAGGGACTTGTGCAACTCGGTATGGACGTTACTGTTGTGCATCTTATGGATGATCTGATGGAACGCCAGCTCGATCCTCAGGCTTCTGCCATGTTGAAAGCTGAACTGGAACGTCAGGGAATCAAGTTCAAAATGGGCGCTCAAACTTCCGAACTACTGGGTGGTGAACGGGTTGAAGGTATTCGTTTTGCCGACGAATCTGTGCTGAATGTTGATTTTGTGGTCATGGCGGTTGGTATTAAACCGAATATAGCGGTAGCTCGGGAGAGTGGGATCGAAGTCAACCGAGGTATCATCGTGGATGACTACATGCAGACTTCACTGAAAGACGTTTACTCTGTCGGAGAATGTAATGAACATCGCGGTGTGTGTTACGGACTTGTGGCGCCACTGTTTGAACAAGGAATGATTCTTGCGAAACATATTTGCGGAGTCGAAACAGCTCCGTATGAAGGCTCGGTTGTGTCCACCAAATTGAAAATTTCGGGTGTAGACGTCTTCTCTACTGGCGAATTCATTGATAGCCCGGAACATAACGTAATTTCGCAAAAAGACGACTGGAAACGAACGTACAAAAAAATCCTGCTTCGTGACAATAAAATGGTAGGTGCTGTACTCTTTGGTGACATTACGGATTCCGCTGAACTGCAGAAACTGATCAAAAACCAGACTGAAATGACAGATGAATTGTACAGTTCCCTTATGGGTACAGGTTGCGGCGGTCATAAAAAAACGACGTCTGTTGAAACGATGCCGGTGGATGAGATCGTTTGTGGATGTAACGGCGTAACCAAAGGCGCCATCGTGGATGTCATCACCAATCAGGGTCTAACTACAGTTGACGAGATTAAAGCCTGCACAGGTGCAACCCGCTCTTGCGGAGGATGCAAACCAGTGGTTGAACAGATTTTACAATACGTGCTTGGAGATAATTTCACTGCCGGTGGCAAACAGGGAATCTGCAGCTGTACAACTCTCGGACGGGATGAGATTGTAGCTGAAATCCGGGAAAAAGGCTTGCAAACGAGCAAGGAAGTCATGAATGTACTTGGTTGGAGCCAGCCTGAGGGCTGCTCGAAGTGTCGTCCGGCCATCAACTACTATCTGGGCATGATTTATCCGGACACACACGAAGATGAAAAAGAATCCCGGTTTGTTAACGAACGTATGAACGCCAATATTCAAAAAGACGGAACATACACCGTTGTACCTCGGATGTACGGCGGGGTAACGACACCAGCCGATCTGAAAAAGATCGCTGACGTTTCGGTTAAATATGATATCAAAGCGGTTAAAGTGACAGGCGGTCAGCGTCTTGATCTCATCGGCGTCAAAAAAGAAGATTTGACTAAAGTATGGGCTGAGCTGGATATGCCTTCGGGTTACGCTTACGCGAAATCGCTTCGTACGGTTAAAACATGTGTTGGCTCCCAATTCTGCCGCTTCGGCACACAGGATTCGATGGCCATGGGTGCGAGAATCGAACGTAAATTTGAACGTCTCGATCTGCCAGCCAAATTCAAATATGCCGTGAACGGCTGTCCTCGGAACTGTGCAGAAGCATGTACGAAGGATATCGGGATCGTCGGCAATGACGGCGGCTGGGAAATCTTCATCGGTGGTAACGGCGGAATCAAAGCAAGGCTCGCTGACTCGCTGTGCAAAGTCAAAACCGATGATGAACTGATCGAATTGTGCGGAGCTATCATGCAGTACTACCGCGAGACAGGTAACTATCTGGAGCGTACTTCCGAATGGGTAGAACGTATGGGTCTGGAGCACATCCGCTCGGTTGTTGTGGATAACGTTGAGGAACGTAAAGCGTTGATGGAACGGATCGAGTTTGCCCTTGCACAGGTGGAAGAACCATGGCAAAAAGCGATTCGTGATGAAGAAGGCCAAAGCAAAATGTTCCATAGCATTGAAGTTACGGCTCGCCCATAAACCAAATTAGATTATATGGGATTCAAATAGAGAAACAAATTGATACAAAAGGAGTGGTTTACGATGACAACCAAACAAACAGGCACGTATTTCCCGGCTGGAGCTATAAATGAATTTCTGCCACGCATTGGCAGAGTTGTCGAGATCGAAGATCTGCAGCTTGCGGTATTCCGTGCTTCGGATGGCACCATCTTTGCTGCTGACAACCATAACCCCCACCCTAAGGGTGGGCCGCTGGCGGAAGGCATTGTCTCTGGACACTATCTCTATGATCCGCTGTACGACTGGAAAATTGATTTGACAACAGGTCAGGTGCAAGCACCAGACAACGGTCAAGTGCAGATGTATCCGGTCAAGGTAGAGAATGACCAGGTCTGGATTGCTGTATAACCTCTGCTCTACCGTAACAATGGGGATTGCGATTGATGTTGACTAATGGGGGAAACCGTGATGTATACACCAAGTGTTGAAGGAATTATTGAAGCTGCCGTCAAAAAGAGAGATCAGATGAATGCAAGTTTGCCACGTTACATGGTCGCTGCCTTAATGGCAGGCGCATATGTGGGGCTCGGCATTATCCTGATTTTTAGTATCGGGGCTCCGCTGCTTGCCGCACACTCACCACTGCAAACGATGCTGATGGGCATGTCCTTCGGACTCGCCCTGACGCTGGTGATCTTTGCCGGGTCAGAACTGTTCACAGGGAACAACATGTTTTTTACGATGAGCACACTCGCCGGACGAACCACAGTGAATGATACGCTAAAAAACTGGGGACTTGTTTTTCTCGGCAACTTGATCGGTGCCGTCCTGCTCAGCCTGCTGATTGTAGGGAGCGGTCTGTTCAAAGCAGCCACCCCGGAGCATCTTCTGTTCGTTGTTTCTGCCAAAAAAATGAGTGCTCCAGTAACTGAGCTTTTCTTCCGCGGCATTCTCTGTAACTGGCTCGTATGTCTAGCCATCTGGATGTCTGCCCGCTCCAAAGAAGATATCGCCAAACTGGTTCTCATCTGGTGGTGTCTGTATGCCTTTATCGCAAGCGGTTATGAGCACAGTGTAGCCAACATGACCCTCCTGTCCCTGGCGTGGCTGTTGCCTAACCACCCGGATACGATCTCGCTGGCTGGTTGGTTCCACAATATGATTCCGGTCACACTTGGTAACATCATCGGCGGCGCCCTGTTTGTTGGTATGGCCTACTGGTACACTTCACCGGTACGCAAAAAAGCATAATACACCTCCTGCAGACTATGTTCCTGATAGTATTACTATCAATAGTTTCATGAATACAAGATATCCTTACTTTCACATATACTCAAAGCCATGTGAGATACTGAATCTGATTCAGCATCCCACATGGCTTTTTGATCTTCCTTTTACAAATTTACATAGGGTGTATAGATCGTTAATCTTCGGTTAACATAACCACAGTATAGTCGGTGTATCGACCACCCAAACTAGCAAAGGATGATCACATTTATGGGAATCCATACGTACTTCCGATCACTGAACGATCTTGAACGTATCATTCGTACCCCTGGCAAATTCAAATTCGAAGAACATTGTGTATCTGCTCACTCCTGGAAAGTCGTACAATACGCCAAAACACTCGCCGATATCGAAGAACAGCAAGGTGTAAGTATCGATTGGAAGAAGCTATACGAGATCACCAGTAGCCATGATTATGGCGAAATTTTCATTGGTGATATCAAAACACCGGTTAAACACTACTCGCTGGAGCTTCGTTCCATGTTGCAACAGGTGGAAGAAGGCATGGTATCCCATTTTATTAATGAGAATATCCCACCTGAGTTTCAAGATATTTTCCGCAGACAACTGCGCGAAGGTAAAGACAACTCCGTTGAAGGGCTTATCCTTGAAGTAGCTGATAAAATGGATCAAGTGTATGAAGCATTTGCAGAGCTACAACGTGGCAATACGGAAAAAGAATTCATTGTCATGTACCGCTACGCATTGATCAAGATCAAAAATATCGACCTCCACTGTGTTCGTTATTTCCTGAATCACATCCTGCCCGATATTATCGAAGAAGGTAACCGCTCCCCGTTTGATATCCGCAAAATTACGGAAGAAGCATTATCCCAATAATCAGCTCAGCCCATCCGGATTGCCTTGATCCATGGACAGAGCTTTTTTTTGTTCCTCCCACTGTTGCCGATACTCGCTCGGATACAGGCCCGTTTTGTTTTTGAAAATCCTGCTAAAATAATGTGAATCCGCATACCCTACCGCTCCGCCAATGGTCTTGATATCCAAATGCTCATACGCTGCAAGCAGACGTTTTGCCTCGTTTAGTCTCAGACCCGTCAGGTATTTCAATGGTGTCTCCCCTGTTACCTTTTTAAAACATTTCCCCAGATAGTCTACGCTGAAATGCATCTGTGCTGCCATATCCTGCAATGTAATCTCATGCATGTAGTTTTGTTTGAGATAGAGCTTGACTGACGCTGCAATATCTTCCGTTTTCACCTGATCCTCCAGCACGACACTTACATGTGACAGTGAATCCACAGCGCTTCCAAGCTTCAGCTCCATCGCATCCAGCAGCGCACGAAGCTGTTCTTCCGACAACGGTTTAAGTAAATAATCTTCGACTTTATAATGGATCGCCTGCCGTGCATATTCGAACTCATGATACCCGCTAAGGATAACAATTTTAACATGCGGGTAAGCAAAATAAAGATATTTCGCTAGTTCAAGCCCGTTCATCACGGGCATCTGAATGTCGGTAATGACCAGATCAGGTACACTCTGTTCGATAAGTTGCAACGCCTCCTGACCATTTCTCGCCTCCCCGATGACTTCAAACCGTGTATTCAGCTCTTTGAACTTTCGTGACACATTACGACGAATTAAAGCCTCATCCTCTACAATTATGGTTCTGTATTTCATCATCATATTCATACGTTCGACCCTACTCCTTTCGAATGGAACCTCTTATACGAATGCTGACACCGCCGGTAGATTTGTTTTCGATACACATCCTGGCTGCCTGACCATACCATAACTTCAAGCGAGCCCAGATATTTTTGAGTCCCATCCCGTTAATCTCAAGCTGAGGCATTTTATCCCATTCCTGAGATTCATCGATATAATGCACAAGTTGTGCGAGCGTTTCAGGCTCCATGCCTGGGCCATTATCTTCAACGTGAATCTGCCAGCTCTCCTGATCGATATGCAATTCACCTGTGATATGCAGTTTCCATGGCAGTGTATCACTCAAACCGTATTTCATCGTATTCTCGAGCAAAGGCTGGATGATCAACATCGGAACCCGGATATTTTTCATCTCATCAGGGATCGAGAACTCGTAGTGCAAATCATCCTCAAAGCGAATTTTCATACATTCAAGATACCGTTCACAATACTCAAGTTCGTGAGATAACGGGACGCCGTTTTTGCCAGAAGTAGAGATATAACGAAGCATAGAAGCGATATGATCGCAGAACACCACGATCTGTTTATTCATGCCCTCCTCCGCCATGATGCTTATATTGGTAATGTTGTTGTATAGAAAATGCGGATTCATCTGTGACTGCAATGCCAGCAACCTCGCCTCTGTCTCCCGAGATTTGATGGCCATCTGGTCTTGAAAAGACTGCACAAGCTGCTGATTCAACCGGATGAAGGTATCATTCAGCTCTGCCAATTCCCGGATGGACGCAGGATGGTCCAGCTTGAATAACAACTGACCAGCCTCCTGACAAGACATCAGGTCGTTTTCACCTGTTTTCTGGATAATGCGCTGCAACCGATGAAGCGGCAAAGTAACCCTTTTCGAGATCAGATACGAAAACATCAAAATAATCAACAGGGTTGCTAGCGTAGCACCTGCAAAGATCAATGCCATCCGGTTCAGATTGGCGAAAAGGGACTGCTTGGACTGCATGACAACAACAGTCCATCCGGTTTCCTGCGATGTCATATACGTCATCATCTGCCTTGACCCCGTAGGCGAATGGGTGACTTCCTGCATTGTTTCAGGCGGAGATGTACGATGTTGAATTAGTTTCATATCTTCCGAATAGCCAGCTGAAGAGGAATCAGCATCTATCGTGGCTGAAGGAAGCGGGTACAACAAGGTATCCTGCTCATCCAGCACATAAACTCGAAGTTCCTTATTACTTGCTTGCAGTTCGTGCAAATACTGGAATAGGTCTTCGGCAAGCTGCAAAATTTCAACGACACCCTGACTGACGTAATTGCCATCCTTGTAAACCCGTGTAAGCGAGATATAAGGTTGATCCGTTCTCCCTTCCCCGGTGGGCGTGGGCAATGCACCACCTTGTAACAGACGAATGACACGCCAGCCGCTCCGTTCCCAGGTTTCCTTATACCAGGGGCGCTGCTTCAGATCTACTGGAAGCTGTCCGTTGAATACTCCCGCCCCCAGCATCTTTCCATTCACATCGTAAATGTTAGCCTGTTTGGCCGTATTGGAGCTGCTAATAATCGCCATAATGACATCAATGAGTGTAGTCGTGTCCTTATACAGCGAGGGGTCACTTGTCATCGTTCGTTCAACCCCCTCTGCCGGAGCCAAGTAATGACTGAAATGCTCCTTGACCAGATTGGAATATACGATGTTCATGGAGAAATTGTTCATTTTCACAACTTCCTGATCCAGATGACTAACAATGGACAACCCCAATTGTTTTTGCTGCTCTTCACTTCGATGACGAATATCACTGGTGAGATACACATATAACAGGCCAGCCACAATAAGGGAAAACGTAATAAATACCGCTGAATAATACGCAAACAAACTCTGTTGTAATGTTCTGAATCGATACCGCAATTCCATACCCCCGTCTTCATTATCAACATCTGCGTATCTTCGATGACTTCGAAAATGTCCACCTCGAAGAACGCTTTTGTCTATTGAGCCTACTCGTTATTCAAAGTAAAGTTATCCACATAAGAATACGCTTACATAAAGCGTTTCGGCAAGTGCATAAATGATTGAATTTTAGGGAGGTTCAAAATGAGAAAACGATTTCTTTTTTCAATGACAAGTATGCTGCTTCTCTCTGTCCTGCTGCTTGCTGGCTGTAACTCGAACAAAAACGCGGAAGGCACAGGCAAGGTCACACTGACCTTCGGCACAAGCCAATCCGGTATTCCACGAACGGGGATTATGCAGACGATGGCGAAGGAATACGAGCAGGAAACCGGGGTCAAAATTGATTTTCAGGTGGTTCCTGACGCGCAGTGGCGTGATCTGATCAAGGTAAAACTGGCTTCCGGTGAGGCTCCTGATATTTTCAATGTAGATGTAGACCCGCTGAGCATGCCAGCCAATGTCAGACCAGAAGAAAATGCAATTGATCTGACCAATGAGGAGTTTACGGGACGGATGTCAGAAGAGATCTTGCCTACCGTCAGTCATAATGACAAGGTATATGGGGTTTCTTTTGCCCCTACGAAAATCTGGTATGTGTACTATAACAAACGTATCTTTGCTGACCTAGGTATTGAGCCTCCTACGACCTATGCCGAATTCAAAGCGATTAGCCAGAAAATTAAGGATAAAGATATTATTCCATTCTATCAAGCTCCAGCAAGCGGTTGGTATCAGGTGCTGCCATTGTTCGAGACCGGGCCGAACTATGAGCAGAAGGCCGCAGGAACCTATGAAAAGCTGAACAATAATGAGATGAAGATCGCAGACTTGACCCATTTGAAGACCGTTATCGAGCAATTGAAAGAATTTGCTGATCTTGGCTATTTCGGCAAAGACTTCTTATCCAATACAGTAGAAGCGGGCATTGAAGCATTTGGACAGGAAAAAGCTGCAATGCTGCTGCGTGTTCCAGGCACGGAAAAGGAAGTCTCTGAAGCCTATCCTGCGATGAAGGATACTATGGGATTCTTCGTGATGCCTTGGGGAGACAATCAGACGATTGGAGTGAACCCCGGCGGTTCAGCAGCCATGTTTGGCAACAAAAACAGCAAACATCCCGAAGAAGTGTTGAAGTTTTTCCGCTGGATTACCGAGCATGATCATCTGCAACAGGTGTTTGATGGAGGCGAAGGAAATCTGACGATCTGCTGGCCCGAGATCGAACCGAAGCTGACACAGGACTACATTGATTATGAGAAAAATCATGAGAAGGGCACCGTCATGCAGGCTGCCGTAAAATATATCGATCCACAGTGGATGGATATCGGTAAAGACTTGTCAGGCATGTTTGCGGGAGCGATGACCCCTGATCAGATTCTGCAAAATATTGATAAACGCCGCGCCGAACAAGCCAAAGTGCTGAAGGATGAGAAGTGGCAGTAACAGCCGAAGGTTATTTCGGAAACAAATGCATAACTGGAATGGAGTTACTCCATCGGTCAAACGCTGGGGTGCTTCTTCCCGTTTTGCAGGAAGGATTGGTGTTACGGGTTATGAATACGAACAAAATCTACCCTTGGTATTTCTCATCCGGAGCGATTTTACTATATCTGTTGTTCATCGTTGCTCCTGCCCTGCTGGGTATCTATTATTCTTTCACCGATTGGAACAGCTACAGTTCGGAGAAAAACTTTATTGGTCTGGAGCATTTCCGCACGATTCTGGCAGGTGATCCGACCTATCTGCTTTTCATTAAAAATACAGTGCTGTTTACGGTGGTTACCTCCATCGCCAAAACCGTTCTGGGCTTGTTCCTTGCCCTGCTGCTGGTCAGCGGTGTAAAAGCTGCCAATTGGCATCGGATGATTATCTTTTCGCCCCAAGTCCTCTCCTTCCTGATTGTAGGTCTGGTGTTCAAAAGCCTGCTTGATCCGAACAACGGGTTCGTTAATGTTACACTGCGTTCCATCGGTTTGGATGCACTCGCCCAGAACTGGCTGGGCTCTCTCACTTGGGCGATGCCATCGATTATGGCTGTCGATACGTGGAAAGGCATGGGGTATATCATGGTGCTTTTTATCGCGGGACTGCTCGCCATTCCACGGGATTATTATGAAGCTGCATCCATCGATGGTGCGGGCTTTATTCAAAAGCTGTTCCGTATTACCATACCTATGCTGCTGCCTACCATCACCATTGCCACCGTGCTCAATATTACGTATGGCCTGCGTGTCTTTGATGCGGTATACGTTCTGACAAACGGGGGCCCGGGCAATGCTACGGATGTGATCAATACGGCCGTTTATTCATCTTTTGCCAAAGGGTACTGGGGGCTCGGGAGCGCGCTATCCACCATTCTCTTTGTCATCATGGCGATCATCTCTTTCTTCATCATTCGTTTGATGAATCGAAAGGTGGAATATTAATATGCGGTTTAGAAAAAAAATCATGTCTCTGACGTTAAATGTACTCGCCTGGCTATTAAGTCTGGTTGTACTGATTCCATTTGCCGTTATCCTATTGAATTCATTCAAGTCAGACGCCGAAGCCAAGGTACTGAGGCTTACGCTTCCCGAGAAATTTATATTTGAAAATTATAAAATCGTCTATGAGCAAGGACACTTGGGAGGTTCCTTTTTCAACAGTCTGCTGCACTCGGGCGTGTCATCTCTGCTGCTGGTGTTTGTCGTGGCATTCTCTGCGTTCACGTTATCCCGCAATCATTCGAAACTGAGCAAGTTTTTATACTTTTTTCTGATTCTGGGCATCACACTGCCACTAAACTATATTCCGCTCATGGAAGTGATGAAATCACTCGGGATGATCAACTCCCACGCAGGCATGATTCTGCTCTATACCGCGATGGGCATTCCCATCTCCCTGTTCATCACGTATGCGTTTGTGGGCAACATTCCGAAAGAGCTGGATGAAGCTGCAATTATGGATGGTTGCAATGGAATCAAGCTGTTCCTTCGAATCATTGTACCTTTGTTAACCTCAGTGCTGGTTACCGTATTTGTTCTGAATTTTCTGAGTGTCTGGAATGAGTTCACGGCGCCGCTCTATATGCTGAACACCGTAGAGATGTGGCCAATGACGCTGGCGGTTTACAATTTTTTCGGACAATTCAGCGCCAAATGGAATCTGGTCAGCGCCGATATCGTACTCACCTCGCTGCCAGTTCTGATTGTATTCCTCATCGGGCAAAAGTATATTGTAGGAGGTCTGACTTCCGGTGCAGTGAAAGGTTAGACCGGATTGTAGCTTTTATACAAAAAAAGCCCTCGTCTGAACCAACTGTACGCCGTTTAAGGTTAAGAACGGTATACACGGATCAGACGGAGGGCTATCTTGCTTCCTACAACACTATAAATGTATTAATCATGCGCAAGACCGCCCACATCGGGAGGTGAAGCGATATCACTGCTCTGCTCCAGTGATTTGATCATTTTCAAACGTGACGTGATAATCGCAATCAGAATAACGAACAGGCCCGCAATGATAAACAGCAACGCTATGCCTCTGCCAGGTCCGGTTCCAATGATCTGACCCACGGAGGATGCCAGCGCTCCCCCCTCCACTAGCAGTGGGTTAAACACATGGTCCGCCAGAAATCCAGCCAAACTGTACGCGATAATGAAACCAAGCTGGGACAGGATACCGATAATCCCCCACACTCTGCCCTGCTTTTCATTGGCAATATTGTTCCGCACCAACACATCTGCACTCATATTAACAAATGGCAGGGAGGACAGGAACAGAAAACCCGCAAAGATAATAAAGTAAATGTTCGTCGATACACCCAGTAAGGAGAACGCCAGACCACACATGACCAAACCTGCAACCAGCACACTCGCATATTTCTTCGTCATGGTGAAAATACCGATGCACAAGCTGCTGATCAGCATACCGATCGCACTAACGGACTGAAACGTTCCGAGTGTTTTGGCATCGGTGAATGAGAGCAACATTGGGCCAATGAGTGTTTCCAGGAACCCGAGATAGAAGGTAACCAGAGAAATGATAATAACGAGTAGCAATACACCTTTGTTGGTGACAACCTCTCTCCAGCCTTCCTGAATATCGGTCATCCAGTTGCGATCGTCCTTTTCCTCTCGCTCCACCTTCATGCTCTTGCGAATAACGAGTACGGCCAGAATGGCAATCAGGAATGTCGCAATGTTAATGATCATAATAACTTCAATCGTTGTCACGCTAAGCAGAATACCTGCGATGATCGGTGAAAACAAAAACTTGGAAGATTCAGCAAGTTGCACTAGGCCACTGCCCTTGGAAAACTGATCCTTATCCAGCAAGTCAGTTGCTGACGCTTTATATGCCGGACTTTGCAGCGCCGAGAACACCGAGCTGAACGCCACACCCACATAGATATGCCATAACTGGATATCACCCGTGAGCATGATCGACAGAATAAAGACCAGACCAGCCGCAGAGCCAAGGTCACCAATAATCATCATCGTACGGCGGTCAAATCGGTCAGCCATCACCCCTCCGATCGGGCGAAGCAAGATGTTGGGCAAAAACGTAAATAGCGTAATCAGCGCAACGCTGGTTGCCGTATTTGTTTTTTCGAAGGCATATACCCCCAGAGAGAACGCGGTCAGTCCGATACCAATCATCGAGATCAATTGACCAAACCAGACAATCAGAAATTTACCAAATGATTTGTGAGCAGTTTGTTCCATGGTTACGACTCCTTTACTTGTTAAGCTTGATGTGGGAAATATAGTCCCGTGACATAGGCAAAACTTCCATGTTCAGCACCCAGAACCCGTTCCATAATCTGACTGAATGCTCTAACCTTCTTCTGAAACTCTTCTTCCTGCCAATGAAAAATGCCCTGATCCAGCAAAAACTGCGAGGAAACGAGTAAAAACTCAATGCTCTCCTGAGGAGCAGGGGTATGAAATACCCCCTCCTGAATGCCCTGTTCTACGACTTCTGCCAGAATGGGGCTGAGACGAAGAACCGTTTCAACCAGGCTTTTTTGATGCATTTCTACATTTTGCACGCTGTGCAATTGCTCGATCACGCCAAGCTTGCGATCGTCAGGCTGATTCTGGGTCATAATGATTCGGAAAATTTTATCATGCGCACTGAGCTCGGGATCTGCCACGACACGCCTCGCCGCCGCTTCACCGCTCATAATAAAACGCATAACGATGGCATGCATAACCTCCTCTTTGGACTGGAAGTAGTAATAGAATGTGCCTTTGGCAATATCACAAGCCTGGAGGATATCCATAATCGTTGCTTTGGTGTACCCTTTGGTCACGAACAGAATTTCGGCCGCATCCAAAATTTCATTTCTGCGTTCCTCCGGATTTTTCATCAATCTCATGTTCTGTCCTCCATTACCTCTCGACCGACTGTCGGTCTATTCTAGTCATGAAGCTCTAAGTTTAGAACCCCATTTCCGTCAACCATTGTCCTAACCGACTTTCTCTCGCCTTCAAATCCTGTTTGTCCCGGTCATACTTTCCGATGTTTTTGTCTGCAACCAGATTGCCGTCCATCATAAACAGTACTCGTTCCGAGCGGGCTGCAACTTTAACATCATGGGTCACGAGCAAAATCGTCGTTCCTGTGGCATTAATATCACCAAGAATGTCCATGATCTCATGTGTTGATTTTGAATTCAGCGCTCCAGTAGGTTCATCCCCAAACAAAATATCCGGATTGTTGATCAAAGCCCGGCATATTGCGATCCGTTGAAGTTGTCCCCCTGAAGCTTGGGTAATGTTATGCTCAGCCAGTTCGTCGATTCCCATTTTTTTCATTAGCGACATTGCACGGTTGTTAATCGTGTCCCGGTTGCTGTTTTTGGCCAGATAAGCAGAAAGGATGATGTTGTCGAGCAGATTTAAGTTTTTGAGCAGATGAATGTTCTGAAAAATAAAACCCATTTTGGTCAAACGTAGACTCGCCAGATCTTTCTCCGGGAAAGCCGATATTTGTTTACCGTTGAAAAACACACTGCCTGCACTGATCTGATCCATGCCACTGATGTTATAGAGCAGGGTCGATTTACCCGAACCGGACGGGCCCATAATGGAGACAAACTCTCCTTTTTTGAGTTGCAGATTAATATCTTTCAGAATACGCTGTTCTTCATTCTCGCCAATCGCTACGGATTTATTCACATCTCTAGCTTCTAGTATTGTTGTCATCTTCGTTATGCCTCCCTATTCCACTATCATTTTCGAAATGCTAGTTTCCCGAATCGACTGAATGCTGATCCAGGCTGTAATAATGATCGTTCCTGCCAGTAGCAATGGACAGAGTACATACGCCTGCACCGGATCAATTACAAATACAATCTTTGAAGCACCAAAAGAGGACATAATGCCACTCACCAGCATTGGACCCAGTGTATTGGATAAGATTGTGCCTGCGGCTACACCTACAATGAGGATGACCAGTGACATGACGACATACTTCAACTTGATCTTGGATAACGCAAAGCCGATGCTTCGCAATACAGCAATATCGTTGTTATCTTTGGCAACCATCATCTGCAGGAACAGTGAGGTAATCAAAATAGAAATGAATACTCCAATGGCCAGTGCAAGTGTGGTCACCAGCTTTAATTGCTGAATCGTACCACCAAGCGTTTGATTCAAGTATCCTTGAAGATCCGTTACACGCGCTGGCGAGAAATCTTTCTCGTATGTTGCAATTTTGGCAGCCATCACACCGCGGTCTTTCAGATCCAAGCTGACTACATACCAGAGCACACTATCTTTGTTGTATGGCAAAAGCGCCTTTGCTGTTTTTCCGCCATTCGTCACATCCTGATAAATGCCGCTGACCGTCATCACTTGGTCTTGACCGCCCACTTGCAAGGTCAGCTGATCCCCCGTTTTAAGTTTGAGATCATTGCTGTTTGCATCCGAGAGAGCAATCTCACGATCTGTTGCTGGGGCATTTCCACTTAGATAAGACAAAGGAAATATACTGAAATCTCCGCTCTCCACGCTCAGATTGTCGTAGCTGCCTTCTGCATTACGAATCTTGAACTGGCTTGTTACGAGAGGTGAATATTTTTGAACATCAGCATCGTTTTCAATTTGATTCACCAAACGAGCATAACGCTGCTCTACATCATTCGTATGCCTAAGATCAATTCGAATATCACTTTGCCCTACACCCATATAAGATATGAAGCTTGGAGCCTGAAGTGTGTTCAAAAAGTTAAGCGGTACGATCATAATAAATGAGCTGACGATGAATACGAATAATAACAAACGGAACATTTTGACACGCTGCATCACGTCTTTTAACCCAAGGAAAACAGGCACGGAAGACCAGCGATTACGTGACAGGTTTAAACGGTTGCGAACGATCTGTGTATCTCCCAAACTTCCAGTGCGAAGGGCTTCCACAGCAGAGATCGAACGAAAACGACGAAGCACAGCGCGGCAGAATAGCACAACCATGGTGAATATCAAACCTGCTGCGAGCAGAGGCACGGCGAAATGTAGTAATGTAGCCGGTGCTTTCCCCATATACAGCATAATATTAGATACAAATAGCTGGTTCACTCCGAGGGAAGCGATGTAACCCAAGATGGAAGCCAAACCTGCCATAAACACATATTTGACCAAATAGAGCCGCTTGATATCTTTCTCTGAGATACCAATGGCTTTCATGACGCTGATCTCGCGGTAATCTTCCTCAATAGTGGCAAGCATGGTAAAACGAATACACAGCATCGCAATCAGAATCAGTACCAGGCTGACCAAAATAATAACGGCTGCAATAATTCCGTCTGTCATCCCATTGAGAATCTGGAACAAACCATAGGTCACCACCGGGCCAGCGTTAGGAAGCCCTGCATTTTGATAGGCTTGGGTGAACTCGCTTGTTTTGGAAGGATCATGCAGTCGGAACTCAATGAGATATTCCATCTCTCCGACCCCTTGCTTCAATTGCTCTATATCACTCGGGCTTACGATAAAACGCTTCGAGTGCACAACAGATGGATTCATCTGTGCATCACGCACAAAATCAACAATGGTGTATGAACGCTCAAAAGCCCCATTATTGATCCGAACCTGGTCACCGATATTTAATTTATTTTGCTGTAAATAATACACGGGCACAGCAATCTCGCCATCACGAACTTGGATAATCTCACTATTCAGATTCAGTAAATAGTCGAATTGCTGATTTTGTGTAACAAAGTCAATATCCATGACGGTATTTTTCTCGGACTCTGCACCAAGATAAAGGTTGGCTCCATTGATGTTAACCATCTCGACAATCTGATGTTGCTCAACCATTGCATTTCCTTCAGCCCATGTGTTCACTTTGGCCTGATCCAGATCTCCAGAGTGCATTTGCACAAAATGAGGTGTCTTCGATTCAGAGAACAAATACTGAATGGAACTCGTCAGTTCCATGATCATTCGAGAACCGGAAGATACCAGCAAAGCAGCGAGCAGGACAAAAATAAACAGCGCAGCCGTAATTCCTTTTTTCCTCATTAAGTCGTTTCTCAGCATTCTCAGCAGCATAAACTAACATGGCTCCTCTCATCTATCTACTATGTTCAGTGGTTCTACTTCTGGAGTCATAAAGCTTGTCAGATAATGCGCCACTGTTGAAGGGTGGTGCATGATGAACATATGTGTCCCCTCTCGAATGGTCTGAAGCTTCATCGGTACATCAAAATATCGTTCCCATTTGAGCGCTGACTGAAGGGGAACGGCATTGTCCCGTTCTCCCCACAGAAACAGCACTGGCAGTGAAAGAGGCTGACATTCAAGTGTCGCTGCGGATTCCAGCATGCGAAAATCTGCCCGAATTACAGGCATGAAATACTGCAAAAGTTCTTTTTCGTGGATGAGCTCTTTAGGTAGGCCGTCATAGGAAAAAAGGTGATCAATCAGATGCTCATCAGACATCTGATCATAACGCTTCAATCCACATTCAGCAGGCGTATTGCAGGCGGATAACACAAGACGCAATGTCTTTGCTACATCTGGAAGCTCCTGTTGTAACCGCTGAGTAACATAATAAGCTGTAATTCCGCCCAAGCTGTGCCCAAACAAGGTTGCGCCAGATTTAATTATAGGCAACAGTTCGTTCGTATAAAGCTCTACAAGTTGTTGCATATGTTCCAGAGGCTCTTCCGAATTCATCCCGTGACCGGGAGGTGTAAATGCCCATATTTCCGTATCCGGAAGGTGAGATACTAAAGGATAAAAACTCCGAGAGTGTCCACCCAGATAAGGAAAACAGATCACCTGCCTGTTCCCCCTGCCCTTCTGCAGTCGTTCAAGATAAGTCTCTGCCATCACTCCATCACCACCGTTAATTGCTTATTTCGCGTCTAGAACATATGCAGGAAATGTCTGGAGCGTTGTGTCAACTTTTTTGCGTTTAAAGACGATATGAATGATAATTGCCGAGGTTACGAAAAAGAAAAATTGCATGATCTGTACTTGCGGATTGAAGTAATACAGATCGATCTGACTTCCTGTAGCAACAAGCCAGAAAGCCAAAAGGTAAAATAACAGCGTACCTCTGGTAGCATTGAAGATGTAGCTCTGAAATACGATAAACGCCATAAGCTGCACCACGTAGTATATGTATGTGGTTGAGGTGCCAAAAGATGAAATCAGATAACCCGGAAGCACCCATAGTCCAAACAGGAATCCTGTAATCAGACCACTTGTTACATTGTTTTTCAACTTGCCTTGCAAGAAGGGAAGTAAGAATCCAATCCAGCCAAATAAACCGCCGATGAGCCCCGTCTCCTTGAACAAGTTCAAAATGCCAAGCCAGATCATTTCCGGTACACTATATGTCAGATCGGGGACCGGTATGCCGAATAGCAGGGAGCCAAAATGCATCGATGAAGCAAATACGATGGAAATACCGATAATTACAGGAATCCAGAACAGATCTTTTTTTCGCGGAACCAGCTTCAAGAACATGCCTTTCAGCGCGTCTTTGCCACCCATTAAATAACATGTAATCAATCCGGCAATGGAAGGAGAGTACAGAGCAACGATAGCTAACGGATGCATCAGATGCAGTTCACCAGTGATTGGTACAATAAAATCAGGAAAGAACATGAACAAGCTGGCAATACCATAACAAGTACCGAAGGACATCGCCAGAAACAGGTACATATACTTATTGGAAGGACTGGCTGCCGGGCTAGACACTGGACGAACAGATGACTGATTGGCTGTTATCATCGTGCCACCTCCTTGGCAGCAAGCTTTCTCTCAATGAGATCATGCAAACGGTTAATGGTACTGAAATTGGCCAAGTCCAGATCATCATTTCCGATCTCAATCTGGAATCTGCGCTCTACAAAATCCACTAAACGCATCGCAAAGAGTGAGTTGACAAATCTCATTTCAAAATAGTTGTCGTTGTCGCTAATTTGAGCGTCCTCATGTTCCATGGTAAGATTGTTTCCGATAAACTCTCGAATTTCCTGACGATAATCCACTGCTCTTCCCCCTTGTTATTGATGTTGTCTTTCAGGCACACAAACTTCAATATAGTCCGGAAACTCCACAACCTGCTTCAGATCATGCGAAAAGACGATCTTTCCGTCAGGATCTGCAGACAGCTGTGTAAAACCAGCAAAACGATAGCTGATATTCATCATCCGGTTTCTCCCGGTTTCTCTGAAATCAGCAAGCATCTGCTTACCCTGTTGCCTCGCTTCACGCATAATATAAGTGAGCAATACACTTCCTGCCCCCCTTGACATGACGCGGCATGACATCAGCAACATGTTCAGTCTCCATATATCCGGCTGCTTATGAATAAGCGCGAGCCCGATCTTTCCATATGTTCCGTACTTGTCTTCAAGTTCACACACCAATAGCAAGTAATCCTGTGAAGTCATCAACTGATGTAGTTCCTCATAACTGTAAGTGATCCCTGTAGCATTCAACTGATTGGTACGAACCGTGAGCTCTTCCGCTCGCTGAAGATCATCCTCTGTCGCTTCATAGATCGTAAACTTCATACCAAGTGAAGCCAGAAACTTCTCCGAAGGACCTTCATACTGTTCTTCCGCCTGCTTTCGAAGTGTATCTGCCTGATACATCTGTCTTCTGCGGGAAGAGTCTGCTGTAATAAAGCGAGGCATCAGTCTCGGATCATTCAGCATCGTCTCATAGTGATCTGCATGAAGAATCTGAACATCCGCATGTACACTTTTCACTTCCTCCAGTTCAAACGGCTGGTCGTCCACAAACAAGATGGCATCCATTCCGATATTGATGTTCTGCTGAATACGCTGAATGGATATGGACTTCGCATCCCAATGAATCTCGGGGTATAAAAAATACTCGGCAATGCCCAATTCGGTAAGTTTGGCCCAAGCCAGCTCTGCGTCATTTTTACTGGCAATGGAGTGCAGTATTCCGCGGCGGTCTAATTGTTCAATCACCTCCTTTATGCGCGCCCTTACCTTCACATCTCCGGATTCAAGTAAGACTCCATCCCAGATCGTGTGGTCCAGATCCCATACGACACATTTGATATCCTTCAACCGCTCCATGGACATGCCTCCCTTTCGTTAATAGGCATAGAACCCTTGCCCCGTCTTGCGTCCCCAGTGTCCAGCATCCACCATTTTCTGCAATAGCGGACAACAGCGGAATTTGGGGTCCTGATAACTGTCGTACAGCACTTTAAGCGAATGCACAACGGTATCGAGACCGATCAGATCTGCTGTTTCCAGCGGGCCCATCTGATAACTAAACCCCTTTTTCATAATGGCATCGACCTGCTCAGCTGTAGCGATACCATCCTGCACAATAAAGGCTGCTTCATTCATTAACAAATGCGAGAGTCGGTTCGATACAAAACCCGGCAGATCCTCGATGACGACCGGATTTTTGCCGAGAGACTCCAGAAACGCTACCATCTCTTGCTCTGTCTCAGGTGTTGTATGATGCCCTTTGATCACCTCCACCATCGATTTAACCGGAACCGGATTCATCAGATGTACACCTATGGCGCGTCTTGGATCAGGTAAAAAGGAGGCCAGCTTGGTTACTGAAATACAGCTTGTGTTCAACGCGTAAAGAGCATCTGGACGGGCCTTTTGACTCAAACGCGCATAAACTTCCTTTTTGGACTCTATATTTTCGGTCACATTTTCAATAATGACGTTAGCCTCTTCCACACCTTCGTCCTGTATTCGGAACGAAATTCGATCCATGATGATATCGAGCGGGACCTCACCGTATCCTTGTTTCAAGAAACATGCTGAACGGTATTCACGACGTATGACATCAGGTGCCTGAAGGATCACGGACTCTGAATGATCCTGCAAAATGACCCGATACCCCGCTCTGGCAACATCCAGTGCTGTAGCACATCCCATAACGCCTGCGCCAATGATTGCAATAAGCTGATTATGCATACCTAACCTCTCTTCCTGTTGATCTGGCGGTATTAGACAAGTTCATCGTAGAGCTCTTTCATCTCCGCAATCGCCGCAGGGACACGCTCGCTGAACCAGGCCACATCTTTCATGTCCAGCATAATGTTCGGATACATGCGAGAGAGTGTCGATACAAGAATACCGTGTTCCGCGAGCTTGCCATTCAACAAAATATCAAAGGACATCAATTCAAATGTATAATCGGCCGTACTGCTAAGTTCTTCGGTGCAACAATGATAGGAAGCGCATCCCGCTGGGCCTTGAACAACAAGGGGGAGCCCCACCTTCGCTGCTTCCCTTGTGAGAATGTCATGAATCATCTCGGCGTGAAGATTCATACGATTCATGGCTTCTCCTCCATTGCGGCCCAACATTTCGAGCGTTGCTTTCACCGCGGCTGTGCCTAACGGATAACCGTTAAACGTTCCCGCATGAATTACTTTTTTGTCCACCAGCAGCTTCATGATATCGGCTCGGCCAACTAGAGCAGACACGGGAACACCGCCGCCAGCAATCGCTTTTCCCAGCGTAGTCAGGTCGGGCGTAACACCAAACATCTCCTGAGCCCCGCCAAGTCCCATACGAAACCCTGTAATGATCTCATCAAAAATAAGTACAACCTGATGATGATCACATAGTTGTCTCACCCTTTGCAGATAACCTGGAGCTGGCATGACTCCGCCTCCGTTTACACAAACCGGCTCCATGATTACTGCTGCAATGTCATCACCATGTTCAACAAACAATTCTTCCAGACGGGTAGCATCGTTCCAAGGTAGCAGATAGGATTGGGATTCCATGACATCTCTTGCCCTTCCCTGTGTTCCCTTCATGTCACCAGGATAGTCCGAAGGTACGGGCAAACCTGTCCGGGGCGTTTTACCGCCCATAATGTTATCTGAATTGCCATGATAATGACCTTCAAAACGAACAAAGCGATTTTTTCCTGTCCAAGCGCGGGCAAGACGCAGTGCATTTTGCACAATTTCTGTACCCGATAACCCAAACCGAATCATCTCAGCTGAAGGTACATATTGGTGGATTAACTCCAATGCCTCAGCGTCCAGATCACAATGGCTTACCGACAGAACACGATCAATCGTATCCTTCAGGCATTCGTTATATTCCTCGTTACCGTGCCCTACAATAAGTGCACCAAAGCGAGCATAGAGATCCAGATACTCACGGCCGTTCATATCGGTTACCCTGCTTCGGGAAGCATGGGCAAAGTGTAGCGGTGTCTCCTCCCAGGGAAGGTGGAAATTATAGTGCACACCGCCAGGAAGGTGTTGTTTCACTCGCTGGTTATACGCCATCATATTTGTAGTAATCATCGAGCTTCGCCTCCCCGGTATGTTTGAATCCCTGCCGCATACATTGCCAGGAGCTTCGACTGATCCTGCGAATCATCCAGCGAATAGGCAGTGATTGAAGTGTCGTATTCGGCAATCATATTTCTTACACTCTGGCCTGGGCCGACATCCATCCAAATGCTCGCACCCAACCGACGAATTTGCGCTAAAGCCTGAATCCAGTGAATCGGCTGCAACAGCTGAGCTGTCAGTAACCTTGGGATATCCTCTGCTGCTCGGATGAACTCTCCGTTCACTGTGGAACATATCGCAAATGTAGGCTCGGAAAAGGACAGCTTAGATACCATCGCTTCCATCTCAGGCTGGATAAATTGCATCAGTTCGCTATGATAGGGCGCATCTGCTTTCATAGGCATCATGCGGAAGGGAATAAATTCCCCTCCAGCTTGATCAACGAGATCATCCAGCAAACGCAAACCTCCCACCTCACCTGCAACAACGAATTGGTTAGGTGAGTTATACCCCGAGATAGTCACGTAATGAACCTCTCGAATATTGGCAACGATGTTTTCGAGTTCTGCTTGACTCATATCAACGACAATTCCTGCTCTGCCCTTCTGTTCCTGTATTGCACGATGCATCAATGCCCCCCGTGAAGCCGAAAAGCGGACTGCATCTGCAAACTTTAATGCACCAGCAGCCACCAAAGCAGAGATCTCACCCAGGCTGTGACCAATCGCATAATCTGGATTAATTCCAGTCCGGCGAACGAAGGAATCAAACAACGCATAACTTGCTGTAAGTACAGCGGGCTGAGCATATTCGGATTGTGTCAGTTGCTCCAGTGAGCCGGCCAGAATCAAATCTCTGAGATCAAACCCGATAACCTCACTCGCTTCGGCAAAAATCAACCGGACTTCCGTTTCTCTCTCTAAGAGATCACTGCACATCCCGATATATTGGCTACCTTGCCCTGGAAATAATGCGCAGATCGTCATAGCCCACCGCCACGCTTGTAATAGGTTTTCAGCCCATAGTGTGAGATCATCTCCTGCTGCATCTGGGAGGAGCCTTCAATAATCTCCAGGATTTTAGCCTCCTTGTACAGTCTGGATACCGGATACTCACTGCTAATTCCATTGGCTCCATGAACCTGGAGCGCATCATTTGCCACTTCTACTGCAATTTTGGATGTAAAATATTTAGCAATCGTTGTTTCCATGACAGCCTGCGGGTCCTTGGCTTCTCTAAGCTCGGCTGCCCGCAAACATAGCGCTCTTGCTGCATGGACTTTCGTTACTGCATCACCAATCATGCCGCGGATGAGCTGGAAATGACTGAGTTTTTGGTCAAATTGCTTTCGCTTGCGTGAATAGGTCACCATGGAGTCCAAAGCCTCCTGCGCTATAGCGAGTCCTGCCCAAGCGATGCTATATCTGCCCTGATCAAGCGCACCGCTTACGATGTACTCAAAGCCTTCGTGCATACGCCCAATCAGATGGCTTTTGGGCACACGAACTTCATGAAGATCAATTTCAGCGATTCCTGTCTCGCCACCAACCATTACACCCTCGATGGCTTGCGTCTGCACACCGTCATACTGACGTTCAACCCAGAATGCTGTACTCCTCCCTTCTTGGGAGGCAACAATAATGAACACATCCGCTACGTCTCCAAAGGTAATCCACTTTTTCTTTCCATTAAGTACGTAACAGTCCTCTTCTTCCCGCCAAGTTGTCTTTACGTTTTTGGCATCCGACCCGACCTCGGGCTCTGTCAGTCCAAACGCTCCGATCCATTCCCCACGGACCAACTTGGGTAGCCAGGACGACTTTTGATCTGGCGATCCGAAACGCACCAAAGTTTCGCTCACCAGTGAAGTATGTACCGTCAATAAGCTTCGAACCGCCGGAAGTGCTTTACCAAATACTTCCGTTAACAGTCCGTATGCTTTGGGACCAAGACCCATTCCCCCATACTCATGTGGAATAGATGCAGCTAAATACCCTCTTTCGGCCATAGCACGAATTAACGAGCGGGGGATAGACTGCTGCTCCTGAATTTGCCGGGCATAAGGACGAATCTCACGGGTAGCAAATAACTCGGCTTCATGGAGAATCTCTTGCTCCTGTTTCGAATCCAGTTCAATCATTCGACTGCCTCCCCTTGAAGAAGCGATTCATGAAGATATGATGCGAATTCTGCAATCGTCTTGTATTCAAACAACGCAACAGGACTAATATCCACCTGCAGATGTTTACGTGTACGATTTATAATTTTGAGTGCCTGAACGGAAGAAACCCCTATTTTCAAGAAATTCGTTTCTTCATCAATCTCATCAGGTTCCTGTTTCAGTGCGGCAGCGATTTCCCCTTTAATAAACCCTTCAATCTCTTCTCTTGTCATATCAAGACCTCCGTTCCCTGATTCGCCCCTACCCAATGTACATGTGGCTCGAATGGATGCGCTGGTAAATGCACGATCTGGCCCGTTCCATCGGGATGCAACTGTTCCCAATCCAGTGAAGCACCACGCACGTAGAGCTGTCCCAGCAACAAGGCTAATTGTTTTTCCATAGTAAGCGTTGTCGCTCCGGACAAGTGGATATAACTCTCTTTGCCTGTACCTCCCGCAGGTTCGACCCCATCACAAGTAGCCAGCATTACAACAATATCTGCACTCGCCATCGGGCAGTTTGCATCCTGAATACTTCCGGATGTTATTTTGCTGCGATTCAGCGTGATTGTCGGCTTATCTGGAGCCTGGGTGGAATCCGCCTTATCGTTCAGCTTGAGCTGGGACAGCATTTGTTCTCCACCGTCAATGCCACGAACCTCCTGGATGGAAGGTACGATACGCATGAGGGATTCGAGTAGGTTCGCCCAATACTCCTGATCAGCCAATTCCAACTTATTTCCTCCAACAACGATGTTGACACGGGCGGCTCGGCTTCTCTTTTTGAAGCCAAATTGCAAGCTTTCCTGACTCCACTCCCCGGTCTCTTTTACTGCGACAGCGGCACGATAACGGTAATGCTTTCGATACCTGTTCCGTGTGAAGCACACGTCCGTTAGTCGGAGATCCGGATGTTCTTCCAGATACTTTTTCGTACTATCAATCAGCTTCTGCAACGCCTGCTCTGACTTGGCAGAGAAGGTTAACAATTGATCCCGTTCCGTGTCCTGTCTCCAAACTGCCGGTGCATTCCACTCCTCCAGCACAATATGAGCATTCGTGCCGCCAAGACCAAATGAACTAATACCAGCTTTACGCGTTTTCCCTTCGGTTACCGTCCAATCTTTATGCTCATTAACGATATAAAAAGGAGACTGATCCAGGCGAAGAGCTGGATTAGGGTTATTCATATGCAGACTTGGAGGAAGTTCCTTGTGCTGCATACTAAGCAAAACTTTGGCCAGACTAGCTCCACTGGATGCTGCGAATAAATGTCCTATATTGGTTTTGACGGAGCCTAGACCGATAGAGGTGCCTTCGCCGTATCCTTTCTCCTGAAACAGACGGAGTAACGCATTCACTTCAATGGGATCTCCAATTCTTGTTCCTGATCCATGCGCCTCGATATACGAGATTTCTTTTGGATTCAGATTGGCATCGTTATATGCAGCTCGTAGCACTTCATATTGCCCCTGAGGATTAGGTGCCATAATACCTAAAGAGTACCCATCGTTATTCACCGCTGTGCCACGGATCACGCCATAGATATGTTTATTCGCGCGAACTGCCTCTGTTAGCGGCTCCAGGTATACAACTACTGCACCCTCACCAATAACCGAACCATCAGCTCCCTGATCAAACACCTTGGTATGTTGTGTAGAAGAGCATATTCCCGCATTACGTGATAACTGGTGCACATGAGGTGTTGCCAAAATGCTTGCTCCGCCTACAACTGCGCCAGAGATACGTTTGTCCTGAATCGCTGCCACTGCTTGCGTCAAGGCTACGAGAAAGGAAGAACAAGCGGTATCAATGGCCAGCGCCGGGCCCGTGAAATTGTATAAGTGTGAGATCGATGCCGCTGCGATATTGGACATATTGCCAACCATCGCATGAGAGTGCACCTCGAATCCCTTGCTACGATTCATGTAATCTACAACGAGATCAAAGTAGGAGCTGGGGTTAATACCAACATATACACCGACATCACGTTTTTCCTCCTGATCCACGATCATGCCTGCATCCTCGAGCGCCTCATAGGCAACCTCCAGCAATTTGCGGTGCTGCGGATCCATAAATGAAGCCTGTTCCGTCGGCATTTCAAAAAATTCGTGGTCAAAAGTATCCGGGTTCTTTAATTCTCCAATCCAATCTGTCCAATCCGGCCGTTTGGAGCGTACAGCTCGTTCCGGACTCACCTGATCCACACTGTCCAATCCTTGAACGAGATTGCTCCAGAACTCCTCTTGTGTATCTGCATCAGGAAGCCGAAGGGACAACCCTGTTATTGCAATCGCTCGGTGTACGTTCAACTGATTATCCGGGCGTATTTCATTTTCGAGTGACCTGTTCTCTTCGGGAAGTTCCTGAAGATATTCGACCATTTCCTGTACCGTTCTGCCAAAGACGAGTACTTCCTGTCCCAGTTCACGTCCCATGTGTGCAGACAACTTATCAAGTAATTGATAGGCAAGAATGGAGTTTCCACCTAGTGCCAGAAACGGAATATCCACCGCTACTTTCTCCACAGGCAACTGTAGAACTTCAGCCCAAGCCCCACGCACAGTCTGCTCCAAAGTTAACGGATGAACACTCTCCGCAATGGACTGTGATTGGTTTTGAAGGAGCATGGCTTCAATGGCCTCGATATCCTTGTTAAATGCACCGCCCTCATATTCGTTTCTCAGCATAAAACGCTGAACTTTGCCGCTAGTCGTTTTCGGAATAACCTTAATCGGAAGAACATGAGTAATCTCTATTCCTAGACCAGCCCTCATCCGATCTATTAAGTCCTGCCTTATTTCCAGAAACTGCGGAGTGTTCGATTTATATTTTACAAATACAAGCAGTTCTTCCGTTTGGGAAATGTTATTGAAATGTCCCACAACCGTCAGATTGCCTCTTGGAATACTGCCATTTTGATATAAAATTTCTTCCAAATCATGTGCGTAATGATTTTGACCACGGATGAATACGATATCCTTGATTCGTCCACTTACAACAAGGGAACCTTCCGCCATAAAACCGAGATCCCCCGTCTTCAGCCATCCGTCCACGAATAGCTCTCGATTGACTTCTGGCAGATTGTAATATCCGGAGGTTACGGATTCCCCGCGAATCTGGATTTCACCCACCGTGCGCTCATCGACAACTTCGCCGTACTCATCGGCTATTCGAATCTGGATTCCCGTCATGGGATAACCTTCATGCACAAACTCAATCAGATCTGCCGGGTCATGAACAGCGGCATCCACCGGAATCGCTTTTCCTTGTTGCACAAGCGCTTTACGTGATATTTGTTCGATGCGCGGCTCCTCTTTCAACCTCCAGGTACACACACCCACAGTTGCCTCAGCCATGCCGTAAGCAGGAAACATCATATCCGTGCGGTAACCACAGGAACTGAATTTTTGAGCAAATCGTTCAATAACTTTGGTCGATATGGGCTCGGCACCGTTTAGGGCCATGCGCAGCGAAGACAAATCAAGCGAAGCCAGTTTGGAATCCGGGATCTTTTGAACCATCCATTCAAAACCAAAGTTTGTGCAGCAGAACCACTTCCCTTGATGTTCCGTAATTTTGCGTAGGAACAAGTAAGGGGATCTTACAAAGGTATACGGAGACATAACCATTAAATTAGCAGCGCTTAGTACAGTCGTTAGGTGTTGCCCGAACATTCCCATGTCATGCGTATGAGGCAGCCAAGTAAACACGTTATCTCCTTCTTCAGCACCAAGGAAGGTCTTGCATGCAATACTGTTCGCAATAATATTACGATTCGTTAACTGTACTCCCTTAGGGATACCTGTACTTCCTGACGAAAACTGTAGAAAAACAACTTCTTCAGGAGCAGTCAGACTTATTTCGGCAACTGTATAACTTGTCTGAAGCTTGCTAACGCTAAGGCAGTTCAATCCCTCAAAAATTGGACTCTTAGCAAGCTGTTCGTATTTTGGCAAAAATGCTTCTTCTACGACTACCACAGGTTTCCCGAGGATTCCCCATATTTTCGTGAATTTCTCCAGACCAGCTGAACCCGGCTCCCAGGAGGCAGGAGGACTGACCGGGGCGACAATAATGCCGCCCAGAATACAAGCCCAAAATGTACGATAAAACTGCTGTGAATGATCAATCTCCAATATAACGACTTGTCCCTTAGTTAACCCGCTCTCAAGCAAGCCTTGAAGATACAGACGTCCTTGCTTCAGCAGCTCAGGATACGATTCAAACTGTTCTTCGCCGGATGAACTGATATAAGTGATTCCCTTATCCGGATGTTTGTCAGCGATATACATAAGAAGTTCAGCAACTGTTGCATAATGCTCCGGCACAATCAACTCCGGCCCTCGTTGTATGGATTTACTGGACATGTTGCACCTCCGCTGCCTCATTATGAACTTTCACTTTTACATTCTCGTAACTGCCGAGTTGCTCCTCAATCTGCTGTTTCAAGCGCTCCGTATCCAGACCTGTATGACACCCCAGGTGCACGTACACAGAATTTTCATCGTATCGAATGACCCATTCCATGTATGCGAGGCTCGGATTAGACCCGGAGTCATCGATCTGTTCGAACTCTGGGATGGTCTCCTCGCTGGAGATAAAGCCCTGGAAGTTGAACAAAATAAGTTTCCTTGGCTCCTGACCCGTCTGTCTGTAGGCTGTAGCCAATTGTCTTTGAATTTTGGAATACGGAGACGTCATGAACGAGTCATCTGTCAGCGCCATAAAGTTAATGCTGTGTCGTTTCGTGAAGTCCAAGCGTTCCACCAAATCTTCCTGAGCAAAATCAGCATGCACAAGAATCGGAATCAGATCGAGGAATTCACCTACGTGATCATAATACGTTTCTTGTCCATACTCTCGGCCATAATGCACAAGCGCAACAGGCAACTCTTTCGCATTCAGATAAGAAGCGATAATGCCAGCAAAGGATTTAAAATAGTTCCACCAGGACTCATTAAGATCTTGGTCTGTAATATCTGTACGCGGTATTTCAACCGTCATCGCTGAAGGCGCTGACTCGCCTGTGGTGATTAACAGTTGATTCATAACGCTACTATTGCAATGTTGCCAAGCCTGAATGGAATACCGCTCCTCGAGTTCATGCTCAGTGATGTTAACAGGCCCTCGAGACAGCATGTTTACATAATCCTCATATTTGCGTATCTCCAATGAACCTTCTGTAGCGATCATTCCAGATTGCTGATTACGGGCAATTGCCGACTCAAGTTGCTGCTTAATGATCTCGGCGCTCATGCCATCAAAGGCAAGGTGATCGAAACTCCAAATCAGTTTGTGCTTACTAGCTCCTGTTCGCAGAATACACAGACGCCATGGCAAACCATCGAGTGTATGCGACTTGTGTAATAGCGACTGAATTAGTTTGTGCTCCATTTTTTCCAGCGTAGCAAGGGCGTAGGGACGAACATCAAGATATGGAATGAGTTGTTGCAACATATCTGCTGCTTCGGACAAATCACACTGATGCCACTGTAACGTGTCTTCCTCATATATAATGCTGTGTAGCAACTGATGACGGGCAATCACGCCGAGAATCAGTCTTTTCACAGTAAATTCATTTAAATTACCCTCCAATATGGTTGTAAAACCGCTTGCTCGTGCAGTTGTAGAAGCATGTGCTCTTTGAATTGGAGATAGTGGGAAGCAACCGATAACAGGTGTTCCCGCCATGAAACTTGAAACCTGATTACAATTATTCAAGACATGTAACACCAGGCTGTCTAATTGTTTCTCATGAAGTGATATGTCTTGGGGAACTGCGATAGGGGACTGAATATGCAGGCTTTCTTCGAATAAACTAGATGGAGAATTCAGCATTTCCAGCGAATTCGCAAACGCTCTAACTGTAGGATATTGGAATAATTCGCTCACACTGATGGCAATTCCTTCTTTTGACAAAATTTGCGTGAGTGCGATACCTTTAAGCGAATGTCCACCATTTTGGAAGAAATGATCGTTTACGCCAAAGTTCGGATTACTCAGTACCTTTCTCATGGCTGCAAGGATTTTTTGCTCTATCTCCGTCAGGACAGAATCTGTCGCTGTAGGAACGGACTGCGCTTCTACCAGATCAGCTAAAGCCTTCCGATCCACCTTGCCGTTAGCATTAATAGGCAGATGATCCATTCGCCAGATCTGTGCAGGTACCATGTATTCAGGCAGCCGCTTGTGCAACTCTGCTCGAACATTATCAACCGTTCGTGAGATGTTGGATTCACATGTATAAAATGCAGTGACATATAAACTTCCAGATGCATCTGTCGCTGTCATCACAAAAGCATCCCTGATTCCCGGAAGCTGCTCCAAGCAATTGTGGATCTCCGATAACTCAATTCGGAACCCCCTGATTTTCACTTGAAAATCAGATCGTTCAATAAAGATCAAACGGCCATCATGTAGACGCTTGACGATATCTCCTGTCCGGTACATCCGTTCGCCTTTGCGGAAAGGATCAGCTATAAAATGTTTTAAAGTCAGCTCTTCCCGGTTCAAATATCCAATACCTACCGCATCCCCGCTAATATATAACTCGCCTGGCACATTGGCAGGAACAGGATTCATATCCTCGTCCAGAACATATAGAGCTGTATTGGACAATGGATAACCTATAGGCAGAGAGTCGGTATACGGCTCTGTTTGCTCCAGTAAATAATAGGAGGCAAAGAAAGTCGCTTCCGTCGGTCCGTATCCATTTAACAGTACGCCTGGTCCGACACATGCCATTGCTTTATTTGCGTGGCTCACGGATGCCGCTTCGCCCCCAAACATCACTCTGCGAACATGCTTCAGGCATGCTGCATCCCAATCCACCAGCATATTAAACAACGAGGTTGTAATGAAAAATACTGATATTTGCTGCTGACGAATCACTGCCGCCAGACGTGCCATATCGAGAATGATCTCTTTTGGAATAAGTACCAGGGTAGCCCCATTAATTAAGGAAGCAAAAATATCAAAGATCGAACCGTCAAACGCATAATTGGAAACTTGTAATACCCGGTCCTCAGGCACCACCGTCACAAAATTGCTTTTCTTCATCACTTTAATGACATTGCGGTGACTCATCACCGTTCCCTTTGGCATTCCGGTCGAACCTGACGTATAGATGATATATGCCGGATCGACTGCAACAGTCTTTATCTGCTGGACTATAGGCTCTACAGACTCTCCTGAAACAAACGATTCCAGTTCTGCGGACGGGACCATAACACGTGGAACCGCTGATTTCCATGCCGAGGCATACGATTCTTCGGTCAAAAGTATAGACGCATTGCAATCTTGTAAAATAAATTCAATGCGAGCCGGCGGTGATGCCGAATCAATTGGTACATATTTACAACCTATGGTTAGTGTAGCAAGGATACTGATCATCTGGATCGGTCCGCGGTCCAGGATCAAAGCAATACTTGAGCCTGATGCCACGTCTTGTCCGAGTATGCGAGATGCAAGCTTCTGAACCTGTGCATACACATCAGCATAACTCCACTCCTCGTTCCCCCACACCAAGGCTGTCTTCTGTGGATGTAATTGAACTTGTTCCTCAAATAGTTCGGGAATTGTTGCTTCCCGCGGATAGTCCATGTGGTTGTCGTTGACACCGAATAACAGCCATTCATCCTCTTCAGGCACAGTAAGCTTGATCTGACGAACCCGCTCTACCTCTCCTGTGACCATCTGAGTTAAGATATACCGGAACTTGTCCATCATCATTTCCATGGATCGTGCATGGAACAATTCAGAACGATATTCCAGTTCAAGCGTATACTGTTGGTGGTGTTCAACAACCGTCCAGGTCTGATCAAACTTGGCATCCACCTTGCCATCCATCCAGGACTCAACTTGTAATGTCCCTGCTTCAAGCTCATCCGTACCCATATTAATGTAATTAAGAACAATATCGAAAAGTGGATTACGGCTCCCATCACCCATCAGATCAAGCTTCTCAACCAACGCTTCATATGGATATTGCTGATGTTCATAACAGGATAACAGCTTGCTACGAACTTCGTTCAGATAAAGCTCAACAGGCTGATCCTTGTCTAATATAGTACGAATGGCGAGCATGTTTACAAACATACCCATTACGTGATTCAGTTCTGGCTTCTCTCTTCCGGCTACAGCTGTGCCAACGACCAGATCATGCTGTCCCGTGTATTTGGAGATCAACACATTTAAAGCCGCCATGAATAACATGTAGGGAGTCAATCCCTGTTTTGCACAAAAATCATTAATCTGTTCACTTAACTGTTCTCCAAACTCACTGCTAATTCGGCCACCCTGGTTAGAAAGTTCTCCACGTCTCGGGTAATCTGTAAGCAATTCGACAGACGCAGGCACATCCTTGAATTCTTCAAGCCAAAACGCCTCATCTTCGGCAGCATGCCCGTCTGATGTAGATTGATCAATCCATTCAGCATAGTCCTTGTACTGAATCGATAATGGTTCTAAAGATTCCCCACTATATAACCGGGCAAATTCTTGCATAAGAATCGCGATGGAACTCTGATCAGAGATAATATGATGCATATCTATGAACAGAATATGTTCGTCATCGGACAGGCGGGCAAGCTTTACACGAACCAGTGGTGCCTGGGTCAGATCAAATGGTTGCAGCCATTGCATCAATTGCTGCTCCGGCTCTTCTTTTTCAAGTTCCAGCAACTCCACTACACTTGAAACCTGATCCTCAATGACCTGGTATAGTTCACCTTCAAGCATTTCAAAGCGCGTACGAAACGCCTCATGCCGCTGTACGAGAGCATCCATCACCGCTGTAAATTGTGCCGTATCGAGCGCTCCCTTCAACCGGTACGAACTTGCAAGATTGTAGGCTGTGCTCTCGCCTTGCATCCATTCATGTACCACGAACATTCTTCGTTGCGCAGAAGTCGTCTTGTATCGGTCTTTGTATGCTGCTGGGAAAATGCTGTCTCCTGATCCCGAATGATCCAACCCATTGTCTTGTTGCTGATCGATCCATGCCACCATACGGGCAAGCACAGAATGATCGAAGACATCCTCTAGTCCCATAGCAACTCCGAATGTTTCCTTGACTCGGGATGCCAGAGTGATAGCTTTGAGGGAATGTCCACCAAGCTGGAAGAAATCATCCTCGGAGTTCACTGATTCACAACCAAGCAACTCTTGCCAGAACTGAGCAGTGGTGTCGTATACTTCATCCACATTCAAACGGACTCTACTCTTGCCTGTGTTCGCCTGTTCTGGTAATGAAGTCTGAGAAGCCGCAGTTTGAGGTACACCTGTAAGCAGGTACAGCGGAACATCATGCTTATGAACGATTGGATCGAACGAATAAGTAGGGAGAGATATCTTTTGCCCAGAGCTCTGTCCGTTAATATGTGCCCAATTCAGTTCGATGCCTCTGCACCAGCAATATCCCAGTGTTTTCATGAAATAGATATCGGCTTCAAGCGAGCTGGAACGATCTCCGGTAAGAGAGATAACCTGCGCATCCTTCAATATATCGTTGTCTACAAGCTCTCCGTTCTGTAGCGGACAGGCTGTAACCCAAAGTATCTTTTCCGCAGACAGTAAAGAATTCTTTGATGTGTCGATCGTACTCATTGCCTCAGACAAGGCACCTTCTTGTGTCTGCCAATCTTCACGGCTATATAAGAGACGCACCGCATGAGCCAACTCAAGCGTATTGCTAATGACCTGTCCGACCAGTTCACCGACACCTTCTCCACACATTCCATCCGGTTTAACCCCTGACTCAATCAACGTTGCAAACAGAGCGTACTGCACCACAAAGCAATACATAAATTTCAGGTCTGAATCCCGAATTGGCCTGCCTATACTTTGACGAAGTGCATACTGTTCCTTGGATTCAAAAAAGCTCAGTACTTCTTCAAAGTATTGCTTGAATCGTTCAGACACTAGACTACGATACCTGGAAGCATAAAGTTCCCGAATCACGTGTGGTTCCCATAAAACATCCCCACGGATGTAGAACATTACTTTAGGCTTATCCCCCTGGTTCACACTCGCTTGTGCTTCATGTTCCTCCACCTGATCTTGCGAAGGGACGTAGCCATCCACAACGACAAGAGCTTTACGATAGTTAAATCGACTTCTTCCCTCTTGCAATGTCCAAGCAGCACTCGGCATCTGTTCCGGCATTTTTTCGAGTGCTTGTAAAACCGAATGATACGTTCGATCCAGAGCGGATTCGCTCTTGGCCGAGAACGGGAGTAAGTGTACAGGCTGATACACACTTTGACTCTCTCGTACGGGCGGTTGCTCCAAAATCACGTGAGCATTCGTGCCGCCAATGCCGAAGGAACTTACCGCTGCGCGCAGAACCTGCTGCTGATCTTTGAAGTATTGCGGCTCCTGATTAATGTAGAAAGGACTGCGTTCCAGTTCCAGCATAGGATTGCTTCTTTCCATATAAATCTGCGGCGGAACTGTTCGGTGATGCAACGTTAGAACGGTTTTGATAAATCCGGCAACACCCGCTGCAGCGTCCAGATGACCGATGTTTGCTTTGACCGAACCGAGGGCGCAATAATTACGTTTATCCGTTCCCCAGGACTGTCTAAGTGCTTCGATCTCGATGGGATCACCGAGCTTGGTGCCTGTCCCATGTGCCTCCACATAATTGATTTCCTGTGGAGACACCCCCGAGCGGTCAAGTGCGGTTTGAATGACCTTCACCTGTCCGGTAACACTTGGCGCAGTATATCCGATTTTATCCAATCCATCATTGTTAATCGCTGAGCCTTTGATCACCGCAAAGACCTGATCCCCATCGCGCAAAGCATCATGAAGCGGCTTCAGCACAACCATGCCGCACCCGTTCCCCGAAACCGTACCTGAGGCCTGTTCGTCGAACGCTCTGCAATGCCCGTCCTTGGAATAGATCATGCCTTCATGCCAGTGATACCCTTCTTTGAGCGGATAAGAGATAGACACTCCCCCTGCGAGAGCCACGTCACATTCTCCCCGGATCAGTGATTCTGCTGCCTGATGAATCGCGACGAGCGAGGTCGAGCATGCCGTCTGCACAGCCATACTTGGCCCTCTTAGATTCAGCTTGTGAGATATACGTGTCGTAATATAATCCTTCTCATTCAGCGTCATCGCTTCAAAAGCTTGCAGCAGATCACCTGAACGACCCAGGAATTGAACCATCCATGGTAAACTCAATCCGCTTCCGGCAAATAAACCGATGGAACCTGAGTACCGGTATGGATCACAGCCCGCATGTTCAAGCGCTTCCCAGGAACACTGATGAAGCAGTCTAATCTGCGGGTCCATCATATCGGACTCCTGATACGGGTATTCGAAAAATCCGGAATCAAAAAACTCGGTATCTTGCAAAACGCCTTTGGCTCGAACATATTCAGGATGTTTATACTCTTCAGGCCGCACCCCTGCTGCTGCCAATTCTTCTTCAGTCAGTCGGGTAATGCCGTCCTTACCTGCCATCAGATTATCCCAGAACTCCTCGATATTTTTTGATCCTGGAAAACGACCGGCCATACCTATAACAGCGATATCCGATGGGGAAGTGCTTCTGTTCCTGCTGTTCACATCCGCATCTGTTTTGATGTTTATCACTCTTTCTTGCATCATTGAAGGATCAGGTTTGACCGCAGTGCTCGTGCTCGCGATGACTTCCCTGGATACATGCTCTTGCTCGTGTTCATTCTGAACAGGTACATCCACAGAAGCTGACATCTGTTCAGACATCAGATGATCAACGAGCGAAGTAATGGAAGAGTGTTCAAACAACTGCACAAGCGGAATATTTTTCCCAAGATAAGCGTTTAACCGGTTATTAATCAAGATCAGACCTAGCGAGTTACCGCCAATATCAAAAAAGTGCTCTTGTACTCCGACATGATCCCGGTTCAACATCTCTTTCCATGTTTCAACCAGCATCTGCTCCAGCTCTTTGCGAGCCTGTTCTCTTCCCACTGGAGAAGAAGAACCAGCCATTAAAGATGGAGCTGGCTTCTCATTAGCTTCGATCGCCTCAATCGCTCCAAAGTCAGTCCATTGAAGGGCATTCCGATTCAGTTTGCCATTCGGCAGAACTGGCAGCTTGTCTAGACGAATGATGCGTGAAGGCATCATATACTGTGGCAACTTCTGTTTCAGCCAAGACCTGAGCAAAGTGTCCTGCTCTTCCATATTCGATACACTTATGTCCGGCTTCAAGCTGTAGTAGAGCACCAGTTGCAACTGCTCAGGCTGGTTTCCTTCGACCTTCACGACGGCTTCTCTCAAACGTTCATAGCTCATAGCCATTTGCTCGATCTCGTTTAATTCGATCCTGTATCCTCTGATCTTCACTTGCTGATCCAAACGTCCCGCTAGTTCGACCTCCCCGTCCTGCAACACACGAGCCAAGTCACCTGTCCGGTACATACGTCCACCCAGAACCTTTGCATTGTCAATGAACTTGGCAGTCGTTTCGGTCAGATTATTCAGGTAACCTCTGGACACCCCGCGGCCTGCAATGCAGAGTTCTCCATAATTTCCGGGAGGCAGGAATTCACCCTCTTCATCCACGATATAAAGCTCCGTATTAGCAATAGGTTTGCCAATCGTAATGAGTCCAGATTGTTGCAACTCTTTGGTCGTTGACCAAATCGTCGTTTCGGTAGGGCCATACATATTAAAGACACGGGCGGACGAATATTTTTTAATATCAGTCAGAAGTCCTGCCGGAACACTTTCTCCTCCGGTAAGAACACACCGAAGATGAGGGAGTACCTTGGCAAATTCCGAATTTTCAACAAATGCTTTAATCCGGGATACCGTGCTGAGAATATGCGTTACGCCATGCTGCCTTATCTGGCGCGCGGCAAGAACGGGATCAAGCTGTTCCTGCTCATCTGCCAAATATAGAGGATGCCCTGTACACAATGGTGCCCACACTTCAAATCCGAAAATATCAAAAGATACCGTTGTTACACTAATCATTCGATCTGTTTCATATTCAAAAAGGTTTCGATGCCTGATGTCTTCCACAAAATTGACCATCGCATCGTGAGCAATCATTACCCCTTTAGGCCTTCCGGTGGATCCAGAGGTGAAGATGACACAAGACAAGTCAGAAGATAGAACGTCCACATTCGGATTAATAGTTGAACGTTCGTCAGCAAAATCAGGCTCATAAACGATGCGTTCGCCTTCAAAAGCCACGACATTGGCCTCATTAGCAGTGCACAGTAGCAACTTCATCTTGCTATCTTGCATCATGTCCAGAATACGTTGCGGTGGAAATGCTGGATCTATAGGCAGGTAAGCTGCACCCGCTTTGAGTACTGCGATCAACATAATAATGAGAGTTTCATCCCGGCCAGTTAATATGCCTACAGGTTCATCTCTACGTACCCCTCGATCAATTAGCTTCCAAGCCAACGCATTCGCTCGCTCATTAAGCTCAAGGTAGGTAAGTTCCTTGCCCGAAGAAACAATAAGTGCAGTCTGGTCTGGTATACGCTCTGCCTGTAGTTCAAACAAACGATGCAAGCTCAGGGTATGATCATAATGTAAAATGGGTCCCGCCAACCGATGAACCTCAGCTCCCGAAGCACGCTGGACTCGTTCATACAGCTTACCTAGAGGTGCATCCGGTTGTTGCACAACCTGCTCACATAGTTCAATGAATTCTTGAATCATACGCTCAACCGTTTCACCCCGGAACAGGTCTAACGCATATTCAATGTACCCTTCAATGACTTGCTGCTCCCTGTTCTCCTGACATGTTAACAACAGGTCATAAGTTGAGACTCCGGTCTCCACAGGAATAGAACTGAATTGAAGTCCATGAAGCTCAAGATCATGCAGTTCCATGTTCTGATAATCAAAACACACATCAAAGATGGCATTACGGTTCAGTTCCCGCTTAAGTCCAAGCTGCGTTACAAGCTCATTAAATGGATACTCCTGATGTGCAAAAGCATCGAGTGTATGCTGTTTCAGCTCTTGTAAAAAAGCGGTATAGGTCCGATCTGATGCTGGATAATTCCGCATGGCAATCATATTCACAAACATTCCAACTGTCTCTTTCCATTCTTCCTGTAACCTACCCGCTACGGGGGTCCCGACTACGATGTCCTGCTGACCTGTTCGACTCGCTAACAGAAGATTCCATACACTCAACATCACCATATACATGGAAACTTCCGTGGATGAAGCCAGCTTGTGCAATCGCTCCGTTAACGAGTGGCTCAACGTGAAATGAACTCGTTCACCTTTCATCTCTCGCTGTAATGGACGATCATGATCAAGTGGAAGCTGCAGTACAGGCGGTGTTGGACTCAACCGTTCCAGCCAGTATGTTTGATGCGGCTGATAAGCCTGAGAGGTAAGACGCTGCTGTTGCCAGACCGCATAATCTTTGTAATGTAACCGGACAGTGCGTTCCTCCCCAAAATACAGTGCATTGAAGTCGCGTGTAATCAACTCAACGGAAGTACCGTCCGCAATAATATGATGGATATCAAAGAACAACAGATGCTTGCGCGCTCCTGTTCTAATCAGGTTCACTCGCATGAGTGGAGCCTGATGAAGCTCAAAAGGACGAATCAGCGTCTGAATCAAAGCAGAAGTCTCTTGTTCATCGGCTAAATACTGCTCGGTAAAGCTGAAATCTAAAGGAACGGATGCATGAACCATCTGCACCACCTGATCTCCGCGTATTGCAAACGTCGTTCGAAGCGCTTCATGACATTGCACCAGCTTTTCCAGTGCAGCCTCTACTCTGGCATGATCCAAATCTCCTTCGATCAGGGTAGCCGACGGCAAATTATACGCCGTGCTATTTGGATCCAGCATGGATTGAGTGAACATACGCATCTGCGCAGATGAGATTGGATAGGCATCCATTATCGGCGCAGCCTCAATCATGTTCTGCTTCTGTACTTGCGGCTCAACCATTGCAAAGAGATGTTCCGCCAGTTGGGCTGGTGTAGCATGGTTAAACACATCCGCAACCTCTGCCTGAATCCCGATGGAAGACCGAATCGATGCGGACAAACTGACTGCTTTGAGCGAGTCTCCACCAACGGCGAAGAAATTAACATGCTCTTCCAGGTCATTTATGCCAAAAATCGTTTCATACGCCTCCAGAACAACCCGTTTCATGGCCTCCAGACTACCTGCATAACCTCCCGCAACGGAAAGGGACGTGTTGCTATATTGTTCACTCGACTGAGGTGTATGTCGACTACTGCTTGTTCCTTCCAACGTCGAACCACCAATAAGCGACTGGCCAATTGGATAATGCTGCTTATCAAAATGATAGGTTGGCAAGGAGCATTTGCGGCGCACGTTCTGTCCCTTGAGTACTTTCCAGTCCGGCTGAAGGCCCTCGCACCATAACTCGGCGATTCTGCGGTTTGTATACAGCACGTCCGGTTCTGTTTCTCTAACGTGACGCAACATATTCAATACGGATTGTGTTTCCTTGGACTGACTGTGCTGTCTCACAAATGAGCTTAATGTCCGTCCTGCCCCAACCTCAATGAATACAGCTTGTTCTTCCTTTAACATTTCAGCCAAGTTTGCTTCAAACAACACCGGCTCTAAAATATGCCTTGCCCAGTAGTCTGGACTTACGATCTCATCCGGCAATGCCCATGTTCCGCTCGTATTCGAAAGCAATGGAATCCGCGGGCTATGCAGCAAATAAGCGGACAGACTGTGTTCAAATTCCATCGCAGCATCCTTCATCATCGGTGTATGGAAGGCATGGGAGGTTTTCACACGAACGCATTTCCAGCCGAGTCTTCCGGCCTTTTCTTCCATTCGGTCAATCGCCTCTGCCGTCCCGCCAATGACACTGGAACCTGTTGTGTTGACTAGAGCCAGCCACGTACCTTCTTCCAATTGGGATTTTACCAACGGAGAGTCCTCCATGATGGCGAGCATGACACCTGGCTGTTGTTGCTGCATCAAACGTCCCCGTAGCCTTACGATCTGTACAGCATCTGCAAGATCAAATACACCTGCAACCACAGCTGCTGTCAGTTCTCCGATGCTATGTCCGATCATGCCATCTGGCCTGATGCCCAGATCAATCAAGGATTGAGCCATGGCATAACTGGTCATGAATAGCGCAAATTGGCTGTACTCCGTCTGGTTAATTCGCTCTGGATGCTGATCACCGTATACAACAGACAGAATCTCTTCTCGCTCTTCTTCAGGAAGCAGATCCACAATCTGCTGTACATGCTTCTTGAAAAGTGGTGCAATGCCTGACTGCTCTGTCGATTTGTACAATGCTGCACCCATGCCCTGATACTGACTGCCCTGCCCAGGGAACATAAAATAAACCGGACGCCGATCTTGCGGCGAATGAACCATTTTTGCCTTCTCCAGCTGACGCATGCATTGCTCGGGATCATCTTTCCAGCTTTTATCCAGAACCAGTGCCTTACGATAAGCAAAACCCGTTCGACCGGTCTGCAATGTCCACGCTGCGTCCGAAATGGATATCTCTGGATGCTGCGCGAGATGCTCCATAATTTGTTCAGCAGTGCGGCTCAGCGAGTACTCTGTTTTGGCTGAAAAAATCATTACATTGACATCATCATCCGGACTGCACTTGTCCATCTTTGGAGCCTCCTCCAACACCATGTGAGCATTCGTGCCTCCCACACCAAATGAATTAATCCCTGCACGCAGAACACCAGCTTCACCTGGTTTCCAGTCCACCCCCTGCGAGTTGACCTTGAAGGGCGTGCTTGCAAAATCAATCTTCGGATTCGGTTGTTCATAATTGGCGGTACCCGGGATATATCCTTGATCAAGACTAAGTGCAACCTTAATCAAACCAACAACGCCAGCCGCTGTATCCATATGTCCCACGTTGCCTTTTACTGAGCCAAGATAACAGAACTGCTTTTTCTCGGAGGCAAAAGCACGTGTCAACGATTCAACTTCAATCGGATCACCCAGAAGTGTGCCTGTGCCATGCGCCTCAATGTAACTAACCGTTTCGGGATCAACTCCGGCTGCCTGATACGCATCCTGAATGACCTCTGCCTGACCGCTTACACTTGGCGCAAGGAAGCTCAGCTTCTCCTGACCGTCATTATTAATGGCTGAACCTTTAATGACACCGTAAATATGATCTGTATCTCGCAATGCATCACTCAACCGCTTCAACACCACGATCCCCATCCCATTGGAGAACACCGTGCCGCTTGCAGCTGCATCAAATGGACGGCAATGGCCATCCGAGGCAAACATCATGCCATCCTCGTACACGTAGCCACCTTCATTCGGCAGCTCTACTGTAATTCCACCAGCCACAGCGACATCACATTCTCCAACGATTAAAGACTGACATGCCAGATGTGGAGTGACCAAAGACGTTGAACATCCCGTAAGAGCTGTATAAGCAGGACCTCTAAGGTTCAACTTGTAGGCCATGCGTGTAGCCAAAAAATGATTGGTGCTGAGTGTAAATGCTTCATATTTGCTGCTGTATCCCGCATCCCCGAACAGCACTTGTCGATACCACTCAAAGTCATCCGATCCACCGAGGAAAACGCCGACTTTGCCTGCTTCATCAGGTCTGCACCCAGCATCCTCAAATGCTTCCCATATTCCCTGATACATTAGTCTGAACTGAGGGGACATCATTTTAACTTCGCCAGGTGTATAGTCGAAAAAGCCAGCATCAAACTCCTCAATCCCGTTGACCCGCCCTTTGGCTTTAACATAACGAGGAGAACGCAGCAATGCCTCGTCTACACCGAGCGTCCTCAGTTCCTCATCACTGTAAAAATGAATGCTCTCCTCTTGTGCCATCAGATTACGCCAGAATTCATGAATATCCTCTGCTCCGGGTACATTCACGGACATCCCTACAATGGCAATATCATCACGCAGAATACCGGCTTTCCGTCCAAAACGTTCTTCTCGCAACATCGGTATCCGTGCTGTCTCCTGTTTCTGTCCCAATGCTGCAAACTGCCGCAGTGTAGGACGCTCAAAAAAGCGGGGCACTGGGAAATCCACATCAGTACGATGCTTTAAACGATTATGAGCCTGAATAACGGAAAATGAATTGCCACCAAGTTCAAAGAAATGATCATCTCTCCCGACTTTCTCGACACCGAGCACTTCTGCCCATACCGATGCAATCTGCCGCTCTAATTCCGTGGCTGGAGCAACGTAAGCCGTGCTTGAAGTGTGAATATGAGTGGTATCTGCAATTAGTGCATTGCGATCAATTTTCCCGCTACTATTGAGTGGGAACTCCGATTTATGTACAAAAACAGATGGAATCATATAAGCTGGCAGAGATTTGGACAAATGGTCTCTCAGATCAGCCACAGGCAATTCCTGCTCCGACAAATAATAGGCATACAGTAAACCGGACCCTGTCTCGGAGGATTTCATCACAACGACGGTTTGAATGACTCCCGGGTAAGATGAAAGAGTATTTTCGATCTCACCTGTCTCTAACCTTGCACCCTGAATTTTGACCTGAAAATCAATGCGCCCCAGGTATTCAATCGTTCCGCTTGGAAGGGAGCGAACCATATCCCCAGTGCGGTACATCATTCTGAAATACTCAGGGTCCTTCTCTTCGTCAAAGAAAGGGTTAGGAACGAATTTTTCCCTTGTCATTTCTTCCAGGTTCAAATATCCGCGTGCAAGACCTACACCGCTCAGACATAGTTCCCCCGGAATGCCCAAAGGCTGCAATTCATCCCGGCTTCCAACGACATACCATCTGGACTCGTTCAATGGGGAACCAATGGGTATGTTTCCATGCCCTTCATAGGCACTCAATGGATAATGGGAGACCCATATCGTACATTCCGTAGGACCGTATACATTATCCAGGCTTGCCCGGATATTCAGTTGGTTGAATTTTTTAATGATATCGGGTGTGACGGCCTCTCCGCCTACAAATACCCATTTCAGCGTGTCCAGTCCTGAGAGATCAGAACGAAGTTCCATCGTCTCGAGAAAAAGACGGAATAGCGTCGGCACAAAGTTGATATGAGTCACCTGATGTTCAGCTACTGTAGTCAATATCTGGTCCGGGTTCTTCTCCTCGCCTGGCGGCAGAATACTTAATGCTCCCTCACCCATAAACCAACCAAACAATTCTGTACAGGATACATCAAAGGTATACGCAGTTTTTAACATATACACATCACTCGCTTGTACTGGAAAACGACGTTCCAAATCAAGCAATGTATTGACCACACTATGATTCTCAATCATGACCCCTTTAGGTTTGCCCGTTGATCCTGACGTGTACATAATGTAGGCGAGACTGTAAGGATCTAGAGGATCTTCGAGATTGGAGCTGTCTCCCGTGTATACCATCCCATCTTCTGTGTAGATATAGTGAGCCGGAAGCGAGTCATCCTCTGCTTCTGGCCGGATGGCAATAACGGTGGATATATTCGCATCGGATAAAATGTAGGCTTTTCTGGATACCGGATAGGAAGGGTCTAGGGGAACAAAAGCACATCCAGCCTTCAGAACAGCCAGCAAGACGATGACCAGATCGGAAGAACGTAGCATTTGTACGCCGACTGCCTCGTTTTCGGTCTTTTTCCGTGCGATGATCTGTTTTGCCAATTGATTGGCCTTTGCATTAACTTGTGCGTAGGTTTGTTTTTCTTTTCCTTCGAGTAGAGCTACTCGTTCTGGGTGCTTTGTTACTTTTGTATGAAAAACATCGATGATATGCTGCGGAGTGTAGGGAAAATATGAAGTTTGGTTAAATTGATGCAGCAATTGCTCCTGCTCTTCCTGCATCAGCAGGCTGTATTCACCAATGCTCTTCTCTGGTGCAGTTACCAGCTGTTGCATGAGGAATAAGAAGCGCTGACCCATTCGTTCAATGGAGTCTGTTCGAAACACATTCGGTTTATATTGCAGCTTCAGCTGTGTACCTTGAGGTGTGCCGTTTAATACAACCATCAGATCACCTGGGAAAGTAACCTTATCCTGTTCCACAAGCTGGCTTCCTGGCAGATCCTCCTCATATGAGTCATACACAAAGGAGATATCAAATACCGATGGTGAGCCTGGTTGCACCTGCAACATACTGTCTCTGACGATTAGATTATTAGGATATCCAATGTGTTTATACGTTTCGATCCAGGCTGCAGTAACTTGCTCAAGGAGAGAACCAAATTTAGATTCTAGGTCAATCTGGAACCGCATCGGCAACATATGTACAAAACAGCCAATCGTTTCTTCCAATTCGATATCCGGACGATGGGAATACGGAGAAGCAAACGTGATATCCTCTTTGCCTGCATATTTATTCAATAGAATACTGAATGCCCCCATGAAAAACATAAATACCGTAACCTCATGCTCCTTTGACATCTCTGTAATATCCGCCATCAACACCTCTGGAATATCAAAACGTAGCTCATGTCCCACACCGGTCTGTGAACCGCCAGCCGGATAGTCATGCTGCAGTGCCAGGGGCTCTGCACCGTTCATTTTGGATAACCAGAACTCACGCTCACGGTTATACTTGTTCTCTTGTATTTTCGTATTCTCTGATTCGATATAAGAGATAAAGCCCTGATCCTGCTTTATTTCCAAAGGTAGATCCTGCAGGATGCAGGTGTACGCATGGAGAAGTTTATTTTTAAAAATTTCCAGAGACATACCGTCACAGATTAAATGGTGGATACATAAAGTAAGAACATGCGTGTTCTCGTCCATATGTACAAGCATGATTCGAAATAAAGGGCCTTGCTCCAATATGAAGGGAGCCTGAATACATTCTTCAATGTATCCCTCCAGTTGCTGTTCCTTGCCATCCTGATGAGCCTGACTCAGATCCCGCATAATCAGTGAGTACTCCATATCATCGTGGATCGCCAGAACTGGTCTGTCCTGCTGTATCTCAATGTGCGTGCGGAGCACGACTTGTTCATGCATGAGCAACTCGATGGAACGTCGAAAGGCTTCAAGTTGAAGCCTTTCGATTTGTATCGAAGCGGAGATGTTATAAGAAGATGGATCATTCACTTGGCAATCAAAATAGATTCCCTTTTGTGTTTCGGAGAGTTCCACGGTTTTACGTACCATCACGACCACACCTCATTCATTAATTGAGATTCAAGCTGTGTTGTCATAAATCCAGTCTCTGTCTAGCTCATTACCCAGATGCCGCCAGCCCATATGGAAAGAACGGTGATAAACGTTTGATAGACAACATCCATTATCAAATTGCCGATACTGTCCCCATCTGCCTTACGATTCTTGATCATGACATAAGTATGTGACCACAGACCACTCAAACCATATATGTACATCGTAACCAATACACCCACCCAGAAGTTCCCTTGAAACCAGATCGCCATAATACCCATAACGCCAAGTCCGACTTGCGAGAATCCATATTTGACCTGAAACGGTCCTCCTGGCCAACCTAGCATTTTGGCTGTCTGTTCTGCTCTAGCAATGTTAACCACGTAACCAATAACACCTACAAGTCCAAATGTAACCACAAACTGATGAAGCAATAACACTCTGCTAATCTCGCTCATTTCGCCAGGGAAACCGAGCATCCAAAGATGAATCGTTCCTGAAATAAGCCCAAATAACCATAGAACCAAAAACCACATCGCTGTTTCACTCCTGCCAATTCGTTATTTTGGAATCATTTGTAACTAAATGGATTAATTTGTAGATACCCACATTATATAATCGCTTTTACATTTGTCAATTCGTACATAATTTTCTATTTTGTCGAAGGTTTTACCATTTTTCTTCTCTTATACGCAATGAATCTATCGTACTTAGTTCTATATAACTTGAAATTTTTGGGTCTTATATACCATTTTTACATATATTCAACCAATATATGTTTCTTTTTTAACACTCCAAAAGAACCACCTCTCATTTATTCCATAGTCGAAAAAATTTAATAACCATTGGTTGATTCCTTTTACCCATATATTCAGACTACTTTAGTCGTCTTTATAGATATTAAAATTTGACAACACTTTATTATGTAACTATTATAGTTACATAGATAAACACTTTGTTTCACACATCCACAGCTACTCCTCGGAAGTGGTATTGCTTTAATACTCTAGAGGTACGCTGTACATACACGATTGTTCAACAATGACAATGAAGCTGCTAACGATGCAAATGTTGCAAACCACATTTTAGGAGGAAACAAAATGAAATTGTTAGTTACAGGCGCTACGGGTAAACTTGGTTCACTGGTTGTTGACGCGTTGTTGAAGACAAACGCTGCAACAGACTTGGCTGTTAGTGTCCGTTCACCAGAAAAAGCAGAAGCATTGCGCTCGCAGGGTGTAGACGTACGTCATGGGGATTTCGATCAACCGGAAACGTTGGAGAAAGCTTTTGCCGGTGTAGACCGCCTGCTACTGATCTCCACAGACGGTGATAACGAGACACGTATCCGTCAGCACCAGACTGCTGTTCAAGCTGCCAAAAAAGCAGGTGTCGGTTATATCGCTTATACAAGTGTGGTCAACGCCGAGCATAACCCGCTCTCTCTTGCTGAGGTACACCGCAAGACAGAACAAACGATTCGTGAGTCTGGCATCCCTTATACGTTCCTGCGTAACAATTGGTACCTTGAAAATGAAGCTGGCAGTGTACAAGCCGTAACACATGGTGCTCCTTGGGTACATGCCACGAATGACAGCCAGGTTGGCTGGGCTACTCGACGTGATTATGCTGAAGCTGCTGCTACTGTACTTGCAGGCGAAGGACATGAGAACAAGGTCTATGAATTGTCTGGTAAACTGCGCACACAAGCTGAGCTTGCTGCCATTGCTGGTGAAGTGTTGGGGCAGGAAATCAACGTGCAAAATGTCGACGATGCGGCTTATGCGGACATCATGAAAGGTGCAGGTTTGCCTGATTTTGTTGTATCCATGCTGGTTGAAATGCAAAGCGCTATTCGCCAAGGCGCACTGGCTGTAGAGAGCGATGCACTGGAAACATTGCTTGGGCGTCCAGCTCAACCGCTAAGTGAAGGTTTTAAAGCTATTTTGGGTAATTAAATTCGTCATGTTGCCCTCACGGTAACATACAGGATATAGAAAAAGGGTTGTTCCATACGTCACATGATGACGGGGAACAGCCCTTTTCGTATACATTATTATGGAGCTCTTCGAACAAAACTTACACATTCTTTAACCTAACTAATCGATTAACCTTGCTCAATATAACGCGATGGAATCACATCAGCCAGCCAAATACTCTCGTTGCCATGGTAAAAAAGAATACCCTCACGTGCCGCCTGTCCAGCCTTAACGCGTAGAATAACAGGCTGATCATCTCGCCTTTGTCCAACTTGACGTGCCGTATCCATATCAGCCGATAGATGCACATACTGCCGTTGCCGTGGCTGCAAACCGTGCTCCATGATGGAGGACACAGCACGTACGGGTGTACCGTGATACAACAATTCGGGAGGCTGTGTAGCTATTTTGGATATTTTTTGCGGAGTAGAATGACCATAAAGTGCACGAATTCGTCCAGCATTGATCTCGTGCCTTTTTTTCTCCGAAACTGCAATCATATGTTGCATGTCATCTTCTGTTACATTACGCCACCCTGGGCTTTCGTGCAAAGCGACGAGCAGTTGTGAAATCTCTACCCATCCCTCTTCATCCAGCTCAAGCTCGTATTCCCATGGCGCATGTCTCAATGCATAGGAAAGCTCTTTGCTCAGTTTCATGTAGTCCATGTCTCTCACCTTCCCACATCTATCCTTGTTGCTGAACTGCCGCCATAATCTCCTGAATGTTACGAGCAAGAGCTTCGTGATCCTCCTGCGCAAACTGGATATGTCCATTAATACCGCGATGAATAATCGTATTCATCACTGGATGAACCTCTTCCTTGGATGCAACACGAATCAGATCGTCAGCAAAATCAACTGCCTGTTGTTCACTGTAATTAAACGGTTTGATCAACATCCGAATGCTTAGCGCATGAGCCTGGGGTTCGGCCAGCCGATCACGATGAGTAATGCTGTACACCGCACCAAAACCAAAAGCGGCGAGCACTTGACGTTGCAGTTCTGTCGTTTCTGCGAGTGGTGTGCCAATCAGTTCGCAGACCTGTTCTACCATCTGCTCCAGTTCATGGGCTGCTGAGCCCAAAATAACATCATTCTTATCATCCTTGTTCATAAAATCATTCATATCCATATTCTCCGTTCTGTCCTTTATTCCATATCGGGGACGGCAGATGTTTGAAAGCCTCTTGGTGGATACCCGCACGATTCAGCGCTTTTCGCAAGCGAGTAGCAACTTCCATGAAATAAACTTCAGGTACCCGATCCCCTGCAAGCTGCTTCAATAGATAATCGTTTTCCAAACCTTGATACAGTGGATGCAAATCTTCGACTAATATTTTCTTCATATCTTCACTCGTAATACTAGTCGTCATGCTACATTCATTGACGAGTGTCTGCAGCGTATCTTCTGCAGCCTGCTTGTCATAGGAAGGGTGAGATACGAGATACTGCAGATCATATAGATCCTTGAACCTCGGTCTCACAATCGTCTGATGCAACTTCCAAGCGACTTGAGTGGACAACGGAACCGTGTAGGGAACTACAAAAGGCTCACCTCTTAACGGTTGGTAGTTTAACTCCACAGGCTCTGCATCCAGCTTCAGATTAAATGAAATATCAAGAAAAAGCTCATCTTCGTACCGATTCCCTTCACTGGACTCACTCTGGATCGCATAGGCGATATCGGTATTCACCGTTGGAAAGTCATCATCCATTGCGTAATCAATTTCACGCCAGAATGCATTCTCCCGAAAGCTGCGAAAATGGACTCCATCATTCAGATCAAGTTCGGTCACCTGAATCATCCAATCCGTAAAAATCTGCTTGGCCTGATCCGCATGTTCAATCGTACCTTTATACAGAAAGTCGATATCCTCAGCATAGCGCAGACTTGGATTCTCCAAGTACTGTCTCGTTAACAGGCTACCTTTCAAAATAAAGGATGAATGGACTAGCGTAGCCCGTTTCAGTAGCGCTTCCAAAACAATAATTAATCTCTCGTCTTCATTGAAGCGATGTATGGGTATTTCATTCCCGTTTCTCGTCACAACTGTTCCTCCAATCTTATCTTAAACACATCAAGCTGGTTCAATCAGATCCAGCCTCGATCCAACTCTTCCCGACTATCATATATACACAGCTCATATTGTTGCTTGATTAGTTCAATTTGATTGCTTTGCAAAATGTTATGAATTTCCTCGACGCTACGATAAAAATGATCTGCATGCTCATACTCACGCACAGTTACAAACCTTATACTGCCATTCTTATGGAGCGAATTACGGGAGATATGGCCACCTGTCCCCGCACATATATGCTTCAGCCTATTCACATCTTCGACTTGAACCTTACCATGCCACTCAAAATAAGGTCTGTACTGAGGCACCATCGGTTGTTTGAAAAACCGTTCCTCCTTAGCCGGTATCTCTACTTTTGTACGTACCACAGTGAACCCGTTATTCCTAAATGTTATTGAAATCTCTTCAATGATACGCTGTACATCCTGAAAATCCTCGCTATGGACAATGCCCGTAATCATGGGTTGATGGATGTGCTCTCCTTGATCGAGTTCGATCAGGACCGGTTTTACGTTCTCTTCTTCACAGATACGGATAAAAGTTTGCTTTTCTTGCGGGCTCAGGTCACTTAGGGTAACATGAAATTCAAACTCCATTCGTTCACAACCTTCTTTCCTCCAACGTGCTTATACTAGATTAACTCTACCTTTATTATAGTAAAACCCAAAATAGTAAAAAAACCAAATCTTCTCTGCAGATAGAGTCGATTTGGTCTCCTTTAAACACCACAGCTATACGCAACACAGTCTTACTCCACTTTCATTGAAACTCACCACGGTCAGGCCGTCTCATGTTGGTTCTTCGGCTCCGGCTCATAGACTTGAGTATGCTCATTTTCCTCATGCATCCACTCCACCATACCTGGTTTGCGAACCTTCCACACCAAGGCCTGAATGCGAAGTGATCTTCTCACCCAAAACAGAGAGGTACAACGCTTCTCCGAACGCACCATAAGTCCCCAATGAATGACTCGGGCAAGCCACGGATTAACATATTCATTGTGCTTGCGGACGGAAGGCAATTCGTCTTGGAACAAACGTTGCTTCACATCCATAGGCGGCTGACCACAAGTCCAGTAATGAAGCAAGGCAGACAAACTATAGATATCTGACATGGGTCCCTGAACTGCTTTCTCGGAATAAAATTCAAGCGGCGAATACCCTTTAGAGGTAAAAATCGCCTGTTTTGCTCCGGTCTGCATCGGCCAGCGCACAGCCGCACCAAAGTCCAGCAATTTGGGCGTGCCATCCTCCATCACCATGACATTGGAAGGTTTGACATCCCGGTGGAGAATGCCTTGTTTATGAATGTAATCCAGCGTATCCACGAGCGGCAATAGCGTATCTGTAATAAACTCGGGTTGCAGCGCATGGTTACGCTCCTGTAAATAATCGGTCAAGATCATGCCGGCGCAATATTCTGTGACCAGATATCCCGTATCATTGGCCTCAAAATGATCCACATATGTAATGATGTGAGGATGATTAAGAGATGACAACAACTCACCCTCCTGAAGAAATACAGATAACAGTTCATGGAATTGTCCGCCGTATCCTCGGGATGCACAAAATACACTGCGCTTGTCTGACTGACGTGCAGCAATCCGATGGGGGAAAAATTCCTTTATAGCGACTTTGGCACCTGTATGCCGATTCCGCCCAACATACACAATCGCTAATTCACTACTAGTCAATACCTGTCTTACCTGATATGTATCATTCAAAATGACATTGCGTTGCAAAGCCATGTTCCAGTTATTTTTTCTCATCCCAAACCTCTTTTCAAGCTTGTCGATCGGAAGACTTGCCGCATAACGACGAATTTGATCCTTGAACTCATCGGAAATAAATCCAACCAGAGAGTCAAATCATCGCTAACCATCTTTATAAACCATACACCACCGTTTGAAACATTTTTCTCGCGGAAAGTGCATTTTCGTTCAAGCTTCCGTTTTCTATATCGAAGATGCGAGCACTCTTCTATACATAGTATCGACAAAAGGGGCAGTTTCGTTAATCTGTTCGTAAAAATGCGAACTACCCCATGTTCCTATGCTAATCGCCTTTAATAATGCTTATTTAAAAATTGCTGAATCTCCTCATTCATCTCTCTTAGTACATCCTGAGAAGGGAAGTGGCCTGTATCATATTTAATCGCCTGTACATTCGGAATAATTTTCTGAGCACGGTCAATACACTTATCTCCTGGGAAAAAGACATCCTTCTCACCGACCAGAAGTAGTGTAGGCGAGGTATAATTTTCAAGTTCTTCTCTCTCTGCGAGTTTGGGTAAATCCTGCTCCAGACTGACATATTTGAATATTTTGCCGATCAAGTTTTTATCTGCTTCCTTCATACAATGGCATGACAGGTTATCCGTAATCTTTTGCAAAGAAGCTGGCGAAGAAGTCATACGATACTTAACGAGTGGAAGTGTAATATCATGAGCGGTTTTCATTCTGGAGTTGACCGCAAGACCCGCGGGAGCTACCAGCACCGAGCATGCAATACGCTCCGGAATATAAGTAGCCAATCTCAGAATGATGCCGCCGCCAAATGAAGGACCAATGAACGCACTTTGTTCAATGTTGTAATGATCCAGCAGATCGGATACCCACATCGCCAAGCTGTCAAAACGAGCCGAAATGCTCGTTTCCTCGCTGTACCCGGGATGGCCGATCGTATCCGGCGCAATAATCCGATAGGATTGAAATAATGAAGAGAACCAGGACAGAGTCATTGGATTCACACAATTGCCACCCTGAAGAATAAATAACGGCTTGCCATCTTCCGGCCCAGTCAGCAACACATGTGTTTTCCCAAAACGTGTCTCCACATACTCTCTTGTAAATCCTTCGCCCAGCTCACTCAAATAAATTTCGTATTCTTCCAGAATACTGCTCTTGCCTTCTTCACTTCTATAAATGGAACTCATGTCTGCCTCCTGCAATGTGTACTCATCTCACCTGTTCCAGTGATCAATAGCCGGAATCCCGGCCCAAAAAGATAAAGAGGGCCTGTTAAAATGACAGGCTCCTCCATATGTGTGACTTATCATATGCTGATGATTATAGAATGGAAATTGGAAATTGTAAATATCGTTTCTAATAGACATGCTTATCTTTTTTTAACTCGAGTAGAAGTGTCACTTTCGGCCATAATCCGCCTTGATCTCGCCCCAATGTTTCGTCTGCCATTTGAGCACTTTATTCGTGTACGTATTCGTGCGAAGCCACTGCTCTGCCCGGTCAATCATCAACCAGATTTCTTCCGTTGAGTTGTCACGTGGGAGTGTTGTCGCAACTTTTTTTTGTTTCAGCCATTTCATCGCATTCACCGAATCGGTGTAGACCGTTTTATTACTACCTTCTTTTTTGAGATAAGCCAGCGCATGCACAATCGCCAGAAATTCTCCCAAATTGTTGGTGCCTTTCGAGATCGGGCCGACGGAAAAAAGCACCTCACCTGTGCGGGTATCCACACCTTTATATTCTACTGGCCCTGGGTTGCCTCGTGTGCCTACGTCAACAGAGATGCTATCATAGTCCACTTCCTCGGATGTCTCCATCCCGGTACTTCTGCCGCTGCTGCCTGACTTCGACTTGGAAGCGCCACCTGCACTTGAACCCCAGTTCCCTTTCCAGCCAGCACGATACGCTGCTTCGGCAGCTGCCTTGGACTCATATGATTTATATTTGGCTCCGGCATATTGATCCGTCTGAGCCTTACATTCCGCCCAAGTGCTGTATACGCCAGGTTTCTTTCCTTCCCATACCACGTAATATTTCTGTTTCGCCATGCGTAACCGCTCCTTTGTTTACTGCATCAATATCCTATTGTAAACGAAGAAGTAGTTAAAATGAAAGTTCGTTATTGGTTGAACATCAGAACAGAGGTATAAGCATAATGAATGGATTGGGTATATTCCCTCGCATCCCGGAACAGTCTAATAATCAGCGTTCAATTAGGAAAAGAAAGGATGTCTTGCATGGATTGGATCTGGAAATCCGTCTTACTTGTTCTCATTGGTATGATCCTGCTACGAATCGCAGGTCGTAAATCGATCTCTCAGATGAGTGTTGCCACTACCGTTATTATGATCTCCATCGGAACCACGATTGTGCAGCCGATTGCCAACCATGAACTGGGGAAAGCAATTGGCTCCGCAGCTGTGTTTATTGCAACATTGCTCATCGTAGAGCAACTCCAAATGAAATTTAACTTTTTTGAACGTATCATGAGCGGGCGCTCCAAGGTTGTTGTGGAAGATGGTAAAGTCATCATTCCGAATCTGAAACGAATGCGTTATACGATGGATCAGCTAGAGATGCATTTAAGACAGGCAGGAATAAAAAGTATAGATGATTTGCAGACAGCAACGGTCGAACCCAACGGGCAACTCGGGTATGTCCTGAAACGACACGCTCGCCCAGTGACCGTTGGCGATCTGGAAGAGATTTTGCGTAATTACACCATTACAACTAAACCTGATACGGATCTACAACACAAGTTCAGTAAACAAAGGCCCACAGAGACGAGTACGAATTCAACAGACATTTTCGAAGAGGTCAAGAGCGGAGATCACACTCACCCTGTTAGTCCCAAACTCCAATAGATACACTTTTTACTATAAACATTAGCGCTTTTCATCGTCCACCTTGGTAACCCGTTTTTCTATTACTCAAATCAGGGTGGTTTTTCCCATATCAATGAGTCACTTGACATTAGTTTGATATCCAATTATATTACAAGTATGAAAACAAGAGATGCTGTTTCACTTATATCCAAAATTAAAGAGAAAACAAGTCGTTTTATTTTGACCGAGATGACAGCACAGGGCATTCACGATCTGGCTACTTCACATGGAGATATCATCTACGCACTTTACAACCATCAGCGTATGACCATGGCGGAGATTGCCAAGAATATTCGCAAAGATAAATCGACAGTAACTGCACTTGTGGACAAATTGGTGAGAACCGGATACGTTGCCAAAGAACGAGATACAGGCGATTCCCGTATTGTTCATGTGGAGTTAACTGCCAAGGGCGAAGCATTACAACCGATCTTTGAGGATATTTCACAGCGATTGCTGGATACCTTCTATACGGACGTTACAGATGATGAGAAAAATGAACTGCTTCGCATTCTGATCAAAATACACGATAACTTTTAATTTTTTTTGAATTAATAGTTTGATTTCAAACTAATTATCAAGGAGGATTTATTATGATTGATTACACACAATTTTTACCTGTACATGAGGTAGAGCGAATGGGTAAACATGAACTTCACGTTGAAGTTTACAGGGGAAATCGAAATCAAGGATCAGGCACAACATCGATAAGCACGCATCCTCCGCTGTTATTGGTTCACGGGGCATACACAGGTAGCTGGATGTGGAGTAAGTATATCCCCCACTTTGTAGAGCATGGATGGACTTGTTTTGCAATGAATCTCAGAAGCCATTATAGAAGCCGGGTGATGGACATGACTCGAATTACGGTGGAGGATTATTTGGAAGACATTCGTGAGGTATTATCTCTGCTTGATGAACCTCCTATATTGGTGGGCTTCAGCATGGGCGGCATACTTAGCCAAAAGGTTGCGGAAACCGCTGACTTGGCAGGTTTAATAATCATTGACACCAGTATCAGCAAAGAAGTCCATGATGCCTTCCCTTACCCCCTGACGGATCGAATAGAAGCAGGAATAATCATGCCAGCTCCTCTACGCGAGGAGAACGAAACGATCGATGAAACCGCAGAGGATATCGCTTTTCAACGACACTATCTGCAAATGGAATCGGCAAAAGCATTTCGAACCTTCTCCGCACTCTGCGGGGCAAAAGGGATATCCATTGATGGAAGCCTGATTACTTGTCCCGGTCTGGTGATCAAAGCTGTGTTGTCTGAGGACGAGGAACAAAGAGGCCGATTAACCGCGAAGCAACTAGGAGCCAGTTATGTTGGGCTTTGGGGTACAACACATACAGGTCTACTTGTGGGTCAGCGATATAAGGAAGCTGTAGATGTGGTTCTGGAGTGGCTTGATTCCAATTATTCGGGTAAAAAAACGGGCTGAAAGAAAAGAGCAACCTCCTTGGAGATTGCTCTTCTCTATTCTCTCTTTTCTCTATTTTCTTTCCTTATTCCCTTAATTCTTAATACTTATTTACTTAGTTCCTTAGTTCCTTACTCCCCAACGGGTGTTCTGTTTCAATTAGAATGAACATTTCCCCTTACTGCTTCGCTCTTTTCTTGATCATATAAATAACTGAAACGATCAGGAACCATACGGGTGTTACAAACAACGCCACCCTTGTATCCTCTGCGAGCGCCAACACAACGATCACAAAAGCCAAGAACGCCAGAATTAACACATTGGAAAATGGATATAGCGGCAGTCTGAACCGACTTTGACATGCCAGTTCGGGTTGAGTACGCTTATATCGCAGATGGCAAATCACCATGATTCCCCAGACAAATATAAAACATACCGTTGAGACACTGGTAATCAGTGTGAAAACCCCTTCGGGCATGATGTAGTTCAGCACAATCGCGATAAAGATCACAATGGTGGAGAAAAAAAGTGCATTGGCTGGAACCTTTCTTTTGTTTACACGTGCAAATGAATCAGGGGCATTTTGGTCTTTGGCCATAGAATATACCATACGGCTTGTACTGAAAATAGCGCTATTACATGCCGATGCGGCAGACGTCAGCACGACAAAATTAACCACTCCGGCTGCCGCCGCAATCCCTACCGCCGCAAATACCTGTACAAACGGACTTTCGGTTGGCACAATCGCACTCCACGGATAGATACTCATAATAATCAGCAAGGCTCCCACGTAGAAAAGCAACACTCGAATGGGAATCCGGTTAATAGCTCTCGGAATGACTTTCTCCGGATTTTCCGTTTCCCCTGCGGTCAGCCCCACCAGTTCCATGCCTACAAACGCAAACACGACCATCTGAAATGATATGATGAAACCATGCATCCCATTCGGAAACCAGCCCCCGTGGCTCCAGAGGTTCGTGAAGCTTGCAGCACCCTGATCTGTTGTAAAACCTGTAAAGATCATATACAAACCGACCACGATCAGTGCCAGAATAGCGATAACTTTAATCAAGGCAAACCAAAACTCCATCTCTCCAAACAGCTTGACCGTAGCCAGATTAATGCCCAGCAAAATGACCAAGGCAATCAGTCCCGGCATCCATTGAGGTACGTTCGGAAACCAAAATTGTGTGTACAGACCAACAGCAGTAATATCTGCCATCGCGATAGATATCCAGCAGAACCAATAGGTCCAGCCCGTAATAAACGCCGCCATATTTCCCAGGTAATCATGCACGAAATCCACAAAGGAGTGATACTGCAGATTGCTCAGCAATAACTCTCCAAGCGCTCTCATAATAAGGAATAATACGATACCTGTAATGATATATGCGAATAGGATCGATGGGCCGGTGAGTTGAATCGTTTTGCCCGCTCCAAGAAACAATCCTGTTCCGATCGCCCCTCCAATCGCCATCAACTGCACATGCCTGTTCTTGAGTCCTCTTGTCAACGTTTCTTCCTGCATGGTACACCACCACTCTCTTTCTGCTCATGCTCTCTGTGATGAAAAAATAATATACCATCTAATATATAATAATCTTCGCTGAATACCTATCATTACTTTTCATTATTGGATATGGGAAAAAGATCCTCCCTCCACGGGGTTTCATTGTAATTGAATATGAAATATCAATTCATGTAATCTCATTTCCTTCTTTATCCGTATATAGTTCACTATGTAGAAATACGTTAGAGCACGTAGATGCATCAAAATTTCATTTTCAATACATCTCGTGCTCAGAAGAATTGTACATCCACCATAAAAGGGCCGCCCCTCACAACGAAAGGCCGCCCTCCTGAAACATAAACACATACATGTTTAGTTCACATCTATTTTTGCTTATAGAACTCATGGTACAGCTTCATCAACGCCCGCTTCTCAATCCGCGAAACATAACTGCGTGAAATACCGAGTTCCTTGGCAATCTCTCTCTGGGTTCGCTCTTCTCCACCAGCCTCAAGGCCAAAGCGGCCAATGACGACTTCTTTCTCCCGATCATCCAAAATGTCGAGATTACGATAAATTTTGCTTTTCTCAATTTTGAGTTGCACACGATCTACCACATCATCGGCCTCAGTGCCGAGGATATCAATTAATGTGATTTCATTTCCTTCTTTATCCGTACCGATGGGATCATGCAGGGATACGTCTTTGCGTGTTTTTTTCAGGGATCTGAGATGCATTAAGATTTC